>CAUJET010000086.1 GCA_963169665.1 Actinomycetota bacterium | reverse complement strand
CGCGCACCACCCAGGGCGGGGGCAGCGCGGCCACCGATGCCGGCATCGACCTCGTCGAACACCAGCGTGCCCGGCGCCTCGATCAGCACGAGCCGGAGGGCGAGCATCGTCCGCGCCAGCTCACCACCGGACGCGACCTTGGTGAGCGGCAGCGGCGGCGTGCCCGGGTTGGCCGCCAACAGGAAGGTGACGTCGTCGCCGGGATCCTCGTCGCCGACCTCCACCACGATCTCGGCCCGCGGCATGGCGAGCTCGCGCAGACCTGTCTGCACCGCCGCGCCGAGGCGCGCCGTCGACGCGCGCCGTTGTGTGCCCACGACCGCCGCTGCCCGCCGCTCGTCACGCATTGCCGCATCGCGGTCCTGCTCGAGGCGTGCGACCGCCTGGTCGTAGCCCTCCAGCTCGTCGAGGCGTTGCCGCGAGTGCTGTTGGAACTCGATCACCTCGTCGAGGGTCTCGCCGTACTTGCGGCGCAGGTTCCGCAGCAGCTGACGGCGCTCGGTGATCTCGGCGAGCTTGGTGGGGTCGTCGTCGATGCCGTCGGCGATACGGCGGATCTCGTCGGCGACGTCGTCGAGTTCGACGGCCACGCTGCGGAGCCGGACGACGAGCTCGCGAAAGGGACCCTTCGTGCCCAGCGCCGCGATCGCGGTCTGCACCGCATCGAGGGCGCCACTGTCGCTCGTGAGCGCCTCGACCGCAGTGGCGGACGCCTCGCGGTGCGCCTGCGCCCCCGACAGCACGTCCTCGCGACGCTCGAGCTCCTCGTCCTCGTCCGGACCGGTGATGGCCGCCGCGTCGAGCTCATCGAGCTGGAAGCGCAGCAGATCGATCTCGCGGGCCCGGGTGCGAACGTCGCCACCGAGCGCGGCGAGCGAGGCATCGATCTCGGTGAGCCGCGCCCTGGCGGCGCGCAACGGCTCGAGATCGACGTCGGCGAAACGGTCGAGCGCAGCGCGCTGGGCGCCCACGCCGAGGAGGCTCTGGTGGGCGTGCTGACCGTGGATGTCCACCAGCCGCACCCCGTGCTCGGCCAGGGTCGACACCGTCGCGAGGCGACCGTTGACGTAGGCGCGGGATCGGCCGTCGACCGGGATCACGCGTGCGAGCACGATCTCGTCGTCGCCGTCGGCGAAGCGTCCCTCGACGCGTGCCTCCGTCGCGCCTGACCGGACCATGGTCGCATCGGCTCGGCCGCCGACGAGCAGGCTGATCGCCTCCACGAGCATGGTCTTGCCGGCGCCGGTCTCACCGGTGAACACGGTGAGGCCCGGGCCGACCACGAGGTCGAGCGAGGAGATCACCCCGAGGTCTTCGATGTGGAGCTCGATCAGCATGCGTATGACACCTCGTGCGAGTTCGCTCAGCGATCGGACAGGCCGAACTTGGCCTTCAGGATCTGGTGGAAGCGGCGACGCCCGAATCGCACGAAGTGGGCCTCTGCGGCCGATGCACGGAAGATCACCGTATCGCCCTCGGCCACCGACGCGGCCCGCTGGCCATCGGCCGACAGCACGACGGGCCGATGACCGACGACCTCGACCTCGACGGTCTCCTCCGGGTCGAGCACGAGCGATCGGTCGAACAACATGTGCGGCGAGACGGGCGTCAGCAGCAGCGCACGGTGGCGCGGCGACACGACAGGCCCGCGCGCCGACAGCGAGTAGGCCGTCGAGCCGGTGGGGGTCGCCACGATCAGGCCGTCGGCCGCGTAGGTGGTGAAGGGCGCGCCGTCGATGCGGACCATCATCCGCACCGTGTGCCCGGGCTCCTGCTTCTCGAGGACACCCTCGTTGAGCGCCCGCCAGCGCGGCCCCTCGGCGTCGTCACCCAGACGTTGGACGACGATGTCGACCATCATGCGCCGTTCGACCTGCCAGTCGCCGTGATCCGCGTCGGGCCCGGCGACGAACCGTTCGAGCGCCGCCGTCATGGCCTGGGGTTCCACCTCGGTGAGGTAGCCGAGCAGGCCCACGTTGACGCCGATGATCGGGACCGGGGCGCCATCGAGCAACTGCACGGCGCGCAGCATCGTGCCGTCGCCGCCGAGGCTGAGCGCGAGCTGCGCCTGACGCGGATCGCGTTCGGCGGCGAGGTCCTGCAGGTCGAGTGCCGCGGCGTCCTCCGGCGTCATCCAGGGCTCGTCCCCGCGCTGACGCAGCCACGACGCCGCGGCGCGCGCCAAGGCAGCGGCCTCCGTGCGCTGGTGATGTGCCACGAGCAGCACCTGGTTCATGCGTTCGACCTCTTCCGATAGTTCCCACCGTCACCGACGTCACCGACGTCACCGACGACGCGGTGATCCCCGACGCAGGCGTGCACGAGGAACTCACGATTGCCGTCGCCACCGGCGATCGGCGAATCGCACCAGCCGATCACGGCGCATCCCGCCGCCGTGAGGCTGTCGGCCACCTCGTCGCGGACGCGGGCATGGATCTCGGGGTCGGTGATCACCCCGTGCCCTCGCGACACCTCGGCCCGACCTGCCTCGAACTGCGGCTTCACCAGGAGCACGAGATCGCCACCGGGGGCGACGACCCGCGCGAGCACCGGGATGACCTTGGTGAGCGAGATGAACGACACGTCGGCGACGGCGACGGCGGGCACGAAGGGGAGGTGCCGCGGTTCGAGCGCGCGGATGTTGAACCGCTCGATCACGGTCACCCGACGATCGTCGCGGATGCGCGGATGGAGCTGGCCGTGACCCACGTCGAGGGCGACGACCTGCGCGGCGCCACGTTGCAGCACACAATCGGTGAACCCCCCGGTGGACGCCCCGACGTCGAGGACGCCGACACCGTCGACCTCCAGGCCGAAGGCGTCGAGCGCGGCGTCGAGCTTCTCGCCACCCCGGCTGACGAAGCGGGGAGGTTCGCCCGTGATGACCACGGCATCACCGGGGTCGACGAGCCGCGAGGCCTTTTCGGCGATGGCGCCGTTGACGAGCACTCGATGCAGTTCGATGACCCGGCCGGCCTCGGTGCGACTCGGCACGAGCCCTCGCCGTACGAGATCCGCGTCGAGACGCAGCCGTCGCGACACGTGTCAGCGCTTCGCTGCCTTCTTGGTCGCGACCTTCGCGACGCCCGAGCTGGTACCGGTGGCCTTCTTGGCCGGCGACTTCTTGGCCGGCGACTTCTTGGCCGCCTTGGCCGCCTTGGCCGGCGACTTCTTGGTGGCCTTGGTGACCTGCGCAGCCGGTGTCTTGGCGGCCTTCGCCGGAGCCGCACCGGCCTTCGTGGCGGGGGCCTTCGCTGCGGGGGCTGCCGCAGCCGACGATGCCGCCGTCGGGGTGGCCGCTGGCGACGCATCCTTGCTCGCCTTCGCGGCGATGCCGAGCGACTCCGCGAGGTCCTCGATGCGGTCCTCGATGTCGTCGATCCGATCGGCGAAGCGACCCAGCTGCTTGGCCACCTCGGCCTGCACGGCGCTGAAGAGCTGCTCGGTCGAACTGCGGCCACGCTCCACCAGCTGCTGCACGGTCTTCTCCGCGTCCTTGCGGCGCATCTGCCCGTTCTGGACGAACTCGTTCACCAGTTTCTCGGCAGTGCTCTGGGACATCTCGGTGAACTGCATCCCGGCATCGAGCAGGCGCTTCAGGATCGTGTTGGCGGTCATGGCCGCAGTGTACTGCCCCGGTGCGACACCCCGGAGGAGACCCGGGGCACGAAGGGCAGGTCAGACGGCACGTCTCGCCGGGCACGCCGTGGGTGCGGCCACCGCGAACGCCGACTCCGATCAGTGGCCGAGCAGTTGACGGACCACGTGGCCCAGGTCGTCACCGAACAGATCGGGCGTCGGATCCACCACGGCGCCTCGAGGCGTCACGCCCGACCACACGTGCGCGTAGCGACATCCGAGCTGGCGGGCGAAACGTCCGTCGGTCGACGGCCGGTCGCCCACCATCATCGCCGACTGCGCGGCGGCCGCACCCACGGCCTGCCGGACGAGCGCGGCCATGGGCTCGAACGGCTTCCCGGCGACCACGGCCTTCGTCTCGGACCCCACCTCGACCGCCGCCAGGATCGCACCGCCACCGGGGATCGGCCCCTCGGGCGTCGGGTACGTGGCGTCGTCGTTGGTCCCGATCAGCCGGGCCCCTGTCTGCACCGCGGTCGCAGCCACCCGGAGCCGCTCGTAGGTGAACGTGCGGTGGAACCCGACCATCACCGCGTCGCACGGACCGTCCGTCACCGCGATCGCGCCACGACGCGCCACGGCTTCGGTCACCCCCGGCCCGCCGCAGACGAGCACGCGCTCCCCTGGTGCGACCAGCAGTGCCCCGGCCATGGCCGACGTCAGCACGTCGCCCTCGGCGGGCACACCGATCGCGCCGAGCGCACTCACCTGCTCGGCCTCGGTGGAGCCCGAGTTGTTGGTCACGAACAACACCCGCACGCCCGCCTCGCGGAGCGCGGCGATGCCCTCGACGGAGCCGGGGATCGCCTGGTGCGCCAGCCACACGACGCCGTCGAGGTCGAGCAGCACGACCTCCGGCAGGGCGGCAGCGAGCGGGAGGTGGGGGTCGGTCGCCGACATAGGTGTGTCATCGTGGCACGCGAGCTGCCAATCTGTGCGGGTGCCCCGATTCGAACCGTTCCCGGCCCTCCGCTACGCCCCCGCCATCGCCCTCGACGATGCCGCTGCCCCGCCCTACGACGTGCTCTCGGCAGCAGACGTCGCGGCGCTGCGCGCTCGCCACGACCGCAACATCGTCGAGATCGACGTGCCCGGTCCGGACGACGACATCGGCCGCTACGACCAGGCCGCACGCACGATGCGCTCCTGGGAGGCGGAGGGCACCCTCGTCCGCGACGACGGGCCGACGTTCACGATCTACCGCATGCGGTTCGGCACCGAGGACGGCACGATCCGCGAGACGGTCGGCGTGCTCGGCGCGCTCGAGGTCGTCGACGAGGGTGCCGGTGGCGTGCTGCCCCACGAACGCACGACCCCCAAGGCCAAGACCGACCGACTCGACCTCACCCGGGCCACCGAGGCCAACCTCTCCCCCGTGTGGGGCCTGTCCCTGACCGCAGGTCTCACCGACCTGCTGCTCGAGCCGGCCGAGGTCGTCGGCACCTGCACCGATGACGACGGCGTGGTCCACACGGTCGAGCGCGTCACCGACCCGAACCGTGTCGGGGCGATCGCCGCTGCCGTCGGGGCGAACCCGGTGCTGATCGCCGACGGCCACCACCGGTACGCGATCAGCCGCACGTACCGCGACGAACGGCGGGCGGCCGACGGGTCGGGGCCTTGGGATCTCACCCTCACCTACGTGGGAGAACTCGTCGAGAGCCAGCTCAGCATCGATGCCATCCACCGGCTCTATCGCGGTGTCGACGTCGACGCCCTGGTGTCGATCCTCGGCGAGAGCTTCGACCTGTCCCCCGCCGGCCCGATCGATCCGACGTTCGCGAGTCAGGTCGTCGAACGAGGTGCGCTGTGTCTCGTGCACGCCGACGGCGCCGGCACGTGGCTGACGCCGAAACCGTCGGCGTTCGAGGGGGTCCGGGCGCTCGACGGCGCGCTGCTCGAACACGCCCTGCGTGATGCCGACATCGACGTCACCTACCAGCACGGCGTCCAGCACGTGGTCGACCTGGTCGCCTCGGGCGAGGTCGCCGCAGGTGTGTTGATCCGCCCCACCAGCATCGACGAGATCCGGCGCACGGCGAACGAAGGACTGCTCATGCCGCCGAAATCGACGTTTTTCACGCCGAAGCTGCGCACCGGCCTGGTGATCCGCCCGCTCGTGTGAGCGGGCGGGCCGCGGCTGCGGTGCTGGCCGGATCGCCGGTCGTCGGCCTCAGCCGGCGAGCGTCTTGCCGGTGGCGCCGAGGTCCGCGAAGGCCTCGCCGAGTCGCGCCACCATCCCCTGTTCGGCGGCCCGCAACCACTTGCGCGGGTCGTACGAACTCTTGTACGGCGTGCCGTCCTCGGGGTCGATCTGGTACTTGAACGCCTTCGCATGTGCATCGACGAACGTGCCGACCGGCTGGGAGAACGCGAACTGGGTGTCGGTGTCGATGTTCATCTTGAACACGCCGTACCCGACCGCTTCGGTGATCTTCTCCTTCTCCGAACCCGAGCCGCCATGGAAGACCAGGTCGAGCGGGTTCGTGTCGAGTCCGTGGGTGGATGCCACGAGTTCCTGCGACGCCTTGAGGATCTCGGGGCGGAGCTTCACGTTGCCGGGCTTGTACACACCGTGCACGTTGCCGAACGACGCGGCGACGGAGAAGCGCCCGATCGGGTTGAGGACGTCGTAGGCGTACAGCACGTCCTCGGGCTGGGTGTACAGCTTGGCATTGTCGGCGCTCTCGTCGAACTCGCCGCCGATCCCGTCCTCCTCGCCACCGGTGACGCCCAGCTCGATCTCGAGGTTCATGCCCAGCTTCGCCATCCGCTCGAGCACGCGGGCGCACTCGCCGACGTTCCACTCGAGCGACTCCTCCGACAGGTCGAGCATGTGCGAGCTGAACAGCGGTCGCCCCGTGTCGGCGAAGAACCGCTCGCCCTGGTCGAGGAGGCCCTCGACCCACGGGATGAGCTTCTTGTTGGCGTGATCGGTGTGGAGCACGACGCACACGCCGTAGTGCTCGGCCAGCAGGTGCACATGGCGTGCGGCCGACACCGCACCGAGCACCTTGGCCAGCGCCGCGTCGGCGAGGCCCTGGCCCGCGTAGAACTGTGCGCCACCGTTGGAGAGCTGCACGACGACGTCGCTCCGGTTGGCCGCTGCCGCCTCGAGCACGGCGTTGATGGTGTTGGTGCTCGTGACGTTGACGGCCGGCAGCGCGTAGCCACCCGCCTTGGCCGCGGCGACCAGCGTGTCGTACTCGGCTCCGGTGACCACCCCCGGACGCAGCGTGGGACGTGCCGTGGCGGGCGACTCGGTCATCGGTGTTCTCCTCGGTCTGGGGGATGCTGCGGACCAGGAGCCCGAGCACGGTCACGCCGCCGACGGCGTGCCGAGCAGCGATCGTAGCCCCGCCACCGTATCGGCACCGAGGAACCGCACGGCCCGGGCGACCGCCGCCGACTCGCTGCGTCGGCGGGTGACCTCGACCACCGCGGCGGCGACCACCTCCGTGCGGCTCTGTGTGCCGGCGGCCGTGCGGAAGAACCGCCGGCGGACGGTACCGGCCACCACCACCGGGGTGCCGGCATCCCAGCCGTCGGGGGCATGGCCCTCCCACGACACGGGCACGCCGACGAGGCGTCCCCCCGGATCGGGGCAGGAGACCTCGAGGTTCCAACGCACGGTGCCCGAGGGCAACTCGGTGCACCGAGGCGCCGAGCTCAGACGACCGGACAGGATGACGATGTTCATGACGACCTCCGACGTGCCGGTGGAGACCGGCGGCGAGGGATCACCTCCGCGCGGCGGAGCTGACCTGATGCATCGGGGGGCGCTGTCGGCGAAGGTACGCCGGGGGTGTCACAGCCTCCGGTCAGCGACCGAGCGCGGCGAGCCGTTGCATGACGTCGGCGAACTCGGCATCGGCCTGGGCCACCATGCCGAAGAATCGGCGCGCCTCGACGATCTCACCCGAACGATCGAGCAGGTCACCGAGCACGTACCACTGGCGTAGATGGTGGTCGCGAACCTTCTTCGGCACCTCACGAGCCTTGGCCATCATCGACAGCGCACCGCGCAGGTCACCCTGATCAGCCAGCGCACCCGCAGCGACGATGCGGCCCTCGGCCATCAACGCCGGCGCCGGAGACGCACCCTTCAGGTCGTCCCACAGCTCGGTGACCACGTCGTAGCGTTTCATCGCCCGATAGCAGTCCGCCAGCACGGGGTGATGCCGGACCGAGTGGTCGATCTGTCGTGCGAGCTCGAGTTCTGCGGCGGCCTTGCGCCATTGACCGGTCGAGTAGAACGCGAGACCGGCGATCTCGTGGGCCATGGCGATGTTCGGCAGATCGCGCAGCACCGGCTGCACCATGCGTCGGGCGTCGTCATAGCGGCCGCGCTCGAGCGCTTCGGCAGCCGACTGCAGACGCTCGCGATACCGGCCCGACCGCTGGTTGCCGGCCTCGCGCTCGACCTCGGCGACGACCTCGGGATCGAGTTCGCCCTGGGCACGCGAGCGCTTCGGTACTGCGGTGTCGGTCATCGCCCGTTCGGCCGCCGCGACGGCGACGTCGCGGATGGGTCCCTCGTCGATCCACTGCTCGGCCACGTGTTCGGTCGGTTCGGCCACCGCCTTGGGCACCTTCGGCCCACGGGTCGAGCGGACCTGGGCGGCGCGCTGCTCGGCTGCGGTGAGCTCACGACGCGGTCCCGGAGACCACGAGGCATCGCGGCCCGATCGCACGGGACGCCCTGGGCGCCCACCCTCTCCCGGGCGGGGTGCGCCGCGGGACACGCCACCGGGGCGCCCGCCACCACGAACCGGCCGGTCACCACGATCGGGACGATCACCACCACCTGCACGAGCCGGACGATCGTCGCGGTCGAACCGATTCCCCTGGGGACGGTCACCCGACGGACGCTGCGACCGCTGGGGCCGATCACCGCTCGGCCGATCGCCACGGGGCGCACGATCCGAACGATCCGCCCAGTCGCCACGGGACGGGCGCTCGCTGCGATCGCCACGCTCGAACCGATCGCTCCGGGCAGCCGGGCCGCGCACCGGGCGGCTGGCGCCGTCGGCGCGAGGGCCACGGTCGGGTCGACCGGCACGGTCACCCGATCCCCGGGCATCGAACCGATCGCCACGCGACGCGCCCCGAGCACCTGTCGCACTCGACGGACCACCGGCGCGAGGCGGACGCGGACCGCGAACCGGACGATCATCACCGTCGTCTCGACGTGGGCCACGAGGAGCAGCTCGGCCATCTCGAGCGGGCCGTGCAGGAGCTCCCGAACGATCGTCGCGATCCGGACGGCCGCCTGCTGCGGGGCGGCCCGAGGTGGGACGACCGCCGGCGCTGCGAGGCGCTCCGGCGCTGCGGCCAGCGGGGCGGCCTGCGCCGGAGCCACTGGCGCCAGGGCGAGCCTGACCGGGACGTGGGCGGGGACGGCGTTCGGGCTGGGGCGGCATAGGGCGTCCGAGCCTAACGGCCACCGGGGCGAACCGTCCGCACACGGCCGTGACCTGCACCTCGAGCAGCGACCCGAGCCGAAAACGACGAACACCCCACGGACGGATCCGTGGGGTGTTCGAGCGATGAATTCGGCGACGACCTACTCTCCCAGGGGGTCTACCCCCAAGTACCATCGGCCCTGGCAGTCTTAACTTCCGTGTTCGGGATGGGAACGGGTGTGACCCTGCCGGTATGGTCACCGAAATCTGTTGTCAAGGAGTCGCCACTGAGGCGCCATCCGAGTACTCCAGAGCAAGCACGAGCATAAGTTTCAACCAAGCCCTCGGCCGATTAGTACCGGTCAGCTACACACGTTGCCGTGCTTCCACTTCCGGCCTATCAACGTGATGGTCTCGTCACGGGCCTTACTGCGTTGACCGCATGGGTGTACTCATCTTCGAACGGGTTTCCCACTTAGATGCTTTCAGCGGTTATCCCTTCCGGAGGTGGCTAATCTGCCGTGCCCTTGGCAGGACAACAGACACACCAGAGCTCCGTCCGTCCCGGTCCTCTCGTACTAGGGACAGCCTTCGTCAATACACCTTCGGCTGCGGAGGATAGGGACCGAACTGTCTCACGACGTTCTGAACCCAGCTCGCGTACCGCTTTAATGGGCGAACAGCCCAACCCTTGGGACCTGCTTCAGCCCCAGGATGCGATGAGCCGACATCGAGGTGCCAAACCTTTCCGTCGATATGGACTCTTGGGAAAGATTAGCCTGTTATCCCCAGGGTACCTTTTATCCGTTGAGCGACCACACTTCCACACGTGATGGCCGGGTCACTATGCCCTGCTTTCGCACCTGCTTGACCTGTCAGTCTCGCAGTCAAGCTCCCTTGTGTCATTGCACTCGACGGCTGATTGCCAACCAGCCTGAGGGAACCTTTGGGCGCCTCCGTTACATTTTAGGAGGCGACCGCCCCAGTCAAACTACCCGCCTGGCGCTGTCCCTGACCCAGATGATGGGCCGAGGTTAGAGTCCCGAAGTACACAGGGTGGTATTTCAACGATGGCTCCACACTAGCTGGCGCTAATGCTTCCAAGCCTCCCACCTATCCTACACAATGCAATTCAAGACTCAACACCAAGTTATAGTGAAGGTCCATGGGGTCTTTCCGTCCTTCCGCAGCTAACGAGCATCTTTACTCGTACTTCAATTTCGCCGGGTCTATGGTTGAGACAGCGGGGAAGTCGTTACGCCATTCGTGCAGGTCGGAACTTACCCGACAAGGAATTTCGCTACCTTAGGACCGTTATAGTTACGGCCGCCATTCACTGGGGCTTAGGTTCACAGCTTCGCCTTTCGACTAACCGTTCCCCGTGACCTTCCAGCATTGGGCAGGCGTCACAGCGTATACAGCGCCTTGCGGCTTCGCACGCTGCTGTGTTTTTGGTAAACAGTCGCTACCCCCTGGTCTGTGCCACCCCCTCACGCTCCGAGAGTAAATCTCTTCACGCTAATAGGGTCCTCCTTCTTCCGAAGTTACGGAGGTAATTTGCCGAGTTCCTTAACCATAGTTCTCCCGATCGCCTTGGTATTCTCTACCCGCCCACCTGTGTCGGTTTGGGGTACGGGCACCGTGCTAACTCGCTGTTGGGATTTTCTTGGCAGCGTGGGATCAGTGACTTCGTCTAAACGACTCGGCATCACGTCTCAGCGTTAACGACCCCAACTCTCATCGGGATCCGCCTACACGCTTACCCGGGGACTACCATCGCCCCGGTTCACCTACCCTCCTGCGTCCCCCTCCAGCTACCCGCCAGCAACGCAATGGGATCGACCGAAGTCAGCCCCCATGTTGTCACTCTTGGGCTTGGCGCGAACACGGTGGTACTGGAATATCAACCAGTTGTGCATCGACTACGCCTTTCGGCCTCGCCTTAGCTCCCGACTCACCCTGGGAGGATTAGCCTTCCCCAGGAACCCTTGGGCTTTCGGCGGAGGGGTTTCTCACCCCTCTCTCGCTACTCATGCCTGCATTCTCACTCGATGTCGCTCCACGACGGGTTCTCCCGCCGCTTCGCAGCAACATCGACGCTCCTCTACCACTCCTACAGATGTAGAAGTCCATATCTTCGGCTCAGGACTTGAGCCCCGTTAAATTGTCCGCGCAGGACCACTCGACCAGTGAGCTGTTACGCACTCTTTTAAGGATGGCTGCTTCTAAGCCAACCTCCTGGCTGTCTGTGCAGTCCCACATCGTTTTCCACTTAGTCCTGAATTAGGGGCCTTAGATGATGGTCTGGGCTGTTTCCCTTTCGACCAACGAAGCTCATCCCCCGTGGTCTCACTGCCGTGCTCTGGAGTCTCGGCATTCGGAGTTTGGCTGGGTTCGGTAAGCTTGTAGGCCCCCTAGCCCATCCAGTGCTCTACCTCCGAGACTGAACGCACGACGCTGCACCTAAATGCATTTCGAG
>CAUJET010000085.1 GCA_963169665.1 Actinomycetota bacterium | reverse complement strand
AGCGGGGGGCGCCCGTGGGGCCGGGCCGGGGCCGCGGTCCGGCCCCGGACGCGCGCCGCGGGGGCCGCGGGGCGCCGGGGCCGCCAGCCCCCCCCGCGGCCAGTGCCGCGTCCGGGCACGAATCAGATCGATGGTGCGAGCGGATGGGCCACCGCGGCAGGGCAGCCCCTCAGAGCAGCGGGATGTGCTCCCCCTGCTCGAACACCACATGGGCGCGCCCCACGATCAACGGGTCGAGTGGACCGATGCGATCGATCTCCTTGTCGTCGTACGGCAGCTTGTGCAGTACATACCGCATCGCGTTCAGTCGGGCCCGCTTCTTGCAGTCGCTCTTGATCACGGTCCATGGCGCGTCGGTGGTGTCGGTGGCGCGAAACATCGCCTCTTTCGCGGTGGTGTACTCCTCCCACTTGTCGAGTGATGCAAGGTCGATCGGCGACAGCTTCCAATGCTTGAGCGGATGATGCTGGCGTTCGGCGAAGCGCCGCTGCTGTTCGGGGCGACTCACCGAGAACCAGAACTTCACCAGGTGCACACCGCTGCGCACGAGGTTGCGCTCGAACTCGGGCGCCTGGCGCATGAACTCGTGGTACTCGGCATCCGAGCAGAAGCACATCACCCGCTCCACACCGGCGCGGTTGTACCAGCTCCGGTCGAACAGCACGATCTCGCCCCGCGTCGGCAGGTGTTGCACGTACCGCTGGAAGTACCACTGCCCCGACTCGGCTTCGGTCGGCTTCTCCAGCGCCACGACTCGGGCGCCACGTGGGTTGAGGTGCTCCATGAACCGCTTGATCGTGCCGCCCTTGCCCGCCGCGTCGCGGCCCTCGAACAGGACCACGATCCGCTGACCGCTGTCCTTCGCCCACGCCTGCAGCTTCAGCAGCTCGACCTGCAACATGTACTTCTGCTGCTCATAGGTCCGACGCCGCATCAGATTGGCGTACGGGTACGCAGCGCGCATCCAGTCGTCGGCGAGCTCGTCGTCGGGGTTGATCGGCAACGTGCCGAACACCGGCGAGTCCTCAGCGGCGGCGAGCTCGCGCAGGTGCGCCGTCTCGTCGGGCGACGTCCCCTCCAGCACTGCCTGCAACCACCTCGAGACGTCGCGCAGCTCCCCTCGATCTGCCCGGGCGAGCACGTCGCGGATGGCCTGCAACCGTGCGTGCTCGGCGGCCTCGACGGCACCGTCGGTGACGAACCGTTCGACACCGCGGTCGGACAGATCGTCCGGCACGTCACCATCGGCTACCCGCCGCGGCGTCTCGCCATCCATCGCAGACCCGGCCTGCGTCCTCGTCGCCGTCGCGGCTGTCGTCGTCTTCGCGCCGGTCGTCTTCGCGCCGGTCGTCTTCGCGCCGGTCACCTTCGCGCCGGTCACCTTCGCGCCGGTCACCTTCGCGGCGGTCACCTTTGCGGCGGTGGTCGCCTTCGCGGCGGTGGTCGCCTTCGCGGCGGTGGTCGCCTTCGCGGCGGTGGTCGCCTTCGTGATGGGCTTGGTCGCCGACATCCGAACTCCCTCCGAGCATGGTCGTTCGGGCCACTCTCCTCCGTTCGACCGATCGGCGGAACGGGCGCAAGGTCCGCCCGCGATCGGACCAAGGTCCCGTTGCGCTCCCGGCCCGGACGTCGTCGGCCGGCCGGATCCGACCGGGATCTGGCCGGGATCTGGCCGGGATCCGACCGGGATCCGACCGGGATCAGACGGGGATCAGACGGGGATCGCGCCGCTGTCGACCATCGCGTCGATCTCGGCGTCGGACAGGCCGGCCTCGAGCAGCACCTCGCGGGAGTGTTCGCCGAGCATCGGCGCCGGACGTCGCACGCTCGCCGGTGTCGCCGAGAAGTGCCAGGGGGCCGGCACCTCGTGGTAGGCGCCCGCCGTCGGGTGCTCCACCACGGGCAGCTCCCGCACCAACTCGTCGAGGGTGCGCACGGCACCGGCGGGGATGTCGTGGTCCTCGCAGAACCGCACCCAGAACGAGGTCGAGCGCAACGCCACCACCTCCGCCACGATCGCGTAGAGCTCGCCTGCATGGGCCATGCGCGACCGGGCGCTGCGGATCCGCACGTCGTCGAGCAGATCGTGGCGCCCACCCTCGCGGAACACGTCCTGGTAGTTCGCCGTCGAGTACGGCAGCACCGCGATCCACCCGTCGGTGGTGCGGAACGGACGACGATCGGGCGTCACGATGCGCGGGTACCCGGCGGGGCCGAGCGGCGGTTCGGGTACCGCGGCGCACCCGTGCTCGACCAGGTTGAACGAGCGCAGCGCGTCCACCATCGCGACCTCGACGAACTGGCCCTCGCCCGTGCGTTCGCGGTGGAACAGCGCGGCCAGGATCGCCTGGGTCACCGTGAGCCCGGCCACCTTGTCGGCGACGAGGAACGGCGCCATGGCCGGTACCCCGTCGCGGAGTTCGAACGAGTGCGCCACCCCCGACACCGCCTGGATGACGTCGTCGTAGGCCGGCTTGTCGCTCTCACCCCCGCCCGACGGCGACGCAGCCGGCCAACCGTACGCCTGGCACATGACGATGTCGGGGCGCAGCACGGACACCGAGGCGTGGTCGAGTCCGAGCCGGTGCAGCGGACCCGGCCGCAGATTGGTGACGAACACGTCGCACGACGCGATGAGACGCAGGCAGGCGTCGCGTCCCGCCGGCCGCTTCAGGTCGAGGCACACGTTGCGCTTGTTGCGCAGCAGGTTGAGCGCCACCCCGGACATGCCGGGCACCGGGCCGGGACCCATGATCCGATTGGTGTCGCCGGTGACCGCCTCCACGCAGATCACGTCCGCGCCGAGGTCGCCGAGGGCCTGGGTGGCGTACGGACCCATGATCACCGAGGTGAGGTCGAGCACCCTGACGCCGGCGAGTGGCCCGGGGCGCGCCGGGGGGACCGGGGTGATCTGGTCGGCCGGATCGATCGGATCCGGGGCGGCGGGCGGCGGTGGGACGTCGGGCACGCCCCGAGTCTGTCCCGCGCCGAGCTCGCGTCCACGGTTCCCGCGGTTCCCACGATTCCTGCGGTTCCCGCGGTTCCCGCGGCTCGCCCGTGATTCGGCCCGCCACTCGTCAGCGGGATGCGTCAGCGCGGTCGGGTGCGGGTGCCGGGTTGGCGCGGCCGGTCGCTGAACTGGCGCCCGTCGAAGTAGCCGGGGTTGGTGTCTGGCCGCCCGTGGCGGCTCGTCCATCGCCAGGTGAGCGAGATCCTCGGCTTCGGCGTGTCGGCTCGCGGGATGCCGTGGAGCCAGTCGCGCTGGCAGGCGCCACCCATCACCAGCAGATCGCCCTCCCCCGGTGTGAGCACCAGGTCGTCGGGTGCCGAACCGGCCGGCACCCGCTCGACCACCTCGGCCATCGGGGCTCGGCGCCGGATCACGAACGGCCGCCGCTGGCCGAGCACCATGATCGCGATCAGCGTGTCGTCGAGCCAGCGCATCTCCCGATCGCTGTGCAGGCCCTGGAAGTCCTGGCCATCGCGGTAGAGGATCGCGGCGACACCGGTGAACCGCTGCCGGTACGTGCTCGTGAGGTGCAGGTCGGTCTGGCGCAGCAACGGGGCCGAGTCGGCTCGCAGCCCGGCGCTCAGGCGCTGCTCGGGCACGTAGGTGTCGTAGCGGAGCACCTCGTTCTGGACCCACGGTGTGTGCTCGTGGGCCTCGGCGAGGGCGGCCACCGGGTCGCGCACGAACCCGGTCACCAGGTCGACCCACGAACCGGCGTCGAGCTGGATGCGCTGCACCGCAGCGCGGCGATCGATCGCCAGGTCCGGCATCGGCGGCGGCGCCGATGCCGCTGACGGGGCCTGGGCACGGTCGGGGGTGCCGTCGGTCATCGCTCCTCCACCCATCCATCATGCATCCGCCGGTGCCGGTGACCGGCCATCCGGGCCGGGGCGACACGCACCGGCGACCACGCGCCGTCGACCACGCTCCGCGTCCGCCGGTGGCGCAGCGTGCCGGTGCGTCACCGCCGACCGGCTGGTCAGGGCTGGTTCCGGTCAGTGACCGTCAAGATGGACACCGAACCCTGGAGAACCGGGGCACCCGTCGGTACGGTCACCCACATGCAGCGGGTCGAGGTCGCAGGTGTGCACCTGGAACAGGGCACCAACACGCCCGTCGTGCTGCTGCGCGAGTACGACGCCCCGCACCGGGTGCTGCCCATCCACATCGGCGGCCCCGAGGCTGCGTCGATCGCGATGGCGCTCACGGGACACGTCCCGCCCCGCCCGCTCGCCCACGACGTGATGGCCGAGCTGCTCGGCCGGCTCGACGCCCGGGTCGACGCCGCCGAGGTGGTCGACCTGCGCAACGGCACGTTCATCGCCCATCTCACCCTCACGGGGCCCCACGGCCCCGAACAGGTCGACAGCCGGGCATCCGACGCGATCGCGCTCGCCATGCGCGTCGGAGCGCCCGTGTACGTGACCGAGGCCGTCCTCGTCGCTGCCGGCGCCTCGCCCCAGCTCCTCGCCGACGACTGGTTCGACGACGACGAGCTCGACGGACCGGACGATCTGGAGGACGATGTGCTCGGCGATGACCCGTCCGAGGGCCGCGACCGGGCCGGGACGCGTCCGGCGCGCTGGCTCGACGATCACCTGGCCGGACCGGCGTTGGAGGTCGAGGTGGCCCACTTCCGGGCGTTCCTCGATCTCGTCGAGGCCGACGACTTCGCCCCCGACCACTGACTCGACCCCCGCGTGTCCGGTAGTCCCCGCCGGACCGGGCGTCAGGACGCGATCGAGATCACGTCAAGGATCGTCGAAGCCCCCACACCTCCGTGCACGTCGGCCGATCCCGGGGACGGTCGGGTCCGTGGCCACCCGCACGACCGTCCAGCGCCTCCGTCCCACCACGAGCACGGCTTCGGCCGCGCCCGTCGTCGAACCGCACATGGAACCGGCGTTGGAACCGGCCCAGCCGGCACGAGGCGAACGACCGCTCCAGCCCGCCCACGTGGCCAACGCCCGCGTGCTCGGCTCGCACGGATGCTCGTGCACACGCTCCCCGCGGGCCATCGCCCACTGGTTGCTCGCCCACCAGCAGCCCGCCGTGGAACCGACCGACCTCGCCCTCGACCGCGAGGAAGCGGCACTGTGGTCGAACACCCTGACGGGCCGGCTCAAGATCGAGCACACCGCGGTCGACGGCACCTGCGCCCTGCACCTCGGCTACGCCGACGGCCGCAGCATCACGATCGCGATGGGCGAACTCCAGCTCGCCGCGATCGCCGCCGCCTGATCAGGACAGGTACTCGCGACGCTCGTCGACGCGATCCACGTCGGGAGCGAGCAGCGCCACGAGGAGCGTGATCCCGAGCAGGATCAGCGCAGCGATCGCACCGTTGCGATCCGCACCGAGTGCGTCCGCACCGACCGTCGGTTCGATCGCCACCGTCGCCGCCGCGACGCCGAGCACGACCGACACGAACCCGATCGCACCTCGGTTGCGGGTGAAGGCGGCGAGGAGCAGGACTCCGCCCGCGCCGAGCACGATCATGCCGAGGATCGCCGTCCCCGTGGCACCGGCCACCTCCACGATCGGCTCACGCCACGGCGTGTCGGTGCCCGCGCGGGCGAGGGTCACCGCGCCCCACAGCAGGAGCACCACCGAGGTCGCTCCCGCCATCACTGCGGCGGGCGAGACGCGCCATCGGGTGGCAGTCACCTCGGCACCGCGTACCCGTTCGACGGGCACCTGGATCGGCGGCTGTGCCGGCACCTGACCGACCGGCTCCGCGGCCACCGCCGGCGCTGCCGGCGCCGCCGGCGCGGCGAACGACGCCGCCTGACGTGGCGTCTCGGCCGTGATGTCCGGGCCGGCGGCGACCGGCACGACCGGCACGACCGGTGCGGGATCGGATGCGAGACGGGTGGTGCTCCGCAGGTGTTCGCTCATGACGATGCTCCCTTCGTTCGGGTCCACCCGTCGGGCACGGCGGCTGCCGCGATGCAGTGGTGGACGAGGCTGCGGTACCCGTCCGACACGCTGTCGAACCACTCGTCGAACCACCGGCCAGGCCACCGGAGCAACGACCCGCTCAGGGCACGAGCACCACCAACGCACCGGCCACGGCGAACGCCGGGAGGCCGACCCGCACACCCACTCGGGTGAACCGCATCGCACCGACCGTCACCCCCAGCCTCGTGGCGGTGTCCCGCCACAGGAGGCTCGACAAGGCCCCCGTGAGCACCAGCGCCGGCGCCATGTTCACCCCCACCAGCAACGGCCACACCTGTTCGCGATCCCCGAGCGCGGGCATCGCCGCCAGCACGGTCGGCAGGTTGTTCGTCAGGTCGGCGCCGAGGCCACCGACGAGGAGCGCCTGCAACCGGCCGGCCGCGCCCTCGGCGCCGAGCAGGTGCGTCAGCCCGAGGTGCGGAGCCGCACCGGCGACGAGCACGCTCAGGCCGGCAGCGATCGCCACCGCCTCGAACGGAACGACACGAAGGGTCCACCCCGATCCGCGTCGATCGCGGGCCACGACCGCGAGCGCGGCCGCCAGGGCCACCGCCGCCACCGCCCAGGCGGGCACGCCCACCACGTCGCCGACGGTGAAGCCGATCAGCACGAACGCGACGATCGGCACGCCCGACCGCAGCGCGTTCCGGTCGGCCTCGACATCGAGCGTCGCCTCATTCGTCGTCGCCGCCGACCCTGCCGGCACCATCGACGGGAACGTCCGACGGTAGGCCCACCACCCCACGCCGACCGCGGCGACGGTGGGCAGGCCGAGGTGCCGGACGAAGTCGGTCGCCGACAGGTCGAACCGTTCCGCGACGAGCAGGTTGGTCAGGTTCGACACCGGCAAGGGCTGCGACGCCAGACAAGCGAGCAGCGCCGGTTGGAACGCCAGCGCCTCGACCGGCAGCGACTGCCGGTGCGCGATGCGGATGTACAACGGCGTGAGCAGCACCACTGCCGCATCGAGGTTGAACACGATCGTGACCGCGGCGGCCAGCACCCAGAGCCATGCCACGAGATGTCGGCCGCCGTCGAGCAGCGATGCCACGGCCTCGAACACGCCCACCCGGTCGAGCGCTGCGGCGAGCGGGACGGCGAACACCAGGAACAGCAGCGGGTCGCGCATCATCCGCAGAGCGTCGCCGGCGGCATCGAGCGACACCGCCGTCGACGCGACGGCCACGGATGCGGCGCCGACCGGACCGACCCACGGCGCCAGGCCACCGGGGCGGACCAACATCATCGCCGCGCCGATCGCGAGCAACGCCACCGACGCGACCTGCCCGACCTGCCCGACCTGCCCGATCGCGGCGAGGCTCACTCGTCTGCCGGGAGATCGCCCGCCGACCGCAGCCGCGGCCGGAGCACACGGCGCCACACGATCACGGCGACGAGCACGACGGCGGCGACGATCACCGCCCCCTGGAGCAGCCCGACGACGTCGCCCACTCGCTCCCATCGGTCGCCGAGCACCGCGCCGGCACCGATGAGGGCCGCGTTCCACACCAGGCTGCCGAGCGCGGTGAAGACCGTGAAGCGTGCGAACGGCATCCGCCGGAACCCTGCCGGCACCGACACGATCGACCGGATCAACGGGATGCACCGGCCGATCAACACGGCCGCATCCGACCGACGGTCGAACCACTCCTCGGCACGTTCCAGGTCGCGCTCACCGAGGCGGAACCACTTGCCGTGGCGCACCACGAAGCCACGGAGCCGCACGGGGCCGACGGCCGCGGCGATGCCGTAGAGGATCCACGCACCGACGACCGAACCCACCGTCGCAGCCGCGATCATGCCCGGCAGCGACGCATCGCCGCGGCCGGCCACGAAGCCGGCCAACGGGAGCACCACCTCCGAAGGGATCGGGGGGAACACGTTCTCCAGGGCCACGAGGAGGGCGACACCGAGGTAACCGAGTGCCTCCACCACATCGGCCACGCGGTCGGTCAGGTCGTCGAGCACGAGAGGGTCCAAACGGGTCCGGGGACGGGGGGTCCGGGGCGGGAGGGATTCGTCCCATTCTGGTCGGCGCCGGGACAGGCGTCCACGCAGGCCCGTCGAGGCCGGTCATGAGGCCGGTCATGAGGCCGGGGATAGCGTCACCGTCGTGGATCAGCCAGCCGACACCCCGCTCCTCCAGCGCATCCGTGCCTCGGTGATCGGCGACGACCAGGTGATGGACGGACCGTTCGGCCCTCGCCGGATCACCTACGCGGACTACACCGCGTCCGGCCGCGCCCTTGGCTTCCTCGAGGACTTCCTGCGCGAGGAGGTGCTCCCCCGCTACGCGAACACCCACACCGAGTCGTCCGGCACCGGGTTGCAGACCACCCGCCTGCGCGAGGACGCCCGCAGGATCATCCACGACGCCGTCGGCGGCTCGGGTCCCGAGGCCGGCGAGGACGAGACCTGCGTCATCTTCTGCGGCTCGGGCAGCACCGGGGCGATCGACAAGCTCATCGGCATCCTCAATCTCCGGTTGCCCGCCGACCTCGACGCCCGCTACCACCTGTCCGACCACATCCCCGCCGAGGACCGGCCCGTCGTGTTCGTCGGACCGTTCGAGCACCACTCCAACGAGATCCCCTGGCGGGAGTCGATCGCCGACGTCGTCGTGATCCCCGAGGACGCCGACGGCCACGTCGACCTCGCCGTGCTCGAGGCGGAGCTGGTCGCGCACGCCGACCGGCAGCTCAAGATCGGATCGTTCTCTGCCGCGTCGAACGTGACCGGCATCGTGTCCAACACGTGTGCGATCGCCGATGTGTTGCACCGCCACGGCGCCCTGTCGTTCTGGGACTTCGCCGCCGCCGCTCCGTACGTCGACATCGACATGAACCCGTCGTGCGCCGAGCACCCGCTGGCCCACAAGGACGCGGTCGTGCTCAGCCCGCACAAGTTCGTGGGCGGGCCCGGCACCCCTGGCGTGCTGGTCGTGCGCCGGTCGTTGCTGCACAACCGGGTGCCCGACGTGGTGGGCGGCGGCACGGTCGCCTACGTGAACCCCACCGAGCACCGTTACCTCGACGACCCGGTGCACCGCGAAGAGGCGGGCACGCCGGCGATCATCGAGTCGATCCGCGCCGGGCTCGTGTTCCAGCTGAAGCAGGCCGTCGGCGTCGACACCATCCGGGCCCACGAGGAGGCCTACTGGCGGCGTGCGATCGGGGCCTGGTCGACCAACCCGTCGTTGCAGGTGCTCGGCAACACCGAGAGCGAGCGGCTGTCGATCGTGTCGTTCGTGGTGAAGCGGCCGGGCGGCCGGTACCTGCACCACAACTACGTCGTCGCACTGCTCAGCGACCTGTTCGGCATCCAGTCGCGCGGCGGCTGCTCGTGCGCCGGCCCCTACGGGCACCGCCTGCTCGGCATCGACCTCGAACGCTCGCACGAGTTCGAGCACGAGATCGCCCAGGGCTGCGAGGGCATCAAGCCGGGATGGACCCGGGTGAGCTTCAACTACTTCATCTCCGAGACCGTGTTCCGGTACCTGGTCGACGCGGTCGACCTGGTCGCGTCGCACGGCTGGAAGCTGCTGCCGGAGTACCACTTCGACCCGACGTCGGGCCTGTGGCGGCACCACCGTGGTCCCGTGGAACCACCGCTGCGCCTGTCGCAGCTGTCGTACGACCCGCTCACCGGTGAGCTCGTGCGGCCGCCGGTGGACGAGGTGCGCGCACCCGAGTCGGCGCTGGCCGGCTACCTCGCCGAGGCACGAGCACTGCTCGAGGCCGCACCCGAATGGCAGCTCGGCGCGGACGACGAGACCGGTGGATCGCTGTCGGCGGCGTTCGAACATCTCCGCTGGTTCGACCTCCCCCACGCCTCGTTGCAGCCGCGCTGACAGGCGCGACAGGCGCTGACAGGCGCTGACAGGCGCTGACCGGCCCTCACGGGCGCTCAGGCGGCCAGGGGTTCGCACCAGATGCGTGTGCCCCGGCGGCGCAGAACCGTCCCGACCGCGTAGTGACGGCAGATGTACTCAACGGTGCTGACGTGTTCGTCGACGAGCTCGTCGGACTGGTGCTCGTCGAGCCACTGCAACCAGCCCTGGTCGTCGAGGCTGCCGCGGATCGCCTCGCGGAGGTCGGCGGGCGAGATGTCGAGATCGACGACCAGCGCGGTGGTCGTCGCCCGATGGCTGGCGAGTCCGGGGAACCCCCGGTCGCAGCCGCACCCGGCGGCATCGCACTCCGCCACGTTCGCCACCACCAACTCGCCTTCGACGGTGTGGCTGTAGTCGCCACCGTCGAACCCCTGCGTCTCGCGCGTCGCGACGAGCACCTTCATCTCAACACCTCCACGTGTCCCTTCCGTCGGTCCGGTCCGGTCCGGTCCGGTCCGGCGACCGCACTGTGCCCGACCGGTGTGACATCGAGACGCCGACGTCCCGGCACCGGTGCGGACCGGTGCGGACCGGTGCAGGGGCGTGCGTGTGCGGTGCAACCGGGTTCGGCTGCACCGCTGGCGGGTGCTCGACGTGGTCCCCTGGTGGTGCTCGGGGTGATGGTTGCTGGTCGAGCGTTCAGGCCGCCGCCTGGGCTCTTCGCCCGTCGTCTCGTTCTGCGGTGAGATGGCCTTTGGGTGGGCAGGCGATGAGGGTGCCGTCTGGCATCAGCAGGTGCAGGTGGTGGGCGTTGCCGAGCACGGTCACACCGGCGCGGTGCTTGACGTGGTGATGGTGGCTGCACCACAGGACCTCGTTGTCGAGATCTGACGGGCCGCCCTCGATCACCTGGATGAGGTGGTCGACCTGACACCACGCGGGCGAGATGTGACATCCCGGCCACCGGCACCCGCCGTCGCGCAACATCAACGCCAGGTACTGGTCGTCGGTCGCGAACCTGACCTTGGCGCCCAGGTTGATCACGGCGTCACCGGCCATCACGACCCGACGAAGGATCGCATCCTCGGCGAGATGCCGGACCACGTCGGCCGGGATCCGATCACCGTGCGACGTCCACCCAGGTTCGTCGGACAGGCCGGCCATCGTCTCCGCAGTGCAGCCGATCAGGATCGTCGGCTTCTCCCGACCCCCCGTGACGGTCCCGGCCGCGTAGGCCTGGCACAACTGGATCAGGCCGTCCGCCAACCGCTGTGCGGGGGCACGCGAGTCGTTCGCATCCCAGTCACCCGCGACATGCGAGATCGCGTTCATGAACTGTCGATGCTCGAGCTCGGGCAGGATCACCGTCGTCTCGACCGTCCCGTCCGACGGCGGCCGCGAACTGACCGACCGCTTCGCGAACCTGCGCGCCGTGCGCTGCTCGGGTGTCTCGCTCGAGTGCGTCTCGCGCCACCGATCGGCCGCGGCCTTCACATCACGCGGGCCGCCACCCTTGGAGGCGTCGATCAGATCCGCGAGATCCTCCGCGTCGGTGCCTTCGGGCGGGTTCATGACCGCGTCGTGCAACTGCTCAGCCGCCGCCGCGGACAGCTCATCGTTCTCCACCGCATCCGCCAACTCCTGCGACGTGTCGAGCGCTTCCCCCAACCGCTGCCGCGACTGTGCCTCACCACGTGACGTGCCGGTCTTCCCGGACAACCAGTCGGCCATGTCACGCGCCCCCGACTCACGCCACGCCTGCGCCCGGTCGGCCTCCACCACGATCCGGGCGTGCAGCATCTTGATCTTGTCGATGTGCCGCCCCACCTTCACCGCGAGCGACCCCAACTCCGACGGGCCCAGCTCACCCAGATCGACACGCGACAGGTCGCGCACCGCCTGATCGAGAGAGAGGACCGCCGTCTCCATGACCCGGACACTATCGAACATACGTTCGATCGTCAACACCCTCGACGAAGAAAACTCCAGCTCAGCACTTGTCACCGACGGCAGCCGACCGAGCACATGTCGCGGCGACCTGCCCGGACGTCAGCGGTCGCGGTCGGCGGGGATGCGGCCCGTGGCGCGCTGGAGGCGTTCGATGATCACCGAGGCGGCCGCCTTGGTGGGCTCAGGTTCGGGCACCTCCTCACCGGCCTCGCGAGCGAGCGTGTGCAGGTAGGACCGCTGGGGACCGGTCATGGGTTCGTCGCCCGTGACCCACTCCTCCACCGGCTTCTCCGCCGGGTCGGTCGCATCGGCCGCATCGACGGCAGGCACGTGTGGCGCATCCGTCGCGGCATCGGTGTCGTTCAGGTCGTCGGGTCGCGAATCGGTCATACGAAGGTGGTTCCCCGGACCGGCACCCGTCAACCGACCTCGCGCCGCGACCTCACTGGGAGCGAGTGGGTGAGGCACGGCCCGCGTTTGTTCGCTGACGCGTCACATCGACGCGAAAGCGACCAAACGCGAACCCACGAACTCGCGATTGTTCGCTGACGCGTCACATCGACGCGGAATCGACCACACGCGTGAGCGGACCCGACGACCTCGCACGAATCGGCGCGCCGCCGACCACCATCGGCACGACCTCCAGCGCACGAGGTGCGCGCGAGCCGGCGTCGGTCGCAGTCGACTCGCCGACTCAGTCGGGGTCTGGCCGTCGACGAAGCTGCCGATCACGGTCCACCGGTTCGCCAGCGCACCGTTGGTGCCGCAGCCGAAGGTCGCGCCCCGACCATCGCAGTCAGGGCTGCGACGGCTCGGAGACGCTCCACACGGCGGGTTCCCTCGAGGGCGGGGCCACCTCGGCAGGACGGGGCAAATCGACGGTGACATCGGTGGACCCGGTCGTGTCGGACGCCGGCTCGCCGACGGCGGTGACCCGGTCGACCCGCTCGACGGTGGCGACCGTCGCGACCGTGCGGGATCGGCCGGCACGGAACACCACCCGACGCTGCACCTGGTAGCTCGCGACGAACAGCAACGCCTCGGTGATCACCTTCGCCGGCAGCAGGTGCATGCCGACGGTGCGGGTGAGCGTGGCCAGCAGCGAATAGTTGGCGGCCAGCAGTCCCACCACGAGCGCCCCGTACCGCCACGCCGACCGACCCACACGCTCCCTGTGTCCGAACACCATCCGTCGATTGGCGACGAAGTTGACCGTGGCGCTGCCCAGCCGGGCGAGCACCACCGAGGCGAGCAGGTGGCCGGTGAGCGCCATCAGGGTGAACAGCAGCACGGCGTCGACCGCGAACGCGACGAGCGACGACAGCGCGAAGCGCAGGAACGGCACGTACACCCGGATCGAGTCCGTGATCGGGTGGAAGTGAGACGACTCGTTGCCCGCGAGGTAGATCGTCTCGATCGGCACCTCGTGGAACCGATGGCCCTCGCGCTCGGCCTGCAGCAGTACGTCGAGTTCGTACTCGAAGCGGTCGCCGTCGACGGTCTGCAGCCAGCCGAGCATCGAGGCCGGATAGCCCCGCAGACCGGTCTGCGTGTCCTGCAGCCGGATGCCGGTCGCGAGACGGAACACGGCTCGCGTGACGTCGTTGCCGAAGCGGCTGCGAAGCGGGACATCGCCGGCGAAATGCCGTGCTCCGAGCACGATCGCATCGCGTTGGCGGGCGACCTCGTCGGACACCCGCACGATGTCGGCGAGCGTGTGCTGGCCGTCGCAGTCGGCGCACACCACGTTGCGGCCGGGGTGCCGGGCTTCGATGTGGGCGAAGCCGGTCTTGAGCGCAGCACCCTTGCCACGGTTCACCTCGTGGGTGACGACGTCGCAGCCGAGCGAACGACAGGTCGTGAAGATCGGGGCGTAGGCCGGGCCGCTGCCGTCGTCGACGAGCACGATCTGCTGGGCGGGACGACGGGTGCGGATGCGGCGGACCAGCTCCACCAGATGCTGGTCCGGCTCGTAGGCGGGGATGAGGACGATCATCTCGGGCCCCCGATCACGCCAGGTAGAGGATGTCGCTGGTGCCGCGCTCCTCACCCTTGCCGAGCGGGTCGTTCACCAGTTCGCCGTTGAACCACATCGTCGCCGAGCCGCCGCCGTCGAGGTTGTAGGCGACCGTCGCACCGAGGTCCTGGAAGATCTGGGCGAACTCGGTCATCGTGACGCCCGTGCTGTAGCCCGGGCTGCGACCGTCGACGACGACGAAGACGAAGTGGTTCTCGTCGATCACGCCGATGCCCGTGCGGGGCTGGTCGCCCTGGATCGAGTGGTTGCCGAAGTTCGTGTCGACCTCCACCTCCTCGATGCCCTCGACGATCTGGCCGTCGTCGAGCAGGGCCGGTCCGAACGACAGCGTGTTCCACACGCCGGCCGCGAGCAGTTCCTCGCCCGTCGTCGTGGTCTCGTCGTACACCTCCATGTGCCCGTCGGTGTAGAGGGCGAGCCCGGTGCGAGCGCCGTCGTCGCGGAACAGCACGCCGTTGCGGATGACGATGCCGCTGCTGCGGAACCCGTAGTAGTCGCCGTTGATGGCGAAGACGGCGTCGTAGTACTCGGCGATCTCGGAGGTGTTCGCCACGATGTTCTCACCGAAGGAGTTCTCGGCGAAGCCCCCGCGCAACTGGGTCGCATCGTTCACCTGCACGTCGGCGACGTAGTACGTGACGGTGTCGTCGCCCTCGCCCACCACCACGGTGGAGATCTGGATCGAGGTGTCATCGCTCACGTACGACGTGTCGGTGACGACCGGTGTTGCGGCGGCAGCCGTCGTGTCACTCGTCTCGGTCGTCTCGCCTGCTGCGTCGGCGGCCGCGCTCACCGCCTCGGTCGCCGTGGTGTCGGCCGTGTCGATCGCATCGGTCGCGGCCGTTGCGGTATCGGTCGCCTCGTCGGTCGTGGCGTCGGTCGTGGCGTCGGCGGTCGCATCCACGGAGGCCTGACGCACGGACGCCTCGTAGGCGGCGACGTCGCTGATCTCGACGTGATCGATCACGTACTCGTTCAGCGCCCAGGCGGCGACGCCTCCGGCGGCGAGCAGGACCACCGCCGTGCCGGCGGCGATGCGCCGGAGGATCTTCCTCCGCCGCGGGGATCTGGGGGATCGGGGGGTCATGGGGACAGGTCTACGCGTCGAAGTTGGGAGCCAGATGTGAGCCTGCTGGGAATCCGCCTGGGAATCCGGCTCGCCGTCCGGGGGCGCTGCGCCACCCACGAGCGGCGGTCGCGGTCACCGGCGAGGGCGGGGACGCAGCCCGTACATGCCGCCGTCGACGGCCAGCACCGTTCCGGTGGTGCTGCCGGCCCGGGGTGATGCGAGCGAGCAGACGGCATACGCGACCTCGTCGGCCGACACCAGGCGACCGATGGGTTGACGGGCCTCCAATGCGGTGCGTTCGGCCACCGGATCCGGCGCCGAGTCGAGCAGGCGACCGACCCACGGCGTGTCGGCGGTGCCGGGCGCCACCACGTTGACGCGGATCCCGTCGGCCAGGCAGTCGGTCGCCACGGCCAGGCCGAGCGCCTGCACCGCACCCTTCGAGGCGCTGTACACCGCCCGCTGCTGCAGCCCCGCCCACGCCGCGATCGACGACGTCAGCACGACCGCCGGAGCGTTCGACCGTCGCAGGTGCGGCAGTGCCGCCCGCAACACCCGCGCCATGCCGAAGACGTTCACCTCGAACACGCGGCGCCACTCGTCGTCGTCGTTGTCCTCGACCGACCCCTGGGCGCCGATGCCGGCGTTGGAGACCACGATGTCGATGCCACCCAACCGGTCGGCGGCCGCGGCGACCGCGGCGATCACCGAGGCGTCGTCGCTCACGTCGCAGCCGATGCCCGTCATCGGGGCGGGCACCGTGTCGGGGACCAGGTCGAGACACGCGACCGTGGCGCCACCGGCGGTGAGCATCCTCGCCGTCGCCAGCCCGATCCCGGATGCCCCTCCGGTGACGATCGCGCGCAGCCCGGCGAACTCGCCGCCCTGATCGGTGCCGACACCGCTCACGAGTCCCTCCACTCCGCGCCGTCGGGGAACCGGTACCGCTCGAGGCTCTCCGTGTGCATCCGTGCGTTCAGTCCTGTCCCCACCGGCGGCCGATAGCGACCCTGCACCACGTGCACCGGGTCGATGAAGTGCTCGTGCAGATGGTCGACGTGCTCGATCATGCGGCCCTCCAACGAGGCGCCGACCGACAGGTAGTCGAACATCGCGATGTGCTGCACCATCTCGCAGAGCCCGACGCCGCCGGCGTGGGGGCACACCCGCACGCCGTACTTCGCTGCGAGCAGCAGCATGGCCACGTTCTCGTTCACGCCGCCCACGCGGGCCGCGTCGATCTGCAGCACGTCGAGCGCCTCGGCCTGCAGGAACTGCTTCGCCATCACCCGGTTGTGCATGTGTTCGCCCGTCGCGACCGGCACGGGACGGACACCGGCGCGGATGCGGGCATGGCCGAGCACGTCGTCGGGACTGGTCGGCTCCTCGATCCAGGCCAGGTCGTGGTGCGCGAGGCCGTTGACCCACTCGATCGCCTGCTCGACGTCCCAGATCTGGTTCGCGTCGACGGCGAGACCGATGTGCTCGCCGATGGCGCGGCGGGCGATGCCGAGGCGGCGTTCGTCGTCGACCGGGTTGCCGCCGACCTTCAGCTTGATCTGGCAGTAGCCGCGCTCGACGGCCTCGACCGACAGACGCTCGAGCTTGTCGTCGCTGTAACCGATCCACCCGGGACCGGTCGTGTAGGCCGCGTATCCCTCGGCGTGCAGCGTCGCGAGACGAGCAGCCCGCCCGTCGACCCGGGCGGTGAGCAGGTCGAGGGCCTCGTCGGGCGAGAGCGCATCGGTGATGTGCCGGAAGTCGACGAGGTCGACGATCTGCCGGGGGCTCATCTCGGCGAGGAACTGCCACAGGGGTCGATCGGCGCGGCGGGCTGCAAGGTCCCACGCAGCGTTCACGACAGCACCGATCGCCATGTGCGCGATGCCCTTCTCGGGCCCGAGCCAGCGGAACTGCGAGTCGCGCACCATCCGCCGGGCGAGTCCACCCAGGTCGTCGGCGACCTCGGCGACGTCACGACCCACGACGAGCGGGGCGAGCGCCTCGATCGCCGCGACCTGCACGTCGTTGCCACGGCCGATCGTGAACGCGAGCGCGTGGCCGTCGAGCGCCTCCCCGTCGGGCCCGGCCTCGTCGGTGCGCAGCACCGCGTACGCCGCCGAGTAGTCGGGATCGGCGTTCATCGCGTCGGAACCGTCGAGCATCCGCGACGTCGGGAAGCGCACGTCGACGACGTCGAGCGCCGTGATGGTCGATGCCCCACTCATCGAAGTCCTCCGTCTGCCGGCGACCCGCCGGCGACGGGCACCCTAGCCCTCCACCTCCGTGATCCCGGGTCCCGCCACGGTCAGGCCACAGGTCCCGCCACGGTCGATCCGACGGCCGGGCCGAGCAGCGGAGCTGCGATGCTGGCGGCCGATGAACCGCGTCGACGCCCACCACCACATCTGGGACATCGCGACCCGCGTACAACCGTGGATGTCCTCACCCGGCTACGAACCGATGGCCCGCTCGTTCACCGCGGACGACCACGCGGCCCTCGCTGCAGCGGCCGGTGTGGACGCGAGCGTCGTGGTGCAGTGCGTCGCCGAGGAGGCCGAGACGCTCGAGCTCTTGGCGGCCGCCGACACCGATCCGGTGATCGCTGCGGTGGTCGGGTGGGTCGACCTCACCGCACCCGACGTCGCCGACCGGATCGCTGCGCTGCGCGAGGCACCGGGTGGACACCGGCTCCGCGGCATCCGCCATCAGGTGCACGACGAACCCGATCCCGACTGGTTGCGGCGGCCCGACGTGCGGCGCGGCATCCGCGCCGTCGGCGATGCCGGCCTCGCCTACGACCTGTTGCTCAAGCCGCCGCAGATGCCCGCTGCGATCGACACGGTCGCCGAGCTCGAGGAGGTGTCGTTCGTCGTCGATCACGCCGCGAAGCCACCCATCGCCGCCGGCGAACGCGAGCCGTGGACGTCGTTGCTGCGCTCGATGGCCGGGCACGAGCACGTGACGTGCAAGCTCTCCGGTCTCACGACCGAGGCCTCGTGGCGGTCGTGGATGCTCGACGACCTGCAGCCGTACGTCGACGTCGTGCTCGAGTCGTTCGGTCCTCACCGGGTGATGGCGGGTTCCGACTGGCCGGTCTGCACGCTCGCCACCACCTACGACGCCGCCGTGCGCCTCGCCGACCGGTTCACCGACCACCTCTCCCCCGACGAACGCGCCGCCGTGCTCGCCGGCACCGCACGGCGCGTGTACCGCCTCGACCCACCGGCGACGGCCGTGGCGCCATGACCGCCGCGCCCGACGGTCACCTCCACATCGACGGGTGCGTCAACTTCCGTGACGCCGGTGGCTGGCCCACCGGCGACGGACGGCGGGTTCGCGACGGCCTGTTGCTGCGCAGCGACGACCCCATCCGCGTCACCGACGCCGGCAGGGCCGCCGTCGCGTCCCTCGGCCTCGAGGCGGTGATCGACCTGCGCCAGCACGCCCAGTTCGTCCGCCGCCCCGGCTTCGTCGATCCCGACCGCACGTTCCATCGCCCGCTCGTCGACCGCGTGATCGATCTCGACGACCCTCCGCCGCTCGCCGAGCCGGCCGACATGGCGGCGATGTACGAGGAGATGATCTCGCGCAGCGAACCGCAGATCGCCGAGGTGCTCGACCTCGTGGCCGATCACGTCGGGCGCGGTCCGGTGCTCGTGCACTGCGCGTACGGCAAGGATCGCACCGGCGTGGTCGTCGCCCTGGTGCACGCGGCGATCGGCGTGACCCCGGCCGCCATCGCCGCCGACTACGGGCGTTCGCACCGACCCACGCAACGGCGGTACCGCTGGATGCTCGACGAACCGCTGCACGACGACCCACCCGTGCACCGTGCTCCCGCGGACCTCTTCACCGCGCCGACCGTCGCGATGCAGGTGCTCCTCGCACGTGCGGTCGCGCGACACGGTTCGACGGACGCCTGGGTGCGCAGCTTCCCGATCGCGTCGACCACCGTCGACCGTCTGCGCGACGCACTGCTGGAACACCCGGCGCGCTGACGGGCGACGGCTCGGTCCCGGCCTCAGCCGAGCGAGTAGCGCAGCACGATGTCGACGCAGTCGTCGGCGGCGTCGTCCTGCACGAAGTGGCCGGCGCCCTCGATGCGGTCGAGCGTGGAGCCGGGCAGCTGGGCGTGCCAGCGTTCCGCCCAGTCGAACGTGAACACCATGTCCGCGTCGCCGAACGCGAGGTGGATCGGCACGCCGAGGTTCGGCAGCTGGTGGAAGCAGCGTTCCTGGTCGACCGCATTGCCGGCCTCGGGCTCGCCGAACGGGATGCAGAACGGGAAGCGACGAGCGCCGGCCTTGCTCTCGGGTCCGGTGAACGGGGCGTCGTAGGCGGCGGTGAGCGCCTCGACGTCGTGACCCGGTCGACGCATCGAGCCGGCGACGATGCGGCCCGTCGGCATGTCACCGCCGAGCTGGGCCGGGTCGAGCGCCGCCTGACGCCACCAGCGGATGCCGTCGCCGTAGACCATGTCCGCGTGGTGCAGCCACGTGTTGAAGATGAACACCCGCTCGAAGCGGTCGGGCTGGTCGCACAGGACGCGCAGCCCGATCGGACCGGCCCAGTCCTGCACCACGAGGTGCACCCGACGGAGGTCGAGCTCGTCGACGAGCGCCCGGATCGCCTCCATGTGTCGCTCGACGACGTACCACTCGTCGTCGGTGGGCTTGTCGCTGCGGCCGAAGCCGGGCAGGTCGGCGGCGACGCAGCGGAAGCCGGCATCCACGAGGCGGGGGATCCAGCGCCGGTACAGGTAGCTCCACGACGGCTCGCCGTGGAGCAGGAGCATCACCGGGGCGTCCGGACCGTCCGGGGACGGCTCCGGCCGTTCGTCGAGGTGGTGCAGGCGCATGCCCTGCCACTCGCGGTAGTGCGGCTCGAACGGGTAGTCGGCGAGCTCAGCGAACCGCTCGTCGGGTGTGCGGACGATCTCCATGGCCGCACCGTACCCACGCCGAGACGACTGCGTTGCGTCAGACGATGCACTCCCCGTGTCGAGGGCCGAACGCCGCCGCCCCATGTGCGGGGTTGTCGGTCCGGTCGTTCAACTGCGGTGCGTCGACGACCGAGACACTTCCTGAACATCTCGTTGCCGGAACACCCACACGCCGCCGACACACCAGACGCACCCGACGCACCCGCCCATGTCCACCCGCCCACACCCCTCCCCCTCGCCGGCACCCCTGTGCCCTGCACCGCCCACACCGGGCCGGCAGCGCCGCGCCCTTCGCCGTGCGGGTCTCGCCGCGATGGTCGCGGCCACCGTCCTCGGGCCGTTCGCCGCGACGGCCGTTGCCAGCGCCGACGACGCGAGCCGCGAGGACCACGGCGTCGGCGGCGACGAGCGCGGCGGCCTGTCGGCCATCACCGAGTGTGTGATCGTCAACGGCGACGGCACCTTCACGGCGTTCTTCGGCTACGACAACCGCACCGGCGGCGCGGCCGCACGACCGCTCGGCGACCGCAACCGCCTGCGCGGTGCCGACGGTGCCGCCCCGACGACCTTCGCCGCCGGCCGCCGCGTGGCCGTCTTCAGCGCCACCACGAGCGGGTCGCGAATCGTCTGGCGCCTCGGCGACCGCGATGCCGTCGCCACGCCCCGGTCCGTGCCGTGCAGTACGAACCCGAGCATGCCCGAGGCGCCGGTGACGCTGCTGTTGATGCTCGCCCCCACGCTCGTCACGGGCTGGTGGCTCCGTCGGCGGCAGCGGCTCCTGTCCTGCGCCACCGCCGCCCGGTCGTGGTGACGGCCACCGCACCGACACGCCGTCGGACCGCGGGGTCGCCGAACATCGGTCGTCGTTCGATGCTGTTCGCCGCCGTGTCGATCGCCGGCCTCTGGGTCCCGCTGCAACGTTCGATCGCGGAGATCGACAGCCAGTCGCCCTTGGCGCTCGTCGGCTGGACGCTGCCGTTGTCCATCGCGGTCGCGCTCCACGGGATCCGCTCGGAGCCCGATCCCACCGAGGCCAGGCCCGAACGCGCCGCCGACGCCTTCATCGCCGGCTGCTGCTTCGCGATCGGCCTCCTGTGCGCGTTCGCCGCCCCGCGGGCGTTCGGGTGGGAGTCGACCGCGGCACGGCCAGAGCTCCTCGCGGCACCTGGGCTGCTCGCCGGCTGGATCGTCGTGTTCTTCGGGTCGCGTGCGTTGTGGCTGGCGCGACGCGGGATCGCCGTGGCCGTGGCGTCGTGTCCCATCTGGTACGGCTGGCTGGTCGTACCCCTCCAGCGTGCCGGCATCGCCGTGGCGTGGCCCGCGCTGCAGGCGCTCGGTGCGGTGGCGGGGGTGCGCACCACCGATGCGGCTGGGTTGCACGCCGTCGGGTTCGCCGACGGCACGATGGTCGTGGTCGGCGCCACCTGCGCCGGGGCGTCGTCGGTGCTCGGCGTCGGGCTCGTGCTGGGGTCGACGAGCTGCGTGCTGCGTGGCACGACGCGCCAGAAGGCGACGTGGGTGCTCGCCGGCGCAGCGATCGCACTGGTCGGCAACATCCTGCGGCTGTGTGTGCTGTTGCTCGTGGGCGTCGTCACCTCGCCGTCGGCAGCGTTGCGGTTCGTGCACCCGGTGGCCGGCGTCGTCGTGACCCTCGGTGCCACCGCCGTGTCGCTGGCGCTGAGCCCGCGGTTCGGGCTCGAGGTGCCGCGCCGGCCGACGCACCGGGTCGACGAGCGCCTGGCGCGCTGCGCCCCACGACGCATCACCGTGGCGACGGCGGTCGCGATCGCGGTCGCGGCGAGCGCGAACGTGGCGTACGCGTCGATCTGGCAGCTCGACCGACTCGGCGGGTCGTCTGCGGTGACCAACGACGACGCAGCGCTCGTGCTGCCCCAGGTCGCCGGCGTGCTCGGCCTCGACTCGACGGAGGTCGCGCCGGTGTCGTGGGTCGAGCAGTTCTACGGCCAGGCGACGTGGCGACGGTTCGTGATGTTCGACCCCGATGCGGCCGGGCGCGCGCCGATCACGGTCGACCTCACCACGGCGACCGAGGCCGACGCCATCGATCGGCTCGACCTGGGAGCCTGCTACGGCTTCCACGGTGTGCAGGTGGAGCACGCGATCGGGGTGGACGGCATGGGCGACCGGCCGGCTGAGCTGTTCGCGTTCGACGAGCGAGGCGGCGGGTCCGGTCGGGGCGGACGGACAGAGGTCGTCACCTGGCAGACGAAGGTGTCTGGCGGGGTACAACGCGTGGTGGTGAGCCAGCTGGCAGGCGACCGCGAAGCGGTCGCTGCGGTTGCAGCAGCGATCTCGGACGCGACGAGCTCGGACGCCACGAGCGCGACCGGGAGGTTCCCGTGACCGCATCGGTGCACCGCCAGTACTTCCACGCCTGCCGCTACGGGAGCGTGCCGTTCCGGCTCGTCACGGTGGCGACGTTCGTCGCCGCGGTGGCCGCGGTGCGCGTCCTCAACGACTGGTGCTGGGGTGCGGGCAGGCCGCCCGCGACCGGGACCGAACACCTGATCCAGTGGGCGAGCTGGGCGTGGGCCGCGTCGCTGCCCACCGTGGTCGTGTCGGTACTCGCGCTGTGCATCAGCACCGACGCACCCGACGACGCTCCCCCGCTCGATCCGTCGGTCGTCGTCGCGTTCCGCATCGTGTCGCGGGGCCGCAACGTCGAAGCGCTCGCCGGCACGGTCGACGCCGTGCGACGGGTCATGGACGAGACGCCGCTGTTCCGGTACCGCATCGAGGTGGTGACCGACGAGGCCGTCGCGCTCGCGCCCGCCGGCGACCTGCATCTGATGGTCGTCCCCGACGACTACGCGACGCCGCACCGCAGCAGGTGGAAGGCCCGCGCGCTCTGCTACGCCGTCGAGCGCTCCCGCAACGACGCCAAGGACTACATCGTCCATCTCGACGAGGAGAGCTGGCCGTCGACGAGCGCGGTGGTCGGCATCGCCGAGTTCATCGCCCGCAACAACAACCGGTTCCTGCCCCCGATCGGGCAGGGCATGATCCTCTACTACCGCCACTTCACCGGCCGCCGACTGCTGCCGAAGCTGCTGACGCTCGCCGACATGTTGCGCACGGGCGACGACATCGGCCGGTTCCGCTTCCAGTACCGGATGGGCAAGGCGCCGATGGGCATCCACGGCAGCTTCATCGTGATCCGTAACGACGTGGAGCAGCGGATCGGCCTCGACGTGGGCGCCGACGGTTCGCTCACCGAGGACGCCTGGTTCGCGATGGCGGCCCAGTCGGCGGGCGTCGAGTTCGGTTGGGTGAACGGGTACCTGGTGGAGCAGGCACCCGAGCACGTGGTCGACTTCGTCAAGCAGCGGCGTCGCTGGTGGAACGGCCTGTTCCGAGTGGCCCTGTTCGCCCCGTCGAAGGCCTGGGCCCGCACGACGCTGTTCGGGTTCCTCGTGCTGTGGGGTGCGGCGATGGTCGGCAGCGTGTACACGGTGGTCAACCTGCTCCTCGGGCTCTCGACCCATCCGGTCGCGAGTTGGACGGGCACGGTGTGTTTCGCCTGGTACCTCACGATGTACCTGGCGGGCCTGCGGCTCAACCTGGCCGCGTGGCGCCAGGACACCGACGACGAGGTGTCACGGTGGCACCGGGTCGCGCTCTACTCCGCGCTGGTGGTGTTGATGCCGTTGTTCGGTCTGCTCGAGGCGGCCGCCGTCATGTATGGCATGGCCCGCCCCGAGCGTGGCTTCACGGTGATCACGAAGTCGAACGTCGAACTCGGTCCCGAGCTCGCCCTCGACCTCGCGCCCGCCGGCGCCTGAACCGGCTCAGAACGCCTCGCTGATCGCCGCCGCCTCCGACGCCACGGTGGCGTCGTCGACGAGCCCGCTCGACGAGACGATCGCCGACCACGTGTCGATCACCTCGGCCGCCAACCCGCTGTCGTAGAGCGCGGACTGCAGTTCGACGACCGTTGCGTCGACAAGCGCCTGCCACTCGTCGACGGCGAGGAAGCGTTCGACGAGCACGTTCGAGGTGCCCATCCCGGGGCCGCCACCCATCCCGCCACCCATCCCGCCGCCCATCCCACCCGAGGGCGGTTCCATCCCCTGGGGCATCCCGTCACCGCCGGCACCGCCGGCACCGCCCGCACCACCAGCACCGCCGGCGCCGTCGGCGCCGTCCTGACCCACGTTGGCCGTGCCGAACGCGAGGTTCAGGTCCCACGACACCACGGTGAACGACTGTGTCTCCAGGTCGTAGTGCAGGTACGAGTTGTTGCCCGGTCCGTCGATGTCGTCCATGTTGTCGATCAGCTGCTGGTACGCCAGGTAGGTCGCGAAGGCATCGATGTCGAGGTGGTCGGAGAGCTCGGCGGCGAGGGTGGCATCGTCGCTGTTGTTCACGAAGTCGAGGAACTCGATCAGCGGGGTCAGGTCGGTGACGTCCTTGCCGGCCTCCTGGTCGAACACCTCGTCGTACGCGGCAGCGTCGTCGCCGCGGTAGCTGTAGTCACCGGAGCTCTCGGCCTTGTACAGCGCACCCGAGCCACCGAACTCCTCGTCCATCCAGGTGTCGTCGGGGTTGTCGATCACCAGGCGGAGCACGGCGTCGGTGCCGTTGATGCTGAACGATGCGGCGATGGCGTCCTGCGAGGCGAGTCCGGCGGCATCGAGCAGCTCGAGCGCAACGGCCTCGTTGAGCGCGGTCTCGGTGCTGTTCGAGCGCACCACGAGTTCGGTGAGGCCGTCGAGCGACTGGTCGTCGACGTACTCGTCGAGCTTGATCAGCCACGGCAGGGACGCCGGGTCGTCGGCGCTGGAGCCGTTGGCCGAGTTCAGACCGAACAGCGACGAGTTGCCCTTCAACCGCAGGCCGACCTGTTCGTAGGTGACGCCGTCGATCGTGACGGTCGCCTCGATCCACTCCTTGTCGCCGGTCTCCTGGTAGGCCGCGATCATCGCGTCGTACGCGGACTCGTCGAAGGTGATCGAGATCTCGTGCACCACGGTGCTGTCCAGCGACCCGACACCCCCGAGGTCGAGGTCGGTGCTCGACGCGAGCACCACGCTCGTGTCGTCACCGGTCGCATCACCGGTGACATCACCGGTCGCGTCACCGGCGATGTCCGCGGCGTCGGCGGAGGTGATGGCCACGACGGCCGCGTCACCGACAGCCCCGGTGGTGCCGCAGGCGGCGACGAGGGCGGCCATCGAGGTGAGGCTCACCGACGCGGCGAGCGCGAACAGCGCCCGACGCGAACGGGCGGCAGGACCGCGGGTGGCACGTGACTGGGAGCGGGAGATGGGGGTCATGGCGATGATCACACCATCGCCACCCCACCCGCTGCCTGTGGGTCGTCTGGGAGCTTCCTGTGAGCGGTCGCCGCCGGGCTCAGGGACCGGGGCACACCTCGTCGAGCAGGCCGGCATCGCCGACCGCCGAGCGCAGCGGGCGCTCCGTCCAGGCGAGGTAGCCCGGTTCGGTGCTGCGGTCGCCGTCGCGGAACACATTGATCGCGGCGAGCTTGTCGCCGCCACCGCCCTGTTCGAACGACGTCTCCGACGGCTCCGGGGTGACGAAGTTGCTCCACGCCACGTCCTCGCCGGTGAGGACGTAGGTGTTCGAGAGGAAGGCGATCATCGTGTCGCCGTTCTCCGGGTAGAACGACACCAGCAATGCGCCACCGCTCACGAGCAGCTCGCCGCCGCACTGCGCGAGCACGTTGAACCGCTGGCCGACGGTGTCGTCGGGCGACAGCCATTCGACCTGTGCGCCGCCCGTGAACGGAGAGGTGGGCGAGAACTGGCCGACCGCACAGTCGTCGGGCTCGGCCGGCTCGGCGATCGCGACGTCGAGGGTTGCGGGGCCGTCGCCGTTGCTGAGCCCCACGTTCGACCTGGCGACACCGTCGGCACCGTCGTCGATGTTCCCGAACCAGGCGCCCGACCGGGTGGTGGTGTCCTGGCCGTACAGGTCGGACGCGATCGCGGGGGCCATGTCGACCATCGCCAGACCGCGAGGGCCGCCCTCCTCGCCGAAGTACACGGTCGCCACCCACACGGCGCCGGTGGCGTCGTCGACGAGCACGTGGCTGGTCGTCTCGAGACCGGCCCAGAAATCGCGACAGGTGACGGCGACGGTGTAGGAGCTGGTGGCGCCGTCGGCGGTGATGGTTGCCTGACCGGGCGTGAGCGCCACGACGGGCGGCTCGGTCGCCGGCGTGGTGGTGGCGGGCACCGTCTCCGGCACGGTCGTCGGTGCGGCCTCGGTGGTGGCCGGCGCCGTGGTCGGTGCCTCCGTCGCGGCGACGGTGGTCGCCACCTCCTCGATGGTGGTCGCCGGTGCGACCGAGTCCTCGTCGTCGCCGCTCGTGAGCAGCACGACGATCAGGACCGCCAGCAGAGCGATCACGACACCGATGCCGGCGGGGACGAGCCACGCCGGCGGTCCCTGGCGCGACGGGCCGGGCGGCACGGGAGCGGGCGCTGAGGGGGGCGGCATCGGCACGTTCATGGGGGCTCCTGGTGCGGGTGCTGGGGCGCCGGCGGCGCCGGCGGGATCGTCCGAACGTACCGGTCGACGCCCCGGCCGACGGGGATCCCTCTCCGTGTCGTCACCGGTCGTCACCGGTCGTCACCGGTCGTCAGTGGTCGATCGGCCAGACTTGCCCGATGATCGCCGCGTACTGCTGGCCGCACTCGGGCACACCCGGCACGTCGTTCCCGCTCGCGGCCACCTCGTCGCTCGGCCCGGTCAGCGTCACCGTCACCCGCGTGGGCGCGCGACGTGAGGTCGTCGCCGTCCACGGGCACGTGCCGGTCGATCACCACGAGGTGCCCACCGATGCCGTCGCCGCAGGATGCGGCTGGCCGGCCGCGATCACCATCGACACCGACGAGACGTGGGCGAGCGGCTTCTACGAGGTCGCGCTCGAACCACTCACCGGATGGCCGAAGGGCCGCCGACCGCCGGCCGGATCGAACCTCGCGTTCTTCGTCGTGCGACCGGAGCACGCGAGCGCCCACCGGGCGATGCTCGTGCTGGGCACGAACACCTGGCTCGCATACAACGACTTCGGCGGGTCGAACCTCTACACGGGCTCGACCCACGCGTCGTGGGATCGCCCGCTCGCGCCCGGGCTGCTGGCGAAGCCCGACGGCCCCGGACGCAGGGTCGCGGTCACCTCGCCGCCCGACGTGCGGATGAGCACCCACGTGGGCTACCTGCAGCTCGAGAAGCTGTCGGGATGGGCAGGGTCCGCCGGGTGGCCCAACTACGAGGAGGGCTTCCTCGGGTGGGCCGAGCAGCACGGCTACGCGATCGACGTGTGCACCAACGCCGATCTCGAGTTGCACCCCGACCTGCTCGACGGCGCGTCGCTCGTTCTGTGCGTCGGTCACGACGAGTACTGGTCGGCGCCGCAGCGCGACGCCGTCGAACGGCACGTGCACGGCGGCGGACACCTCGTGATCCTGTCGGGCAACACCTGCTTCTGGCAGGTGCGGTACGCCGACGAGGGCCGCACGATGATCGGCTACAAACAGGCGTTCCGCGACGACCCGGTGATGGGCACCGACCAGCAGCACCTCGTCACGTCCATCTGGTCCGACTCCCTCATCGGCCGACCGGAGTCGACCCTCACCGGCGTCACCTTCACCCGCGGCGGGTACGCCCGCATCGGCCGCAGCGTCCCGAGGGGGTCGGGCGGATACACGATCCACCGGCCCGAGCACTGGGTGTTCGAGGGCACCTCGCTCGAGTGGGGCGACCTGCTCGGCGCCCGCTCCACCGTGGTCGGCTACGAGTGCGACGGGTGTGCGTTCACGCTCGCCGACGGCCGACCGGTCCCGACCGGCGAGGACGGCTGCCCCGATGGCTTCGAGATCCTCGCCACGTCGCCGGCGTCGTCGTTCGACCGGCGGACCGCCACCCGGCCGGTCCCGCCCGGCGTGCTGTCGGAGGTGGAGTTCCACGCCGAGCGCGTGTTCGGCGACTCGTCGCCGGCATCGACCGGACGGCTGCAGTACGGCCATGCCGTCCTCGGCACCTGGACCACACCCGCGGGTGGCACCGTGTTCACCACCGGGTGCACCGACTGGGTGCACGGCCTCGGGGTGGGCGACCGTGACGTCGAGACCGTCACCCACAACCTCATGCGCCGGCTCTGGTCGCGGTCGGCCTGAGGGCTCCCACCGCAGTTGGCTTCCCTGCCGACGTGACCGGCCGGTACTCTGCCCCGACCGCACCGCCCGACCGAACCGCCGACCGCACCGAAACGATCCGACCGACATGATCTTGCGATGATCCTCCGATGATCGACGACACGACCCTGATGTTCCGAGTGGCGCCGCTGCTGCTGGTCGCGGGCACCACGCTCATGGCGACCATCGTCGTGCTCGGCAACCTCACCGATCCACGGTCGAACATGCAGTTCGTCGAGCGGATCATGTCGATGGACACCACCTACCGCTCGCCCCGGCTGATGTGGCGGGCGATCACCTCGCCCCGCCTGCAGCGGCTCGCGTTCGGCTGCATCGTCGCCCTCGAGGCCGTGCTCGCCGTGATCGGTTGGATCGGCACGATCGTCTTGGCCGTGCACCTGCGATCGGGCGCCGACGAGTGGCACGACGCCAAGTTCTGGGCCCTCGTCGCGCTGTGTCTCGCGCTCGTGGTGTGGTTCCTGATCTTCGACGTCGGCGGCAACGAGTGGTTCGCGAGCTGGCAGTCCGACACGTGGCGCGCCGCCGATCAGACCCCGAAGATCAACCTGATCACGCTCGCCGCGATCGTCCTGCTCGCCCTGTCGAACTGATCACCGGTCATCGAATCGACCGGTCCGGTCGGTTCGCCTCCGACGAGCAGGCCTGCGCGGGGCGCTGGTACGGTCGCCGACGGGGGTCGCCCCGGCATCGGCCGGCCGGCGACATGAACAAGGTGGAGGTTGCCATGAGCGACAAGCCGTCGTATCTCGGTCTGCTGAACGCGATCGCCGTCGGTGAGCTGGGCGGCGAGGCGCAGTTCGACGCCTGGGCCGCGGCCACCACGAACGACGAGCTGCGCTGCGTGCTGCGCACCGTCGCCCTGCGCGAGGCAGAACACGCCCGCAGCTTCGCGAAGCGCATCGACGAGCTGGGCTACACGGTCCTCGACCGTCCCGACGCCGACCTGCCTCGTCGCATCGGGATCGCCGCCTCCACCGAGCTGTCCGACTGCGAGAAGCTGCAGCGGCTGGGCTTCGCGAGCACGGGCGACGAGCGTCCGGACGTGTTCACCCGCTTCTTCGACGACACCACCATCGACCCGGTCACGGGCGCGCTGATGGGCCGCTACATCGCGGAAGAGCGCGACACCGTCCGCCGCCTGCGTGCCTGCCATGCCCAGCTCGCTGCGTGCCAGCCGACGCCCGACGCGTCGACGGAGACCGCAGGCGGCTCGAGCGATGCCGGCGTGCTCGTCCGCCTCGACCGCATCGAGTGTGCGCTCGAGGCCCTCGTCGCCTCGACGTCGGCCACCGCCGAGGCGAAGGCCGCCAAGCAGGCGGGCAAGCAGGCGGGCAAGCAGGCGGGCAAGGCCGCGAAGGCGAAGGGGAAGTCCAAGGCCACGGCGTAGCCCGACCGGTCCGGGCATGCAGCCCCGGCGCCGGGGCTGCCGTACGCTCTGCCCGTGACCGGCACCACGGGCGACTCGCCCACCGGCTGGGCTCCCGGCCTCGACCGGCTCCGCCGCTACGAACGAGGGTGGCTGCGCGGCGACATCGCCGGCGGCCTCACCGTCGGCGCACTGCTCATCACCCAGTGCATGGCGTACGCACCGCTCGCCGGCCTCCCACCCAGCGCTGGGCTGCGGGGTGCGATGATCGGCATCCCGATCTATGCGCTGCTGGGCTCGTCGCGCCACCTCGCGATCGGGCCCGATCCCGGCACCGCCACGCTCGCCGCCGCCGGCCTCGCCACCGTCGCCGTTGCAGGGACCGGCGAGTACCTCGAGGCCGCGGCGGTGCTCGCGCTGCTGGTGGGCGCCATCTTGCTCGCCGCGTCGCTGCTCCGTCTGGGGTTCCTCGCCGATCTGCTCTCGCGTCCGGCGCTCGTCGGCTATCTGGCCGGACTCGGCGTCTCGCTCCTCGTCAGCCAACTGGGCAAGCTGCTGGGCATCGACGTGACGAGCGACGACCTCGTCGGCCGCCTGCGCGACGTGTTCGACGGCATCGTCGACCTCGGCGGCGCCACGGCCGCGATGGGCCTCGGCACACTCGTGTCGATTCTCGTCCTGAAGCGTGTGCTGCCCCGGGTGCCGGCTGCGCTCGTGGCCGTCGTGGTCGCGCTCGCGCTCACCTGGCTGCTCGGCCTCGATCGCCATGGCATCGCCGTCGTCGGTGAGATCGACGCGAGCCTGCCGTGGCCGAGCTGGCCCGGGTTGCCGGCCGGCGACTGGCTCCGGCTGGCCGGGACGGCGGCGGGCATCGCACTCGTCGGCTACGCGGACAGCATCCTCACGGCTCGCGGCGTCGCCGATCAGCACCGAGACCGCCTCGACGCGAACCGTGAGCTGTCCGGTCTCGGCGTCGCCAACCTGTTGGCCGGGGCGTGCCGGGGCATGCCACTGTCGAGCACCGGCAGCGGGACCGCGGCGATGTCGGCGGCCGGCGGCAACACGTCGCTCGGCGGCATCATCGCCGCCTCGTTCGTCGCCCTCGGCCTCGTCGGCTTCCCCGACGCGCTGGCCCGCATCCCACTCCCCGCCCTCGCCGCCGTCGTGTCCGCTGCGGCGATCGGTCTCGTCGACATCGAGGCGATGCGCGACCTCTGGCGGATCAGCCGCATCGAACTGATGGTGGCGGTCACGACGGCTGCCGTCGTCGTGTCGTTCGACGTGTTGGTCGGCGTGCTGGTGAGCGTGGCACTCAGCGTCGCGATCGCCATCTCGCGGATGACCCGTCCTCACGACGCGGTGCTCGGATACGCCGCCCACCTCGACGGGTGGGTCGACGTGGCGGCATATCCCGACGCGGTCACCGAGCCCGGACTCGTCGTCTACCGGTTCGACGCGCCGCTGTTGTTCACCAACGCCGATCGATACGCGACACGGGTCCTCGACGCGCTGCGGAACCAGCCGGGCGCGGAGCGCTGGTTGGTGCTCGATCTCGAGGGCGTCGGTTCGATCGACGCCACCGCGGTCGTGGCGTTGCGGCGGCTCGTCGACGACGTGCAGCGCGAGGGCGTCGAGGTGATCGCGGTCGCCCGCGCCAACCACCTCACCCTCGACCGGCTCGGCCGCGCCGGCCTGCTCCAGCCCGAGGGGTCGCTGCTCGTGGTGCCGACGATCAACGCGGCCGTCCGCCAGTTCCGCGCCTCGGGCGGCACCGCGCCCTGACGCGTGCCCTGGGGCAAGCCGGAAGCAAGCCGGACGCGAGCCGGAACGTCACACGCACGCAATCGAGGCGCTCATCGGTCGACATAAGGTGCGGCGATGTCCGAGCACGTGACCACCCACACCGATCCGAGCGACATCACGCCGTCGCTGATGGCCCCGGTGAAGCCGCACGTGATCGTGTTGTTCGGCGCCACCGGCGACCTCTCGCGGCGCAAGCTCCTGCCGGGTCTGCTGCACCTGTTCCTCGCCGGCCTGGTGAGCGAGTGCCGTATCGTCGGCACATCGCTCGACCAGCTCGACGCGGACGGTTTCCGCGCCTTCGCGAGACGGGCGATCGACGAGTTCTCCGACCGTGTCTTCGACGACCGCCAGTGGGACGCCTTCGCTGCCAAGCTCCAGTACGTGCCGCAGGGACAGGGTGCCGCAGGGTTGGCAGCCGCCGTGGCCGAGGCCGAGGCGGCGCTCGGCGGCGAACCGCGTCGGCTGCACTACCTCAGTGTGCCGCCGGCCGCCGCTCGCCTCGTCGTCACCACGCTCGCCGAGGCCGGGCTCGTCGAACGGGCTCGGATCATCATGGAGAAGCCGTTCGGCACCGACCTCGCCACGGCCCGCACCCTGAACGCCTCGCTGCACGAGACCTTCAGCGAGGACCAGATCTACCGCATCGACCACTTCCTCGGGAAGGAAGCGGCACAGAACATCCTCGCCTTCCGGTTCGCCAACGGCCTGTTCGAGCCGATCTGGAACCGCGACCACATCGACCATGTACAGATCGACGTGCCGGAGGCGCTCAGCCTCGACGGCCACATCGGGTTCTACGAACAGACCGGCGCGTACAAGGACATGGTGGTCACCCACCTGTTCCAGGTGTTGGCGTTCATGGCGATGGAACCGCCCACCGCGCTGGAACCGCGTGCGATCAGCGAGGAGAAGAACAAGGTCTTCCGTTCGATGCTGCCGATCAAGCCCACCGACGTGGTGCGCGGGCAGTACATCGGCTATCGCGACGAGGCAGGGGTGGCCCACGATTCCGAGACCGACACCTTCATCGCGCTGCGCTGCGAGATCGACAACTGGCGGTGGGCCGGGGTGCCGTTCTACCTGCGCACCGGCAAGCGGATGGCCGAAGGAGCACGCATCATCTCGATCGCGTTCCGTGAGCCGCCGAAGAGCATGTTCCCGCCGGGATCCGGCATCGGCGCCCATGGACCCGACCACCTCACGTTCGATCTGGCCGACGCGTCGAAGCTCTCGCTGTCGTTCTACGGCAAGCGCCCTGGCCCCGGCATGAAGCTCGACAAGCTGAGCCTGCAGTTCGCGCTCCACGAGACCGGTCGCGAGAGCGACGTCCTCGAGGCCTACGAACGCCTCATCCACGACGCGATGAGCGGCGACCACACGCTGTTCACGACGGCCGAGGGCATCGAGCGGTTGTGGGAGCTGTCGTCACCGCTGCTGGAGTCGCCGCCACCCGTGCGGTCGTACGCGCCGGGGTCGTGGGGACCCAACGCGATCCATCAGCTGATCGCGCCCCACGCCTGGCGTCTGCCCTTCGAGCGGGCATGGCGCACCCGACCCCAGTGATTCCGAGCGGGTGAGCGCTCGCCAGCTCAGGCCCGCGGGATGATCGTCCCGATGTTCATCACACCGTTCGGGTCGAATGCGTGCTTCAGCGCCTCGAGCATCGGGTAGGAGGTGCCGTACTCGTCGCGCACCCACGGCGCACGGGCCTTGCCGATGCCGTGGTGGTGCACGATCGACCCACCGAGGCGCAGCGTCTCTTCGCAGATGATCTTGATGATCGGCCAGTAGTACTTGTCGTTCTCCTCCTCCGGCTCACAGTCGATGAGGTCGTAGAAGTAGTTGAAGTACATGTTCGTGCCGTTGATGTAGCTGTGCGACGAGTGTCCGCCCAACAGCGTGATGCCCTTGATCTCGGCCCGGATCCGCGGGATGACCGCGTCGTAGATCTCGTTGATCGAGCTCCAGTCGGCGGAGATCTCGGTGGTGCGGTTCACGTTGCGCGTGGTGAAGATGCGGTTGTCCTCACGGGTGACCTTGTCGGGACCCCACACGAGGTCGTCGAACCAGTCGGAGATGAGCTGGCTCTCGACGGGCACGCAGTTCGGGTGCTTCGCCACGATCTCGCGGATGCCCTCGGCCGTGGCCGTCGAGATGCCGGCGTTGCCCTCGGCCATGAACAGCACGATGCAGTCGTCGGGCTGGGCGAAGTGCGAGAAGTGGAGCTGGCCGTCCTCGAAGTCGTACAGGCGGGCGACCGACGGCTTGTAGCCGGCGACCATCACCTCGCGCAGCACCTCGAAGCCCTCCTTCATGTTCTTCAGGGTCCAGCCGAGGAAGATGTTGTTCTCGGGCAGGTACGGGAAGAGCTTCACCGTGACCTCGGTGATGTAGCAGAGGGCGCCCTCGTTGCCGATCACGATGTGGCGGATGTCGGGACCCGCCGCGCGGCGCGGCACGTTCTTGATGCGCGACACCTGACCACCGGGGAACACGACCTCGCAGCCGACGACCATGTCCTCGATGCCGCCGTAGAGGGTGGAGAACTGGCCGATGCTGCGGGTGGCGACCAGGCCGCCCATCGACGCGATCGGCTTGCTCTGCGGCGAGTGACCGGTGGTGAGGCCCACCTTGCGCACCTCGTCCTCGAGGCGCTGCAGCGGCACGCCGCACTGCACGGTGGCCTGCATGTTGTAGGCGTCGATCTTCACGATCTGGTCGAGTCCCGAGCCGTCGACGACGATCGAACGGTCGTCGTGGATCTCGAGGCCGCCCTCGGTCGCGGTGCCGCCGGTGCGAGCCACGACGTTCACGCCGTTGGCGTCCGCGAAGGCGAGCACCTTGGCGACGTCGTCGGTGCTGCGCGCCATCACCACGGCCGCCGGCGACGGCAGCGTGTACACGCCGAAGATGTTCTGCAGTTTGCGGAAGTTGTCGACGCTCGAGCGCTGCAGCACCTCGGGGTCGGTCACCACCTGGTCGGCAGCGAGGAGTTGCTGGAGGTGTTCGACGATGCCGTCACGGGTGATGGTCATGATGGGTCCTTGTCTGCGGGTGCGTGTGCTGGTGCGGGTGTGCTGGTGCGTGGAGGTGCGGTCAGTGGAAGATCGGGTAGGCGCGCTCGAAGAGTGCGTCGGTGTGGCTGCGGATGTCGTGGTACACGGTCTCGGCCATGCGGTCGTACACGTCGCTGTTGAGAGCGTCGGGCGTGAACGACTCGCGCGGCTTGGCCATCGCCACCGTCGCCGCGTCGATGTCGACGTACAGCCCGACGGCGGCCGCCGCGCACATCGCCGAGCCGAGGCTCGCTCCCCCGCCGTCGATGCTGCGCGAGGCCGGAATGCCGAACACGTCGGCGAAGATCTGCATGAACAGCCGACTGTTCGAACCGCCGCCGGAGACGACGATCTCGGTGAGCGCGATGCCGAGCTCGTCGCACATCGCGTCGACGTGGTGCTTCATGGTGAGCGCGATCGCCTCGAGGATCGAGCGGTACACGTGGCCGCGTGAGTGCCGCGCGTCGAAGCCGAGCATCATGCCCTTGCGGAACGGCTTGTCGGTGGTGGCGAGCCAGTCGAGCACGGTCATCAGGCCCTCGCTGCCGGCGGGCACGGCCGCGGCCTCGCGCTCGAGGTACTGCTCGCGCGACATGCCGAGCGACGCCGCCCGGTCGGCCACCTCGGGACCGAGCAGGTCGAGGAACCAGGTGAGCGTCCACATGCCGCGGCGCACGCCGTTGCTCTCGTACAGGTACCGGTGCGGCACGCTCGCGAAGTTCGTCCAGAAGCTCACCGGCTCGGCGTGGTATTCGTGGCCGTGCACCATCGCGGCGATGTAGGTGCCGAGCGACACCAGCGCGGTCGTCTCGCCCAACGACCCGGAGCCGAGCATCTCGACCGCCTTGTCGTTCGCGGTCTGCACGACGGGGATGCCCGCCGGGATGCCGGTGGCCGCCGACGCCTCGGCCGTGACGCCGCCGATGACCTCGCCGGGCATCTGCAGGTCGAGCAGGTGCTCGCGCCGCATGCCGAACGTCTCGTACAGCGCAGGATCGTCGCTCCACTGCCAGGTCTTCGGGTCGATCGGCCACTGCAACAGGATGTTGTTCGCCGCCGTGTCCTTGAACTCGCCGGTGAAGCGGTGGGCGACGTATCCCGACGAGGTGGTGGCGTACGCGCACTCGGGATCGTCGGGCAGGTACGGCTGGTACGCCCGGTCGTCCATCCAGCTGATCACCGGTTCGATCAGCGAACCATCGGCGCGCAGGAACGCCTTGTTGCACCGGATCGGGCAGATGCCGACGGCGACGATCTCGGCGGGGTCGCCGGTGAAGCCCGCCATCGCCTCGCGGCTCGCGGCGGCGATCGACGTCCACAGGTCGTCGTCGGGGTGGATCACCACACCGTGGCGTGGCCGCTCCATCGGGCGCAGCACCTGCTGGCCGCGGGCGATGGCGTTTCCGGCCACGTCATAGACGACGACCTTCGCGCTCTGCGTGCCGCAGTCGACGCCGATGAGGTAAGGGCCCGCCATGACCTGTCGCTCCCCCGCCTCAGCGGACGAGGTAACCGCCGTCGACCGCGAGGACGTGGCCGTTCACGTAGTCGCTCGCCCGGCTCGACAGGAACACGACCGTGCCCATCAGGTCGACCGTCTCGCCCCAGCGGTTGGCCGGGATGTGCTCGAGCACCTTGCGGTTGGTGTCGGGGTTGCTGCGCGTGGCGGTGGTGATGGCCGTTGCGTAGTAGCCGGGGGCGATGCCGTTCACCTGGATGTTGTGCTCGGCGAGCTCGTCGCAGTACGCCTTGGTGAGCCCGGCGATGCCGTGCTTGGTGGCCGAGTACGCCGACGACATACGGCCGCCGAGGAAGCTGAACATCGAGCAGATGTTGATGATCTTGCCGCTGCGCTGGGGCACCATCACCTTGGCCGCCTCGAAGCTCATCTCGAACGCAGCGGTGAGGTTGACCGCCACGGTGGCGTCCCACTTGTCGCGCCCGAACTCGAGCACCTCGCCGAGGGGGCAGATGCCGGCGGAGTTGATGAGGATGTCGACCGAGCCGAGCCGCTCGACGCACGTGGCGATCACCTGGGCGGGCACGCCGTCGGCGGTGATGTCTGCCTCCATGAACTCGTAGCGGACACCTTCGGCCTCCACCAGCGAGCGGGTGGTGCCGTCGTCGTCGGCCAGGCTGGGCACCAGCACGTTCGCGCCTGCCTTGGCGAGCGCCAGCGTGAAGGCCTGCCCCAGGCCGGTGTTGCCGCCGGTCACGATGGCGTTGCGGCCACCGAGATCGAACCAGCTCATCGCGAAGTCGGTGATCGTCACGGCGGCATGTTAGCGAGGCCCACCCGGCGCGAACGGTCCAAGAGCGGAACGCCCGTACCGGGAATCGCGGCGGGGCGTCCGGGCGCCGAATCGAGGAGTCGATCGGGTTCGCCGGGCGGCCGCCGCTGCGATCGGGGGGTTGTCCGTCCGGCGGTCAAGTCACGTGATCATCTGCCGACGAATACCTTCGTGAACCCAGCCCGCCCTGCCCATCACCGCACCGACGACGACCGGGGGTTCACCCTCGTCGAACTCCTGATCGTCATCGTGATCCTGGGCGTGCTCGCCACGGTCACCGTCTTCGCCGTCCGCGGCATCACCGACCAGGGCAAGGACAGCGCGGCCGACGCCGACCTGAAGACGCTCGAGTCGGCCGAGGAGGCGCACATGGCCAAGTTCGGCACGTACGGCACCGAGGCCGAACTGGTGTCGGCCGGCCTGCTCCGCCAGGAGTCGACCATCCACGACATCACCCTCGCCTCTGGCAACTACACCATCGCAGCTCAGGGCGGCGGCGGTGGCGGCGGGCCGACGACGACCCTCGCGGCGCCCGCGACCAACCAGGGGACGGCGATCACCTTCGCCGGCGTTCCGGCGCTCGAGTACGGCTCCGGCGGGAGCGGCTGGGTGATCTACGGCGGCCCGACGGCGCTGGCAGAGTGGAACCGCGTCATCCTCGCCGGCACCGTGGCCACGAAGCGCCTCGTGTTCGTGCCGGTGAGCAGCATCACCGACCTCACCGTCGCACAGGCCGTGGCCAACGGGCCGGGGAGCAACAAGTTCTACATGGAGGAGGACGACATCGCGAACTTCGCGGGCTCCGGTTCGCCGCTCAGCACCGTCCTCTTCGGCTTCAGCTTCGGCAACCTGTTCAACGTCGTCGGCACCGAGTTCCTCTTCACCGCCTGACCGACGCCGCTCCTCGATCCCGTCCCTGCTGTTCGACGGGGTCGAGGACACCGGCGGAACGACCGGCGCGCGGCCGGGCGTTGCCGCCGGACTCGACCCGGCACGGCCGAGCACGCTCGGCCGAGCACCGCTAGGTTCGCCCGAGATGATCGCCCGTGTGACGCTCCGGGGACTGCTCGCCCGGCGGGCACGCATCGTGCTGACGGTGCTGTCGATCGTGATCGGCGTGTCGTTCGTGAGCGGCGCGTTCGTCCTCACCGACAGCTTCCGTCGGGCGTTCGACCAGTTGTTCGCGCAACTCGACGAGGGCATCGACCTCCGGGTGCGCGGCGCCACGGCGTTCGGTCGTGGCGGCGGGGGCAGTCCGGTCCCGGCGGCCCTCGCCGACGAGATCCGGGCACTGCCCGGTGTGGTCGCGGTCGAACCGAACCTCGACGAGCCGGCCGTCGTGCTCGATGCAGACGGCGAACCGGTGCCGGCACGAGGCGGCCCGCAGCTCGGCGTCTCGTGGACCGGCGAGGGCGTGATCGGTGGCCGGGTGCTGCGCTCGGGAAAGGTGCCCTCGGGCATCGGTGAGGTCTCGCTCGACGAGACCACCGCCGATCGCATCGGCGCGTCGCTCGGCGACACCGTCCGCATCGCGGTGGCCGACGGGGTGCGCTCGTTCACGCTCGTGGGCATCAACGGCCTCGGCGACTCCGACGACGCCGTGGCGGGACGGGCGACCATCGCCGCCTTCGATCCGATCACCGCCCAGGAGGTGCTCGGGTCGCCCGGCCTCTACGACTCGATCGACATCGCTGTCGACGACGGGCGTGGCGGCGAGGTGGCGAGTGCGATCGAAGCACTCCTGCCCGGCGACGCCGAGGTGGTGACCGGCGAGGAGGTCGCCCGCGACACGGCGGAGCGGATCGGCAACGCCGTCGACCTCCTGCGCTGGGTGCTCCTCGGCTTCGCGCTGATCGCACTGTTCGTCAGCGCGTTCCTCATCAACAACACGTTCCGGATCATCGTCGGGCAACGCATGCGCGAGCTCGCCCTGCTCCGGGCGATCGGTGCGAGCGGTCGACAGGTGCGCTCGATGATCCTGGCCGAGTCGCTCGCGATCGCACTGCTGGCCACGGCGACCGGGCTGCTCGGCGGCGTCGGGGTCGCCCGGGCGCTCACGGCGGTCTTCAACGCCGGCGGTGCCGGCTTCCCGCGAGCTGGCACCGTGATCGAGCCGCGCACGGTGCTCGTGGCCCTGCTCGTGGGCGTGGGCGTCACCATGGCCGCCACCGTCGCCCCGGCGCTCACGGCCGGGCGTGTGCCGCCGATCGCGGCGATGCGACTCGACGCTGCGCCGCCTCGGCAGGGATCGCCCCTCCGGTCGGCGATCGGCGTCGTGCTCGTCGCCGCCGGCACGGCCGTCTACAGCACGGGCGTGTTCGCGAAGCCCGGGGAGCTCGGGCTCACGGTCGGCCTGATCGCGGCCGGCGGCGGGACCGTGCTGGCGGGGGTCGCGCTCCTCGCTGCCGGCGCGGCGGCCCCGATGGGTCGGGTGCTCGGCGTGCCCGTGCGGCGGCTCCTCGGCATGCCTGGCCGTCTGGCGCAGGAGAACGCCGCCCGCTCACCCCGCCGCACGGCCACCACCGCGTCGGCGCTCATGATCGGCGTCGCGCTCGTGAGCGGCGTCGGGGTGGTCGGCGCATCGCTCAGCCGGTCGTTGTCGGAACAGCTCGGCCAGTCGGTCACGGCCGACTTCTTCTTCACCGGCAGCAGCTTCCAGGGCTTCTCCCCCATGCTCGTCGAGCAGATCGCCGAGCTGCCCGAGGTGGAGGCGGTCAGCGCGTTCCGCGCGGGCACGTTCCAGGTGGACGGCGGCACCCGATCGGTCGGTGCGGTCGACGGCGACACGTTCGCTGCGATCGTCGATCTCGACGTGCGATCGGGCGGCTACGAGGGGCTCGCCGACGACGGCCTGCTGTTGCACGAGGACCCGGCGGGCGACTTCGACCTCGGCGTCGGCGACACGGTGGAGGTGCAGTGGCGCACCGGCGAGTCGCAGACGCTCACCGTCGTCGGTGTGTTCGCCGATGCGGCGGCGACGAACACCAACTGGATCGTCGACCTCGAGGTGTTCGCCGCGGCCAATCCGGCCCTGCGCCTCGACGCCTTCGCCGGAGCCACGCTCGTCGAGGGCACCGACCTCGAGCTGGCCCGCGAGTCGATCGCGACGGTCGTCGACGACTTCCCGCAGGTGGAACTGCTCGACCAGGCCGAGTTCCGACGCACGCAGGAGGATCAGCTCGACCAATTGCTGCGGCTCGTCTACGGCCTGTTGGCGTTCGCCGTGCTCATCGCCGTGCTGGGCATCACCAACACGCTCGCCCTCGCCGTGTTCGAGCGCACCCACGAGTTCGGCCTGCTGCGCGCCGTCGGGGCGACCAGACGCCAGCTGCAGCTCACGGTGTTCGGCGAGTCGCTGATCGTGGCCGCGTTCGGCACCACCCTCGGCCTCGCCGTCGGGCTGCCCCTCGGCGTGCTCGGCACCCGCGGCTTGGCGTCGGTCGGCGTCACGTCGGTCGCGTTGCCCATCGGCACGATCGCGGTGGTCGTCGCCGCGACCCTCGTGGCGGGCTTCGTCGCCGCGCTGTGGCCGGCGCGGCGAGCCGCACGACTCGACGTGCTCGCCGCGATCGCCCGCCCCGAGTAGGCGAAGCGGCACGGCAGCTCCGCCCGGTCCGAGCGGGTAACGTCGGACCGAGCCAGCTCTGTACACCACTGTACGGATCGAGTCAGGGAGGTCCCGTGACCATCGTCGACGTGCACACGCACATGCTCAGCAACGAGTGGATGGCGCTGCTGCGCACGAACGGCGCACCGCTGTACGAGGTGCACCCGGTGGCGAACGGGCGGGAGTGCATCTTCCGCGGCGACGCACCGGTGACGGTGCCCACGCCCGGACACTTCGACTACGAGCTCCGCATCCGCGACATGGACGCTGCCGGCGTCGACGTGGCCGTCGTGTCGCTGACGTGTCCGAACGTGTTCTGGGGCGGTCGCGAGGTGAGCTGTGCGGCGGCGCAGCTGGTGAACGACGACATGGCCGCCGCGCAACGCGATCACCCCGACCGCATCCGCTGGTTCGCCTCCTTGCCGTGGGAGTACGCCGACGACGCGATCGCCGAGCTGCATCGGGCCCACGCCGCGGGCGCGGTCGGCGTGATGGTGCTCGCCAACATCGCCGGGCGCTCGCTGATCGACCCAGCCTTCGTCCAGATCTGGAACGCGATCGACGAGCTCGAGCTGCCCGTGCTGGTGCACCCCACCGACCCTCCGGGCGTCGACGAGCTCGACATGCGTCGCTACGACCTCACGTGGAGCGTCGGGTTCATGTTCGACACCACGCTCGCGATCGGTCGCATGATCCTCGACGGCTTCTTCGACCGGCACGCCCGGCTGAAGGTCATCGCCTCCCATGGCGGCGCCGCGCTGCCGTACCTCGTCGGCCGGTTCGACAAGGGCTTCCACGTGTCGACGCTGGAGGACCGCGTGATCGAGCGGCCACCGTCGGAGTACCTGCGGCACATCTACTACGACTGCATCACCTACGACCCGCGAGCACTCGAGTACTGCATCGACGTGGTCGGTGCGAGCCAGGTGCTGTTCGGTTCCGACTACCCGCACATCGTCGGCGACATGGCGGGCATGCGGGCGAACGTCGACCGGCTCCCGGAGGCATCGGCGCGCCAGGTGCGACATCTCAATGCCGAACGGATCTTCCGCCTCTGATCTTCTGTCATACTGTGTGACACGAGTTGTCCGACCGAGCGCACAGGAGCCTCCGATGACCAGCACCACTCCTCGACTCATCTCCGACATGCGCGGCGTCCGCTACGGCGAGGTGCTGTGCGTCTACCTGCGTGACGGCGCGCTGCACGCCGAGGTCTACGGCACCCAGATGCTCAACGACTGCCCACAGGAGCTGTGGGACGGGCTCGACGCGAGCGCGATCGCCCAGGAGATGGGCGCGACCTTCGTGAAGCTGAACGGCCCGCGCTATTGGATGATCGACGGCGCGGGTGCCAAGGTCGCCGTCGTCGAGCCGGTGTTCCACGAGTTCAACGGGCTCAACATGCGCCGGATCGCCACGCTCGATCTCGGCACCTCCCTCAACACCGGGCCGTACACGATCCGCAACGTCAACCGGGGTGCCATCTTCTTCTTCGACGCCGGCAGCCGCGTCCACGAGCTCGTCGACCCCGACGGCACCGCCTACGTGATGCAGGCGTACTGCGTGGGCGTCGACCCGACCACCGACGAGGCGTCGCTGCTCACCCTCGGCGACCGGCTGTCGATGCCCGAGGGCTGGGCGTACCGCACCCGGATCCTCGACGAGGAGCTCGTCGTCGACACGTCGGCAACGGTCGCCACCGTCATCCAGGACGAGTTCGAGAACACCTACACGCGCCCCTACTGATCCGTCCGGGAAACAGTTCCGCTCCGCTCAGCCACGCAGCAGGTGCAGCAGGTCCACCAGGCGACGGACGTCGGCGACCGCCCCGACCGCGCCGAGCAGCCGTCGCCACGGGTTCACGCCGCGCGCCATCTCGTCGATCGACCAGTAGGCCAACACGACCGTCGCGACGACACCGGCGACCCGGCGCACCGGGCCGGACGGCGCGAGGCGCGACACGAGCGTGGCGGCGATCACCACGAGGATCGGGGCGTTCGGCGGCTGGGCGATCACGCGCTCGCCGGTGGCGCGATCGCGGAACCACCAGTCGGCCGAACCGATCCGGGGCGGGTCGGCGGTCACGCCCCCTCCCCCGCGCCGGTGCCGGTGCCCGTGCCGATGTCGCTGCTGCGCACGACGCCGCCGACGAAGGTCGGGACGTACTCCGACACCGTCGGGTGGATCGGCAGCCACTCGAGCATCTGCCGGAGCGTGGCTCCCGTGTGCAGGAACGCGCTGAACGTGCTCGCCAGCTCGTCGCCGTGCAGACAGAAGGCGGCGACGCCGAGCAGTGCGTCGGTGTCGTCGTCGACCACGAGCTTCACCAGACCGGTCGTCTCTCCCTCCAGGGCCGCGAGCGCGATGCCGGTCGCCGGTGCCGTGTGGGTACGCACGCGATGTCCGGCCGCCGTTGCCTCGTGCTCGGACATGCCCACCCGCCCGAGCGGCGGATCGGTGAACAGGGCGTAGGTCGTCCGGCGGCCGGCGAGGCTCCGCCGGCCACCGCGCAGATGGTCGATCAGGATCTCGTGGTCCTGGTACGAGGTGTGGGTGAACGCCCCGTGACCGTTGACGTCGCCGACGGCATAGATGCCCGCTGCGGTGCTCGCGAACACGTCGTCGATCACCACATAGCCGTGATCGTCGACCTCGGCTCCCACGGTGTCGAGCCCGAGGCCGTCGGTGTTCGGCCGACGGCCGGCGGCCACCAGCAGCGCGGCGCCGCTCACGACGTCGCCGCTGGCGAGGGTGACGGTCACCCCGCCGTCGGCCGCGTCGACCCGCTGCGGCGCTGCGCCGACGCGCACGTCGATGCCCTCGTCGACGAGCATCGCCTGCACCGCCTCCGACACCTCGGCGTCCTCACGGCCGATGATGCGGGCCGACGGCTCGACGACGGTGACGGTCGAGCCGAGCCGGGCGAAGATCTGGGCGAACTCGAGACCGATGTAGCTGCCCCCGAGCACCACGAGCGACGCCGGCAGCGAGTCGAGTTCCAGCACGCTGCGATGGTCGAGCCATGGGACGCCGTCGAGGCCCTCGAGGCGGGGTGGCACCGAGCGAGCGCCGGTGTTCAGCACCACACGTGGCGCCACCAGCACCTGCGACCCGTGCTCGCCCTCCACCACCACGCGGTAGCCCTGCTCGTGATCGCCGCCGTCGAGCCGGGCGCGGCCGTGCACGTAGGCGAGCCCGTCGAGGCCCTCGTAGTAGGTGAGCGCGCCGCTGCGCCAGCCGTCGAGCAGCCCCCGGATGCGCGACATCACGACCGGGAAGTCGACCGTGACCTCCGCCGACCGGACGCCGAGCGCCTCGCTCGAACGGGCCACGTGGGCCGCCCGCGCCGAGGCGCGCATCGCCTTCGTCGGCCGACAGCCGGTGTTGAGGCACGTCCCGCCGAACCGCTCCCCTTCGATCAGCACCACCCGATCGCCGTCGGCGGCCAGCTTCGCGGCCACGCCGGGGCCCGCCTGGCCGGCACCGATCACGATCGTGTCGTACCGGTCGTCCGGGTCGTCCCGGTACGGGTTCGCTGCCATCTGGGTCCCTCTCGGTCAGCGGCGCGCGGCCGTCGGCCGACCTACCGTAGGACACCCGGCGCGACGGCGCTCGGGGATGCCGTCCTCGCCGTTCGGGTCAGATGGTGCCGGCGGCCAGCAGCGCGACCGTGACGGCGGCGACGCCGATGCGATACCACCCGAAGATCGTGAGCGGCCGTGTTCGCAGGTAGGCGACGAACCAACGCACGGCGATCAGTGCGGTCACGAACGCCACCAGGGTGCCGAGCAACGGGGTTTGCCAGCCGTACAGGTCGAGCAGGGTGCTGCCGTCCTTCGCCAGATCGAGCACGGTGGCGGCCGACAGGGTGGCGAGGCCCAGCAGGAAGCTGAACTCGACCGCTGCGGCCATGCTGAGGCCCAGGGCGAGCGCGGCGATCATCGTCACGAGGCTGCGGCTGGTGCCCGGCCACAGGGCGAGGATCTGGGCGCAGCCGATGATCGCGGCGTGTCGCACGGTCATCTGTTCGAGCGCGGTCGCGCCGTTGCCGGGCCGCCACACCAACAGGAACACGCCGCCGACGAGCCAGGCGGCGACGATGGGCCACGGGCCGAACAGCTGCTCCTTGATCGTGTCGCCGAGCACGACGCCGACGAGGGCGGCCGGGAGGAACGCGACCACGAGGCGCATCAGCAGATCGCGGCCCACCTCGTCGCGGCCGACGAGCCCGTTGGCCATCTGGGCGAGCCGACGGAACGACACGGCGACGACGGCCATGATCGCCCCGATCTGGATGGCGATCGCATAGGTGTCGGCGGCCGCCTTGCCGCTGCCGGTCCCGAGGTCGATCAGGCGTTGGGTGACGAGGAGGTGACCGGTCGACGAGATCGGCAGGAATTCGGTGATCCCCTCGACCGCGCCGAGGATGATCGCCTTCAACGGGGTGAGCGGCCCGGCATCGGCCGTGACGGCCAGCACCACGATGGCCACGGCGAGCGCGAGGGAGCTCGCAGCGATCACCTGACGTCTCATGGCCGGTGACTGTACGGGGCCGGCGTCCGAACGGCCCGTCACCCAACCCGGAACGATCGGAATCGGGCCGATCGGCCCATTCGGGCCGGCCTCCGTGCCGCCGGCCCGGCGCTCGGGGACGGTCGTCGACATCGCAGCGTGCGCCGATCAGGTGACAGGCGGTCGACCCGGGAATTGGTCGGGGGTCGGCGGCCTGCGCTGCCTACGATCGACACCCGTGCCCGACTGGTCCACCATCGCCGCGTTCTCTGCCGCCACCGTCGCTCTGCTGCTCATTCCGGGCCCTGCGATCCTCTACATCCTCAACCGCTCGGTGAGCGACGGTCGAGAGGTGGGCCTCGCCGCCGTGGCCGGCCTCGAGGTGGGCGACGCGATCCAGGTGATGGCGGCCGCTGCCGGGCTGAGCGCCGTCATCGCGACGTCGGCCACCGCGTTCAACGTGGTGAAGTGGGCCGGTGCGATCTACCTGATCGTCACCGGCGTCCGCACACTGATGCATCCTCCGGCGCCGATCGATCCCGACCAGCCGGGCGTCAGCATGCGACGGGCGTTCCGCCAGGGCGTGATCGTCAACGCGCTCAACCCCAAGACCGCGCTGTTCTTCCTGTCGATCTTCCCGCAGTTCATCCACACCGCCGACGGGAGCGCCTTCACGCAGTCGTTGGTGCTCGGCGCCGTCTTCGTGGTGCTGGCCACCCTGTTCAACGGCACCTACTCGCTGGTCGCGAGCAGCCTGCGCGACCTGCTGCTGCGCGGTCGCACGCTGCCGTTCGTGCGGCGCTGGGTGTCCGGGGGCCTGTTCGTCGGGCTCGGCGTGCTCGCGGCCACCGCGGGTCACGCCTCCGCGTCCACCCACTGACGCGGGTTCTCACCGCACTCCCACCGTCGTCCAGTACGACGATCACCGGCGCGGTGCAGGCTCGCTGCCGACACCTCGCCTCGTCGGGGCCACCGGCCGCGGCCGTTGCCACTCCTACGATGCGACCTCGCGATCGGAGACCGACATGAACGACTTCCTGGGCTACGTCACCCGCTCGACGGGCATCGTGGCCACGCTGTTGATGCTCGCCTCGCTCGCCTGGGGGCTGCTGTTCTCGGCCCGCGAGACCGGCACCCGCCTGCGCCCGGCCTGGTGGCTCGACCTGCACAAGGGCCTCGGCGGGTTGGCGATGGTCTTCACCGGCATCCACCTCGTGACGGCCTTCGCCGACACCGACCTCGGGATCAGCCTGGCCACGGTGTTCGTGCCCGGTGCCGCCGGCTACGAGTCGACCGCGTTCACGTGGGGCGTGCTCGCGTTCTACGGCCTGGCGATCGTGGTGTTCAGCTCGTGGCCGAAGCTGCTGTTCCGCACGCGCCGGACGTGGCGTGCCGTGCACCTGCTGTCGGTGCCCGCCACCGTGCTGGCCTGCGTGCACGCGTACCAGTTGGGCTCCGACGCCGGCACCCCGGCGTTCCGCGTCGTGCTCGTCCTCGCAGTAGCAGCGGTGATGTACCCGCTCGCGTTCCGTGTGATCAACGTGGTCGCGAAGACTCGCCAGGCTCCGACACGCTCCTAGCGCTGCTCTTACCCGGGGCTGGCTTGATGATCCCCATGGACACGGAACTCCGCCCCAACGCCTCGATCGATCCGCTCATGCAGGAACGCCTGGCACGCCTCGCCGAGCGCCGCACCGGTGGTGCCGGCAGCTCGAGCAGCTCGAGCGGCTCGCGGCACACGACGGCCCCGAGCGCCCAGCGGCCCGCCAGCCGCAAGCGCCACGCCGCCCAGGGCAGCCGCACCGCCGCCGTCATGATGAGCGTCGGCGTCGCCGCCGGCCTCACCGGCTATTTCCAGCGGGCCGACGCCGCCGCCGCTGCCGACGCGGCCGCCGCCAGCAGTGCCACGGCCTCGGTGGCCACCGCCAGCACGGCCGCCACGACCGCGACCGCGACGCAGGTGCTGGCGACGAGCACCGCCTCGTCCGGCTCGTCGGGTGCCACCGACACCGCCGTCCAGACCGCGACCGATGCAGCGAACACCGATGCGGCGATCGCATCCGCGGCCACCGTCTCGGCGACCGGCTTGGCCGACGGCACGTACACGGGTGCCACCGACACCAACAAGTGGGGTCCGGTCCAGGTGCAGATCACGGTCTCGGGCGGGGTGATCACCGACGTCACCGCCCTGCAGACGCCGAGCGACGACGGCAAGAGCGTGCGGATCAACAACCAGGCCGTCCCGATCCTCGTGAGTGAGACCCTGGCCGCCCAGAGCGCCGACATCGACAGCGTCTCGGGCGCCACCTACACGACCGACAGCTACAAGGTCTCGCTCCAGTCGGCCATCGACCTCGCCAAGGCGACCGCCCAGCAGGCCGCGGCGTGAGCACCGACCTGGTCGACACCGGCAACGGCGCATCCGGCAACGGCGCATCCGGCACCACCTCGCTCGGCACCACCTCGCTCGGCCTCCACCATGTGGAGATGGTGATGGGAATGGCGGTCTCGATCGACATCCGCGACGAGGTGCCCGCCGACGTCGTCGCCGACGCGATCGACGCGGTCGTCACCTGGCTCCACCACGTCGACGCGACGTTCTCCACGCACAAGGTCGAAAGCCCGATCAGCCGTCTCGGCATGGGCCTCGCCACCCTCGACGACATGAGCGAGGAGATCCTCGGCGTGCTCGCGCTGTGCGAGGACCTGCACGACGACACCGACGGCGCGTTCGACGCGCTCGTGGTGCCCGCCCCCAACGGCAGCCACCTCGATCCGTCCGGCGTCGTGAAGGGCTGGTCGGTCGAGCGGGCCGCCGAGATCCTCGAGTCGCACGGGTTGCTGAACTTCTGCGTGAACGCCGGCGGCGACATCGCCCTGCGCGGCGAGATCCGCCCGGGCGAGCCGTGGCGAGTGGGGATCCGTCATCCCGACCTGCCCGACATGAGCGCCGCGGTGCTCCACGGCTCGGGCCGCCTCGCGATCGCCACGTCGGCCACCTACGAACGCGGCGCGCACATCATCGACCCGGCGACGCAGGAACCGACGGCCGACCTGGCCAGCGTCACCATCGTCGGCCCCGACCTCACCTTCGCCGATGCCTACGCGACCTCGGTGTTCGTCATGGGCCTCGACGGCCTCAACTGGCTGGTCGAACGCCACCCCGACTACGCCGGCTTCGTCATCACCCGCGACGGCACGGCGATCTCCACCCCGTCGTTCGCCCGGCACCGCATCGCCTGACGCGACGGCCGGTCGGAGCCACCCCTGGTCGGAGCCGCGCTGCCGCGTACGCTCGGCCGCCATGGAAGGCCCGCCGCT
>CAUJET010000084.1 GCA_963169665.1 Actinomycetota bacterium | reverse complement strand
ACTCCTCGCCCCCCCCCCCCCCCCGCCCCCTGTCCCGCGTGCCACCCGCCTCCGCGGTCGTGCTCGTCGCGGCCACCACCCCCGTCGGCTGCACCGCCACGAACGAGGTCGCCGAGGCCGAACCGGACGCGACCGTCGCGGAGACGACTGCGGTGGTGGCGACCTCCGAGGCCCTGCCGGACACGACGGTGGCGACGACGACGCCCGAGACCACCGAGGCACTGCCGGCGACCATCGAGGTCGTGGTGGCCACGCCACCACCCACGGAAGCACCGACCACCCTTGCCCCGACGACGGTCGCCCCGCCGACCACGGTGCCGCCAGCGGTGCCCGCCGTGGTGGAGACCCGACAGATCGGCACGTCCGTCGAGGGGCGCCCGATCACCGCTGTGCGTCGTGGCACACCGGGCGGCCGTGTGGTGCTGATCATCGGTGTGATCCACGGCGACGAGAACGCCGGGCTCGCGATCGTCGACCTGCTCGAGCAGTACGACGTCCCCGCCGGTGTCGACCTGTGGCTCGTCGACTCGATGAACCCCGATGGCGTGGCGAACGACGATCGGCACAACGCGAACCAGGTGGATCTCAACCGCAACTTCCCGGCCGACTGGGGACCCATCGGCGTGCCGGGCGACGGCCAGTACGCAGGCCCGTCGGTGGCGAGCGAACCCGAGACGCAGGCGATGATCGCCTTCATCACCGAGATCCGACCCGATCTGGTGATGTGGTACCACCAGGACCTGTTCCGCATCAGCCCAGGCAAGGGGCGCGACGGCGCGATCCGCCAGCGCTACGCCGACCTGGTGGGGCTGCCGGTGGTGTCGATCACGGGCGGTATCTACACCGGCGTGGCGGCCACGTGGGCCCGGCGCACGATCGACCCGGGCGTCGCCTTCATCGTCGAGCTCGGCGAGACCCTGACCCCCGAGGAAGCCGACCGCCACGCCAGGGCCGTCCTCACCATCGCCGCCGAACCCAACTGACGCGTTTGGTCGGTTTCGCGTCGTATCGACGCGCCAGCGACCAAACGCACCGATCGTGATGTCGCGTTTGGTCGCTGGCGCGTGGTGGTGACGCGGAAGTGACCAAACGCGGTCAGGGTTTGGTGTTGACGGCGATCAGTTCGCCGGTGTCGTAGGTGGTGGGGACGCTCGACCAGACGTAGTCGTCTTCGGGCTCGGTGAAGCCGTTCACCCAGAACGTGATCGAGTAGGTGATGCGCGCGGTGATGGTCACCTCGCCCGGGCCCGGTGGGGTCCAGGTGCAGGCGCCGTTGACACCCGGCTCGGTCTGGTCGGGCAGCACCGGGAACGCCGGCAGGGCGCCCTGTCCGCCCTCTGCCGGCTCGCCCGGGATGCACGACACGATGCCGCGGAACGGCGCCGACGGCTTGTCGGGGTTCGGGGTGAACTCGACGACGAAGTCCATCTCGCGCGGTTGGGCGATCAGCAGCAGGGTGGCACCCCGGTAGACGATCGAGTTGCCGCGCTGGGTGCGCCAGGCGTCGGGCTCGATCGCGAGCCAGGTGGGGTAGCGGGTGATCAGGCCGCCGTAGGTGTCGACCACCGGGTTCTCGAACACGATCGGCCGATCGAGCTGGAGTGCGTTCCGCAGCGCGTCGAGCTGCGAGCGCACGGCGAACAGCGGGTCGACGAGCGGCACCTGCACGATCGTGATCCGGTTCACCTCGTAGAAGGCCCGGTCGCAGAACACCGTGAACGTGCGGAACCCGTTCTCCAGCGGTCCGTTGCTCGGCACGTCGGTGACGTCGTCCGGCAGCGTGCGCGGCGGGAGGTCGAACGCCACCGCCACGCCCTCGACGAAGTGGTAGGTGGAGGTGACCACCGTGCCGCGGGGCACCCGGTCGCCGTTCGACAGCAGGAAGTCGTCGCGGTCGGTGGTGAAGCTGCACGTGCGGGCCGCACCGCCGCCGAAGCGGGCGAACGCCGAGTCGGACGGGATCGCCGTGAGTCGCTGGATCCCCCCGTTCGCATCGCGTACCGACACCGTCCGAGCCCCCGCCAACACCGCCGGCGGCGGCGCGTCTGAGGAGCTGCTAGCTCCTGATCCGAACGCAGGCGGCGGGGGCGGTGCTGCGGCGAGAAGAGCCACGGCAAGAAGCGCTGCTACAGACACGCACCCGCCTCGGAGGCGATGATGTCGACCTTCCAGACGTCGCCGATCTTGATCATGGTTGCGATCGACCCCTTGGGTTCAAGTGGGCCACCGGCAGCGACATCGGCCGGCAGCACGTACTGCTCGTTCTGCAGGTAGCAGTCAGCGACAGTTGCTTCAGTCGATGTCCTGCGATCGCCGAGCACATACGGTCTCAACACAACCCCGGAACCCAGTGAACCTACGTAGCCCCCGGCCTTTGCCTCTGCAAGGTTGGCCTCGTACTGGGCGCCGGAGTCGACCATGTAGGGCTCGAACTCTGCAGGATCGATCACGAGGTCGGTGGTGGCGGTTCGGTAGAACGCGGTGACGGCGTTGGCGTAGGCCTCGAGGATCTCGACGTCGTCGGGCTGGACGGTGAAGACGCTGGGGTCCTGCGGGTCGGGCTCCCAGGCGATGTGGACGTACAGGCCCTCCGGCAGGAGCTGCCGGGTGTCGCCGTGGGT
>CAUJET010000083.1 GCA_963169665.1 Actinomycetota bacterium | reverse complement strand
GGTCCGGCTGGTGAGGTCGGTGCGCAGGGGCCGCCAGGTGTGGCGGGTGCGCCTGGTCTGAAGGGCGACAAGGGTGACAAGGGCGACAAGGGTGATCCGGGTGAGGTCGGTCCGGCTGGCCCGATCGGCCCCGCAGGACCGAAGGGCGACACCGGCGCGCAGGGGCCGCCCGGGGTCGGCACGGTCACGATCGTCAACGCCACGGCTCGGGACTCCAGTTTCAACGCAGGCGACGAACTGACCGCGACGGCGACCTGCCCGATCGCCACACCCAAGGTGATCGGCGGCGGTGTGTCGGCGACCACGAATCAGCGTCATCAGGTGGCGGCGAGTTTCCCCAACTCGACGAGCACCTGGCGCGGCACGATCGTGGCGTTCAACTCCGCCGGCGACGTCACGGTGACGGTGTACGCGATCTGCGTCGCCTGAGCTGACGGAGTCGGGCACGACGGGGCGCCGTCGCGGCGAACGCCGCGGCGGCGACGATCACCGTGAATCGAGGTTCGGCCATGACGTCCTCGGTGATCCCATGGACGAACAGGGCGAGCATCAGCGCGTCGCGATCCCGGACCGGTCGGATCCGGGCCCGCACGGCGAACTCGAGCGATCCGAGCAGCACCAGGAGCACTGCCACCACTCCCCCGCTGAGGGCCAGCTGCACCCACAGGTCGTGCCCATGAGTGACGACGAAGCCGATGCGATCCTGCTCCTCGGCGACGGTGTACACCTCGGTGGTGCTGCCGGCGCCGATGCCCGTGACGGGTCGGTCGCGCACCTCGTCGAGTGCGATCTCCCAGATCCCGGTGCGTCCGGTGAGGGTGCGGATCTCCTCCGATTCACCGGAGCGGCTCACGGAGCGGCTGGCGCGCTCGCCGAGCGAATCGTTCGCGGCCAACAGCACGACGCCCGTGCACACGGCGACGAGTGCGAGCGGGAGGATCGCCGGTGGCAGCGCCGGCCGCAGCAGTGCGGCGACTCCGACTGCGAGCGCGGCCATCGCGATGCGGCCGTCGGTGAGCACCAGGATCGGCAGTGCCGACGCTGCCAGCAACAGGCCCTGGCGGCCGCCGCGCATCCACCGGTCGATGCCGCACAGTGCCGCGACGACGCATCCGAACGCGAGCGCGTTCGGATCGCGGAACACACCGAACCAGCGGCTGCCGCCGATCCCGCTCAATTCGGTCAAGGCGCTCACGACGAGCAGGACTGCGGACGCGGGGAACAGCGCCGCCCGAAGTCGGGGCCACCCGCCGCCGTCGACGACCGCCGCGCCGGCGAGCACGTACGCGGTGAAGCCGGCGGCGGTTGCCAGATCGAGGTGGGGTACCAGTCCGAACGGGCTCACCGCCATCATCCAGACGCCCGTGAACAGCAGCCAACGTGCCGGGCTGCGCAGAGCCGCGCGCAGTCCTCGCCCGTCGGCGAGCGCCACCAGCAGCGCAAACGTCCACAGCGCAACCTGGTACCACCAGCGTGCGGCGGAGTCATCGGTGAGCCATCGCAGCGGCGTGTTCGTCGGCTCACAGGCAGCGAGTACGAGCAATGTCACCAGCGCTGCGTCGGGCGGCGGTGCCGAGGGAACCGACGCACGAGCCGTGCCCGCACGCTCGAGCGCGGCGGTCATCGGTTGGTGATCACCACCGCTCGAGGCGCGATGCCGAGCGCCACGAATTCGTCGGCGAGGCGCTCCGCCCGGCGGACGCGGACCGTCCCCCGTCGCGCGACGACGACCACGGCATCGGCATCGAGCAATGCCGTCCAGGCATCGGCCCACGAGTCGGTCGCCGGTGCGACGACCTCGTAACGGTCGGCGAGGTCGTCGGCGGCGAGCGCCGCGCCCGATCGCGGATCGAGCGCCACGATCGTGACCGCGAGCCGCCCGTCGTCGCCGATGCGCCGGGCCGCCTCGGCGGCATCCGGACCGAGCAGCTCGCTCCCCCAGCGTTCGTCGAGCACGGGCACCCCCGGCCAGATCCGCCGGACCTGTGCCGCAGATCGGAGGCGACTGATCATCCGGTCGAGGGTCGGCACGAGTGCGATCGCGACGAGGGCGAGCAATGCGGCGGTCACGGCGTTGCTGCGGACGTCGTCGCTGCGGTCGCGCCCGGCGACGGCCGGAGCCACGATCTCGACGCGAGGGCGGAGCGAATCGAGTTCCGCCTGCGCGTCGACGAGCTGGTCCTCGAGCCCGGCGATACCGGTGGTCACGACGATCGCGGCTGATCGGGCCTGGTCCGCGTCGTCCGGGCGGCCGGAGAACAACGCTTCGTCCCGCTCGAGGTTCAGTTCGTCGAGCCGAGCCCGTCGTTCGTCGAGCCGCGTCGTGACGTCGTCGATCCGTTGCTGCACGGTCGTTCGCTGCTCGGCGAGGTTCGCCGCGATCAACGCATCGGCGATGGCATCGGCCAGCGCGACGGCATCGTCGGCGGACGACGCATCGACGACGAGACGGATGACCGCGTTGGTCTGTCCGGTGTCGAGGTCGAATTCGAGGTCGTCGACCACGAGTCCCGTCGTCGCCTGGGCATCGGCGACCACACCGGCCTCGTCGAGCAGTGCCGGTTGGCGTGCGACGACGGCGTCGTAGAAGGGCCACACGACCTGGTCGGTGAGTCCGAGGGTGACGGTCGCGCTGTCAGGTCGGCCGAGGTCGGGCAGCGACGAGCCGAGCGTCCAGCCGACCAGTGCAGCGATCGCGATGACGGGCGACCAGCGCAGCAACGAGCCGAGGGTGAGTCGGACACCGGCGAGGTCGGCCGTGCCGGGGCCGGAAGCATCGAGCCGGCGCGTCGCAGGGCGGCCGGTGGTGTCGGGGGCGGACATCACCCGGGCAGGTTAGGGGGCCGAAGCCGCCGACGCAGTGAGCTCGCAGCGTCGGCGCTCCACGTGATCGACGAGCGCCTCGTCGATGGCGGCGTCGAGCGGCGGCTGCTCGTACTCGGCGACGAGTTGCTTCCAGATGCGGTTGGCGCGATGGGTGGCGTCGACGGAGCCGGACTCGGCCCATGTCTCGAAGTTGCGCCAGTCCGACACCATCGGCGAGTAGAACGCACGCTCGTAGCGCTGGATGGTGTGCGGAGAGCCGAAGAAGTGGCCGCCGGGGCCGACGTCCGCGATCGCGTCGAGGGCGAGTGTGTCGTCGTCGATGACGATCGGCTGGAGGTACTCGGCGATCATCTGGAGCATCTCGGCGTCGATCACGAGCTTCTCGAACGATGCCGTCAGCCCACCTTCGAGCCAGCCTGCCGCGTGGTACACGAGGTTCGCTCCCCCCATCACCGCGCCCCACAGTGACATCGAGCTCTCGTAGACCGCCTGGGCGTCGACGGTGTTGGACGTCGTGGTGTTCGACGAGCGAAACGGCAGGCCGTAGCGACGGGCGAGCTGTCCGCTGGCCTGTGCCGCCTTGGTGTACTCCGGTGTCCCGAAGGCCGGTGAACCGCTGCGCATGTCGACGTTCGACGTGAACGAGCCGTACACGACCGGCGCCCCCGGCCGGAGGAGCTGGACGAGGGTCACGCACGCGAGCACCTCGGCGTTCTGCAGGACGAGTGCTCCGGCGAGGGTGGCCGGCGCCATCGCTCCCGCCAGGGTGAACGGGGTGATGCAGACCGCTTGGCCGGCGCCCGAGAGCTCCATCAGTCCGTCGGACATGGGCTCGTCGAGGGTGAGCGGCGTGTTGGTGTTCACGATGGCGAGGATCGCCGGGTCGACGGCGAGGCCGTCCCGATCGGTCCCCAGGGCGATGGCGGCCATGTCGATCGCGTCCGCTGCCCGTTCGCGACCGAGGGCGATGCCCTGCCAGCTCTTGTCGACCAGCCGGATCAGGCTCAGGTTGAGGTCGAGGTGCCGGGTGGCCGGGTCGAGGTCGAGCGCCTCGAACGGTCCGCCGCCCTCCTGGTGGATGATGTCGAGGGCTTGGATGAGCTTCAGGTACTCGGTCTGTTCGGCAGCGGTGCCGGGGCGTCGGCCACGGTCGAGGTCGTGACAGAACGCCGGACCTCCCACCGAGGTGAAGGTGACGTGGTTGCCGCCGATGACGAGCGATCGCTCGGGGTTCCTGGCCCGCAACCCGAACTGGGACGGCGCGAGTGCGACGGATGCCTCGACCAGGTCTGGGTCGAAACGCACCATCAGGTCGTCGACCACGCAGCCCGCCTGACGGAGAACGGCCCGGGCAGAGGCGGAGAGCATGCGCATGCCCGTCGTGGCCAGCAGTCGCAGCGAGGCTCGATGGATGTCCTCCACCTGTTCTGCTGACAACACCTCGATCGGCGCGTGAGGGTTGGTGAGTGGCCGCCACGGGAGTTGGCGAACCTCCCCGGTGGTGCGACGTTCCCGTGCTCGACCGGTGCGGCTCACGGCGAGATGGTAGCCCGGGGCGGCGGCGGAGGCCTTGGCGTGGGG
>CAUJET010000082.1 GCA_963169665.1 Actinomycetota bacterium | reverse complement strand
CCGCGGGGCCGGGGGGGGGTCGCGGCGGCCGTGCCCGCGCGCTACCTCTTTTTGTCGCCGCGCGCCCCCCCCCACGCCGCCCACCTGTGTGGTGAACCCGTGGAGGCAGAGCTCGGTCACCGTGCGCACCAGCAGGTCATCGGCCTCGTATTCGCTCGCGAGCTCCGCGGCGCGCAGCAGTTCGACGTCGCTGCTCGGCAGGTTGCTGCGGCGCAATCCGGTGCCGAGCAGGCAGCGCAGCTCGGCCTCGATCAGCTGGCCGGTCATGTTGAAGCGCTCGACGACGTCGATCCCGCGTCGGGCCCACTCGATCGCGGTCTCCCACTCGAACAGCGCTGCCTGCGCCTCGCCGGCGTCGCAGCAGAGGCGGGCGGCGCGGATCGGGTCGATCTCGGCGGCGGCGAGGGCCTGCGACGCGACGGCGACGGGGGACATGCGGCAGGTCTGCATCGCTCGGCACAGCTCGTCGTGCCACGACACACGAGGGCCTGCCGGCACCATCGCCGCGAGGGCATCGGCGACGAGGCCGTGGACGAAGTGCCCGGTGTGGGGGAGGTGTTCGACCGAGGTGCTCGGGGCGCCGACGTGTTCGGCGGGTGCTGCCGTGGAGCCGCTCTGGTCGAGGTGGATCAGGCCTTCTTCCTCGGCCGTGATCAGCTGCTCGCCGGCCCGGCGACGCACGAGTCGCAGAGGTGCGAGCGGGAAGGTCGGGCCCAACAGCGCCGCGAGCTGTAGGAGTTCACGCGTGGTGCGGGCGAGGGCGGACGTGCGTTCGGCGACGGCGGCCTGCAGCGTCTGCGGTACTTCGCTGCCGAGCTCGCCGCGGCTGATGACGTCGAGCAGAAGGCCGAGGAACAGTGGGTTGCCGCCGGTCTGCTGGAGCAGCCGGGCGGCGAGTTCGTCGTTGGCCCGGAGCGGCAGGGTCTGACGCAGCAGTTCGTCGACCTCGTCAGCTCCGAAGGGCGGCAGTTCGACCACGAGGAGTCCGTCGGCCCGCTCGATCTCTGGGTGGGTCGGTGCCCGTGAGGTGAGAAGGAGATGGATGCCGGGACGGGAGCACAACGAGGCGATCACCTCGGCCGAGTTCGCGTCGAGCCATTGCACGTCCTCGACGACGAGCACCGCTCCGGTGCCCGTGAGCGCGGCCTCCACGAGGTCGGCGAGGTCGTGGAGCAGTTCGTCCCGCGTGGTTGGTGGCACGTTCGCGGCAGCGGGTCCGTCGACGACCCGGATGGCGGCGTTCGCGAGTCGCTTCGAGCGGAGTGCCCGGCCGGTGCTCTGCGGGAGCGACTCGCGGAGCTGGTCGATGATCGTGGCCATGGCCTGCACCGGCCGGAACGGGTCCTCGAGCACGGTGGTCCGCACGACGCGGATGCGCTTGGCGTCGAGCCGTTGCTCGACCAGGCGGGTGAGGGTGGTCTTGCCGACGCCCGGGTCGCCGACGATCAGCACGGGTCGTGTGGCGAGCGCGTTGACGACGCGGTCCACCCAGGCGCTGCGCGGGAGGAGCGTGGTGGCGGCCGACGGTGCCGCGAAACGATCGACCGGCGGCGGCGCCGCCGGCGCGCCGATCTCGTGGCGGAGGATCTGCGACTCCACCTCGGCCACCTCGGGGGCGATGACCGCGCCGATGTCGGCGAGCGATTCACGGTGGGTGCGGATGACCCGTACGGCCTCGACGTGGCGGGTGGCGAGCGTGTAGAGCTTGGCGAGGCGCATGGCGACGTCGCCGCGCGTGGTGTCGTCGACGAACATCTTCTCGAGCAGCGGGATCGACGTGGTGCCGGTGTGGGCGGCGATCTCCGCATCGGCGAGCGCGAGCACGACGTCGTCGCGCAGCGCCAGGAGCCGCCAGCTCGTGGGATCGACGAGCGTGTTGTCGACGTTGACGAACGGCATCGGCCCCTGCCATTGGGCGAGCGCGAGTGCGTAGTGCGCGGCGGCCTCGGCGGGGGGCAGGTCGCGGGCGGTGGCGACGAGCTGTTCGAACCGGGTGGAGTCGAGCAGGTCGAGTGGACCCTTGAGCCGATAGCCGCCGCCGGCGTGCTCGATCGTGAGGCCACGATCGAGCGCCTTGCGGATCGTGCTCATCTGGGTCTTGAGGCTGCCGCGGGAGCGGGATGTGTCCTCGCCCCACACGGCGCGCAGGAGGGTCTGCATCGGCACGACCGCGCCGGCTGCTGCAGCCACGACCGCCAACAGCTCGCGCCGCTGTGCGCTGAGGACGAGTTCGTCGCCCTGGGAGTCGCGCACGGTGATCTCGCCGAGCACGGTGATCGCGGGGCGCACCAGACGCTGGTCGTCGATCACCGCGACCAGCCGTCTGTGCGTTTCATGTGAGCGATGCTACGCAGCGTGGCGGATGGCCTGTGTATCGGTTGCTACACATCGCCGTCGGGAGGTTCGTGGGATGGAGGACGGTCCCGGGGTGATGTTCGAGGCGGTGATGCCAGCAGCTCAGAAGCCGAGGCCGTCGACGATGCGGTAGTCGTAGCCCTGTTCGGCCAGGAACCGCTGTCGGTTGGCGGCGAAGGTCTGGTCGACGGTGTCGCGGGTGACGATCGTGTAGAAGTTGGCCTGCCCGCCGTCGTGCTTGGGTCGCATGATCCGACCCAGTCGCTGGGCTTCCTCCTGGCGGCTGCCGAACGTGCCGCTCACCTGGATCGCGACGTTCGCTTCGGGTAGGTCGATGGAGAAGTTGGCGACCTTCGACACGACGAGCACCTTGGTCTCGCCGGTGCGGAAGCTCTCGAAGCGCGCCTCGCGCACCTTCTGTGCCGTCTGGCCGGTGATGAGCGGCGCGTCGAGTTCGGCGGCGATGGTCTTCAACTGGTCGACGAACTGGCCGATCACGAGCACCCGGTCACCGTCGTGCTCGGCGACGAGGCGGCGCACGACGTCGGCCTTGCGGGGGGTACAGGCGGCCAGGCGGTAACGCTGCTGCGGGTCGGCGAGGGCGTACTCCATGCGGGCGTCCTCGTGGAGGCCGACGCGGATCTCGGTGCAGATGGCCGGCGCGATCCAGCCGTGCAGTTCGAGTTCCTTCCACGGCACGTCGAAGCGCTTGGGACCGATGAGGCCGAACACGTCGGCCTCCTTGCCGTCCTCGCGCACGAGGGTGGCGGTGAGGCCGAGACGGCGCACGGCCTGGATGCGGGCCGTCGCGCGGAACACGGGGGCGGGCAGGAGATGCACCTCGTCGTAGACGATGAGGCCCCACTCGGTGCGGTCGAACAGCCCGAGGTGGGGGTAGAGCTTGTGCAGCACGTCGCTGTCGGCGCCGTCGGCGACCAAGGGA
>CAUJET010000081.1 GCA_963169665.1 Actinomycetota bacterium | reverse complement strand
TGCGATGCGGGGATGTTTGTCATATTGTCTTGGGACAATGGGACAGTCAAGAGGGAATGAAACGCGACGAAGCAGATCGACCGCCGAGCGGGCGCGTCGCCTGCTCGGGTGGCGGGGCATCACCACCGTGTCGGTCGTGATGCTCCTGGCCGCTGCGGTCATCCCGGTCACCGTGAGCGACGGCAGCGACCGTTCCACGAACACGAACGTGTGGCTCGTGCTCACCCTCGGCGTGTTCTTCACGATCCTCTTCTACGTGGTGCTCAGCCTCGGCCTGCAGTTCGCCGGCGTCGACGGCGACGCGCCCACGATCGCCCGGCACCTGGCGGCCGAGCCCGATCAGCAGCGGCTCCTCCAGCGCTGGCTCGAGCGAGCGCGGTGGGCGCGCTTCGTCGGCGGGTTCGCCGGAGTCGTCGCATGGTTCCTCGGCACCCAGACCGACGGCGACCTGCTCGTGCTCGGCACCGGCGGCATCGCTGCCGGCGCAGTGCTCGCCGAGATGCACCACATCCGCCGTCCGTCCGGCCCGCGGACCGCACGCCTCGAGGTGCGCACGGTCGCCGACTACCTCACGCGCACCGACGCTCGGCGGATGATGGCCGTCGCCGCCGCTGCGACCGTCACGGCGCTCGTCGGCGTCGTGAGCGCCGAGACCCGCAGCGCGACCTCGTGGGCGCTCGGTGCGCTCGTCGCGCTGGGGGTCGCCCGCGTCGCACAGCAGCGCGTCGCCACCCGAGCCCGACCGGCGCTGTCGCCGTCGATCACCCGAGCCGACGACCTCGCCCGCGAACTTGCCATCGGGCGCGGGCTCGCCCGGCCGTTCACGTTCTTCGCGCTCGCGCTCGTCGCCCGCTCGTGCTTCGCGCTCGAGCCCTCCCTCGAGGGTCTCGCGCCGCTGCTCGGCGTCGCGGCGTGGCTGTGCGCGTTCGTGCTCTGGTGGCAGAACCGACGGCTCGGCCTCGACTTCCTGCTCGACGGTCGACGCGGTCCCGTGATCGCATGATCCTGTCGGTCGACCCCAGCCGTGCGCTCCCGGTCTACGAGCAGGTGCGCGAGCAGATCCGGCGCATGGTCGCCGCCGGCACGCTCACGCCGGGCACGCGGCTGCCGACGATCCGGCAACTGGCCGCCGATCTCGGTCTCGCGAAGGGCACGATCGAGCGCGCCTACGAACTGCTGGAAGGGGACGCTGTCATCGAACGCCACGGCCGCAACGGCACCTACGTGTCGGAGGTGGCGCCGTCCACCAGGCGTGAGCAGATCGTTGGTCTCGAACAGCCTGCCGAAGCGTTGGTGATCGTCGCCCGTCAGCTCGGCGCCGACGAGGAGTCGGCGGTGCAGGCACTCCGCGCCGCGTGGCAGCGCCTCTGATCGGTCGGCGCACCTGCCCGCGGATCGACGGCAGCGCCTCTGATCGACCGACGCTCGGGTCAGACGGTGCGATGCCGGGCGATGTCGTCGACGGTGAGCGTGGCGCCGGAGGCGACGCCGGCCGCCTGCACCTCGGGATCCATGATCGAAGCCGTGTCGAAGTAGTCGGCCGCGTACACGATGAGTCCGTCGCGCCGGCGCCGCACACTCGTGCCGCGAGTCATGAACACCCGGCTGCCGTCGGGCTGCACGGCCACCTGCTGCCACTCCTGCACCGAGGTCGTGCCGTCGTCGAGCATCGGGCCGAGCGGTTCGAACACCACGTCGCCCGCCTTCGGCATCACGTCGCTCAGCCAGGTGCGGATCGCGTCGCGTCCGCGAACCTGCCCGAAGATCGGGTCGTGATACACGGAGTCGGTCGGATGGAACTCCTCGGCCATCGCGTCCCAGTCGACGTCGCGGGACCGGGTCTCGGCGACGTTCGGATCCGGCTGCCACACGGTGCGGGGCCAGTCGGGGATCGGCGCCGCTTCGATCCCCGCCTCCGGCGGCGGGGGCACGCGGAACACGCCGGTGTCGTAGACGTCGCACGCCCAGGTGATCCACCCGTCGCGGTAGCGGCGCACGCTCACACCCTTCGACAGTGGCATCCGGTCGTCGCCGATCACCGCGACCATCTCCCACTCGTCGAGCGATGTGCCGCCCTCACCGTCGTCGAACAACACATGCGGCGCCAACGGCACGAACTGGATGAAGTCGATCGTGGCCATCGTCGGGATCAGCCATTGCCGCGTCGCGAGCTGGCCGTCCATCGCCCCGTAGATCGCGTCGAAGTAGATCGACCCCTCCGGCCGCATGAAGTCGGCGATCATCTGCAGTGCCATCGGCTGGCGACCGGGCTCGGCGAACCACGGGTTGGCCATCGCCGCCAGCATCCCTGCCGCGTCGAGCCCCGACGGCTCGGTGACCAGACGATCGAGATCGAGTTCTCGGTCAGCCATCTCGGCGATGTACGACTCGACGAACTCGTCGGCAGAACGGGCCACGACACACCCCCACAGGTCCAGCAGCTGAGCGGAGCGTACACACGTGCTGGACCCGCGTGCGTCGGGGCGCCCCACCGAGCGACGACCTGGTGACGCAGCACTATGGTTCGGCCATGACGACCTGGACCGTGATCGACGAACAGCAGTCCCATCTCCTCGAGTCGGGCGACACGCTCGTGCTCGACCCGGCGCTGTTGGGGTGGCAGCGCAAGCCGGAAGGTCTCTGTCGTGACGAGGTCTGCATCCCCGTCCCGGCCGACACGCCGCCGGGAGCGATGGACGCTGCGCTCCTCGCACGGTTGCTGCAGCGCCCGATCGTGATCGACGGCGACGAACACGTGGCAGCGTTCGCTGCGCCGGCAGCCGAACGGGCAGACGCCCTCCGGTCGGGCACGGCACCCGATTTCGAACTCCCCGACGTGCACGGTGTCCTCCACCGGCTCAGCGACTTCCGTGGCCAGAAGGTGGTCCTCTACGCCTATGCGAGTTGGTGAGGCTGCCGCTACGACCTGCCCGTGTGGCAGGCACTGCATGAGGAACTGGCCCCCGAAGGCCTGGCGGTGATCACCGTCGCGCTCGACCGGTCGATCGACGATCCGCGGCCCTTCATCGAGGCCGCGGGCGCCACCCACCCGAGCCTGATCGACACCGATCACCGCGTCGCCGACCTGTACAACATGGTGAACGTGCCCACGGTGCTGTGGATCGACGAGGACGGTCGCATCGTCCGTCCGCAGGACGTGCACTACGTGTCGAACCAGATCGCGAGCATCACCAAGTTCCACAACCGCAAACCGCTCGCTGCACTGCGCGCGTGGGTCCGTGGCGACGCCGCCGCGTATCCCGGTGACGTCGTCGCCGACACCAAGGTCGCCGACGACACGCACCAGGAGGCACGTGCCGCGTTCGCCCTCGGGTGGTGGCTCTCGCAACAGGGCCGCGCCGAGGCAGCTGAGCGCTGGTTCGTGCGAGCGGGCGAGCTCGCGCCGCACGACTTCACCATCAGGCGCGGGTCGATGCCCATCCGCGGGATCGACCCGATGGGCCCCGCCTTCTTCCAGATGGCGGGCGAGTGGGCCGCACAGGGCAAGGCGTACTACCTGCCCCTGCCCGACACGGCCACCGACGCCGACGACTACGAGGCGGAACCGATCGAGGAGCTCGACCTCGAAGCGTTCGCGCGCAGCATCGAGGAGGGCCGATGACCTACGCACCCGGCGACCGCGTGTTCTACGACGCCGACAGCCACATCATGGAGTTGCCCGACTTCCTGCGGGCCTATGGCGACCCCGATGTGCGCGACGAGCTCCCGCTCGTGAGCTACTCGGCGTCACTCGTCACCGACGAGGAGGTGGCGGTCATCGTCGACAACGGCAACCGCCACAGCGACGAACACCGACGGCGGATGATCGAGATGGGCGACTCGCTGATCCGCGAGGTGAAGGAGATCCAGGCCCTCGGTGCGTTCGATCGCGACGACCGCACGCTGGCGATGGACCAGCTCGGCTTCGCCCGTCAGCTCGTGTTCGCCACCCACAGCGTGGCCATGCCGTTCAACCCGAGCTCGAAGCTCGAACCACGCCTGCGCTACGGCGCCACGCGTGCACACAACCGGCACATGCACGAGTTCTGTGCCAACGACGACCGGCTGATGGGCGTCGCGATCGTCCCGCTCGACGAGCCCGACCACGCGATGGCCGAGCTCGACCACATCCTCGAGGGCGGCTTCGAGGCCATGTGGGTACCGCACCGTCCGTGCGGCGACCGCTCACCCGGCCACGTCGACCTCGAACCGTTCTGGGCCCGGCTCGCGGAAGCCGGCCTGCCGTTCCTCCTGCACGTCGGCGGGTCGCCGCTGCAGTTGGCCAAGGCGTGGTCGAACACCGGCCGTGCCGCCGTGAAGGACTGGATGGGCGGCGGCGAGAACGTGCGCAGCAAGGACGCCGCGACCCTGCACCAGGGACCCGAGACGTTCCTCACCACGATGGTGATGGACGGCGTGTTCGAACGTCATCCCGACCTGCGCGGCGCATCGGTGGAGCTGGGAGCCGGCTGGGTGCCCGAACTCCTGCGGCGGCTCGACTGGGTGACCGCGATGTGGGGTCGGGTCGACACGAACCTGTCGGGCTTCACCCGCACACCCAGCGAGCAGCTCACCCAGCAGATGGGGTTCACCCCGTTCGTGTTCGAAGACGTGGCCCGACTGGTCGACGAGTCGAACCCCGACCTGTACCTGTTCTCGAGCGACTACCCGCACACCGAAGGCGGTCGCGACCCGATCGCCCGCTTCGAGAAGGTGCTCGAACGGTCGACCCCCGACGTGAAGGACAAGTTCTACGCCGAGAACTTCCTCCGGCTCTTCCCCACCGCCGCCTGACCGTTGGTCCGTGAGCGAAACGCCGCGTGACGCGGCGTCTGACTCACGGGAGCCGATGGTCCGTGAGCGAAAGGCCGCGTGACGCGGCGTTTCGCTCACGGAACGATCGCTGGCGCTGTTCGACTCGATCAGGAGTCGCGATGGCGCCGGGCGGGTGCGGCCCGGCAGGATGCACGGGTGACACGACGCGGGTGGGTGCTGTTCTGGGCGATGGCGCTCATCTGGGGCGTGCCGTACTTCTTCATCCGTGTGGCCGTCGAGGAGCTCGAGCCGGCCGTCGTGGTGTTCGGGCGCACCTCGCTCGCCGCGGTCGTGTTGCTGTACCTGGCGAACCGGGCGGACGGCCTGCGTCCGGCGCTCGCGCACTGGCGTCCGATCGTCGCCTTCGCCGTGCTGGAGATGGCGATTCCGTGGATCCTGCTCACGACCGCCGAACAACACATCGCCTCAGGTCTCGCCGCGCTGATCATCTCGTCGGTGCCGATCTTCGGCGCGCTGGCCGCGTTCGCACTGGGCGACCGCAGTGCGCTGCGACCGATCCGGCTCGCCGGCATCGCGCTCGGCATCGGCGGCGTCACCCTGCTCGTCGGCAACGACCTCTCCGGTGAGGGCGCCCCGCCGTGGTGGAGCATTGCGTTCGTGATCGTCGTCTGCGTCTGTTACGCCACGGCGCCGTTCATCATCACCCGCCGGCTCGCGGACGTGCCCTCGCTCGGCGTGATCGCGCTGTCGCTCAGCCTCGTGACGATGATCTACCTCCCCATCGCCGCGGCCTCGCTGCCGTCGGAGATGCCGTCGTTCGACGCCACGGCATCGGTGATCGCCCTCGCCGTCGTCTGCACCGCCCTCGCCTTCGTCGTGTTCTTCCGGCTGATCGACGAGATCGGTGCCGCCCGCGCCACCGTCATCACCTTCGTCAACCCGGTGGTCGCCGTCACGCTCGGCGCGGTCTTCCTCGACGAGGATCTCAGCGTGCCGATCCTCATCGGCTTCGTCCTCGTCCTGAGCGGGTGCTGGCTCGCCACCCGACCGGCGCCCGACGCGACAACCGTCGAGACGACGGAGACGGTCGACGCCACCTCGGCCCCCTAGGGTCGGCGCCATGGCGGACATGGCGGACGAGGCGCACCGATCGGACGTGCTCGCCTGTCCGCACTGTGGACTGGCGCTGCTGCTGTCCCGATCGACCGCCACCTGCGAGACCGGCCACTCGTTCGACCGCGCCAAGGGCGGTCACCTGAACCTCCTCATCGGTGGCCGCCTGAGCTCCGGCGCCGTCCCTGGTGACACACCTGACGCACTCGCCGCTCGCCGACGCTTCCTGTCGTCCGGCGGCTACGCCCCGATCGCCGCCGCCCTCGCCGAGACGGTCGGCGACGTCGACGGCGCCGTGCTCGACGTCGGCTGCGGCGAGGGTTACTACACGTCGCACCTGCGCGGCACCGATCGCTACGGACTCGACGTGTCGAAGCGGGCGGTGCAGATGGCCGCCCGACTCCTGCCCGACTCGACGTTCGTCGTCGGCTCCGCCTACCGGCTGCCCGTGCAGGACCACTCGCTCGCGGTCGTGACGTCGGTGTTCGCCCCGCACCCGCTCGACGAGTTCGCCCGCGTGCTCCGACCGGGCGGACGTTGGGTGACGGTCACGCCCGGCCCGATGCACCTGGTGGAGATGCGCCCCACATCGGACGGCACCGCCGGCGGGAAGGCGCTCGACCGACAACATCGCCGGGCATCTGCACCCGAGGGTTCCACGTCGGCACGGCGGCTCGAGTTCCGCCTCGACCTCGACGACACCACCGCCGACGACCTGTTCCTGATGACCCCGATCCGGTGGCAGGCGACGGCCCGACCACCGCTCACGTCGGTCACCGTCGACGTCTGGGTCGCCTCGGGCCCCGCCTGATCAGCGTGAGGACCTCGCGAGGTGTTGCGGACTCCGGCCCGACCGATGAGGCTGGTCGGATGAAGTCGAGGCGTCGCATCTGGTGGCCCGTCGCCGTTCTGGCTGCAACGACTGCTGGGTGCGCGAACTCGGATTCGGTGACCACGAGCGAGATCGCGCTCATCGAGTCCTACGCCGTCGACGCCGATGACCGCACCCTCGAGGTGTCGATGACCGCTGGCTGTGGGGGTCTTCGGCTCCGGGTCTTCGCGTCCGAGACCGCCGACACGGTCAAGCTGCTCGGCGTGATGAACACGCCGGGCTGCGGGAGCGACAACGGCGATATCGGGTACGTGAACACCGCTGTGGTCGTGCTCGACGGGCCCTTGGGCGATCGCGAGGTGGTCGACGCCGGCTGCGAGTTCGTCCTGGCGGCGAGCGACTGCCTGCCGCTTCGCAAGTTGGCACCATCGGACGCATGATGGGCGGTTCATCGACCTGACCGGGCGTGGCTGGGCGCAGCGTTGCGATTCGTAGAGTGGGCCGATGAAGTACACCAAGCTCGGTCGCACCGGCCTCGACGTCTCCCCCATCTGCCTCGGCTGCATGAGCTACGGCGCATCCGACCGCGGCACCCACTCGTGGACGCTCGACGAGGAGACCAGCCGCGGCTTCATCCGCCAGGCGCTCGACGCGGGCATCAACTTCTTCGACACGGCCAACGTGTACTCCGACGGCACGAGCGAGGAGTTCGTCGGCCGCGCCCTCTCCGACATGGCCCGCCGCGAGGAGATCGTGCTCGCGACCAAGGTGCACGGCACGATGCGCCGGGGCCCGAACGGCGGTGGTCTGTCGCGCAAGGAGATCATGTTCGAGATCGACGCCAGCCTGCGCCGCCTCGGCACCGACTACGTCGACCTCTACCAGATCCACCGCTGGGACCGACGGGTGCCGATCGAGGAGACCATGGAGGCGCTGCACGACGTGGTGAAGGCCGGCAAGGCCCTGCACATCGGCGCCTCGTCGATGTTCGCCTGGCAGTTCGCCAAGGCCCAGCACGTCGCCGAGTCGAACGGATGGACGAAGTTCGTCACGATGCAGAACCACTACAACCTCGTCTACCGCGAGGAGGAGCGGGAGATGCTGCCGCTGTGCGACGACCAGGGCGTCGGCGTCATCCCGTGGAGCCCGCTCGCCCGCGGTTTCCTCACCCGCGACCCGAGCGAGTCGAGCGCCCGCAAGGAGACCGACGAGTTCGGCAAGACCCTCTACGGCACCGCCGACGTCGGCGTGATCGAAGCCGTCGCCCGCATCGCCGCCGAGCGGGGGGTGCCCCGCGCCCAGATCGCGCTCGCCTGGGTGAGCAAGCACCGGGCCGTCACTGCGCCCATCGTCGGCGCCACCAAGCAGCAGCACCTCGACGACGCGATCGCCTCGCTCGACATCACCCTCACCGCGGACGAGATCCGCGAGCTCGAGGCGCCGTACACCCCGCAGCCGATCCAGGGCCACGTCTGACCGAACCGCAGCGGGGCACCCGGCCGCCCGTCAGATCGGTGGGGTGAACGAGCCGAGGGCCGCCTCGATGTCGCGCCCGGCCTCGAAGCACCACGCGTCGTGCCAGCGGTCGGCCTGCACCTGCACACCCACCGGCAGGCCGTCGACCACGCCGGTCGGCACCGCGATCGCCGGCAGACCCAGCAGCGCGGCCGGGGTGACGTGGCGCAGCGTGCGCGCCACCATCTCGATGCCCTGGTCCATGTCGGCGCCGGCCACGAACGCCTGCTCCGGCCACACCGGTCCGACCACCACCGCGTGGCGCTCGAACATCTCGGTCCAGCGGCGCATCAGGCGCGCCCGCTCGGGATACACCCCCATCGGCGGGATGCCGGCCAGGTCGTAGAGGGTGGTGTGGTCCATCAGCACCTCCACCAGCCGCGGTGTGATCAAGGGGCCCAGCGCGGCGACGAGCCCCGGGATGTCGTCGGACATGATCCGCATCCAGATCTCGTTCACCCGGTCGAGTTCGGGAAGCTCCATCTCCTCGACCTCCCAGCCGGCCGCCGCGAGTGCGTCGGCAGCGGCGCGGACCCCGGCGGCGACAGCGCTGCTCCACCGCTCGCCGGGCGCTGGCACCACCACCGCGGCCGTCCGACGGGGCGGGGCGGGCCGCTCGAACGCGACGTCCACCGAGAACGGGTCGCGAGGGTGGGCACCGTTCAGCAGCGTGGTCGCCAACCGCACGTCGGCGACACGACGACCCATCGCTCCTTCGGTCGCCATCAGCTGCCCGCACAGCGCACCATCGGGCGGCCCGGCGCTGGCCGCGGTCGGCACGCGGCCCATCGTCGGCCGGAAACCGACCACACCGCAGCAGAACGACGGGTTGCGCAACGAGCCGCCGATGTCGTTGCCCAACCCCAACACCGACATCCCCGACGAGAGCGCGGCGCCCTCTCCCCCGCTCGAGCCGCCCGGCGTACGGGTGTGATCCCAAGGGTTCGCGGTGCGGCCGCGCAACGGGTTGTCGGTGTCGAGCCGCAGTCCCAGCTCGGGCAGGTTCGTGCGGGCAAACGGGATCGCGCCGGCCGCGACGAGCCGTTGCACGACCGGCGCGTCCAGCGCGGGCATCAGCTCGGCGAACGCGGCGACACCGTCGGTGGTAGGCGTGCCGAACAGGTCGATGTTCTCCTTCACCGTCAACGGCACGCCGTGCAGCGGCCCCACGGGTTCACCTCGATCTGCTTCCTCGGCGGCGGCGAGCGCCCGCTCGGCGAGCACCGCCGTGATGGCGTTCACCGAGGGGTTCACCTGCTCGACGCGGGCGAGGAACGACGCCATCACCTCGCGGCTCGACACCTCCCGCCGCCTGATGAGATCGGCCAGCTCGATCGCCGATCGCTCGAACCACTCGGTCATCCCAGCACTCCTCGATCCGCTCCTGCAGTCCGGAGCACCCGGGCGCCGACACTACGCTCCGGCGGCCGTGCCCTCCGGTCCGACCGACCGGCGATCCACCCAGGAGCCCCGATGACCGCGTTGCCCGAACCACAGCTGGTGTTCGCCTTCGAAGCACGCGTGGACACTGCGGCGATGATCACTGCAGAGCGTGCACCGTCGGACACGCTGATGCTGTTCCCCATCACGGGCGGCACCGTGACCGGACGGATCACCGGACGGGTGCTTGCCGCCGGGGGCGACTGGGCGACCTTCCGCGGCGGGGACACCATCGAGCTCGAGGCCCGCTATCTGATCGAGACCGACGACGGCGCCGTGATCGAGATCATGAACCGCGGTTACCACGTCGCGTCGCCGGCGGTCCTCGAACGGCTCGACGCCGGCGAGGACGTCCCGGAGACGGAGTACTACTACCGCACGTCGCCGATGATCCGCACCAGCGCGCCCGCGTACGAGTGGCTGAGCCGCACCGTGTTGGTCGGCATGGCTCGCAGCGAGCGCGGCCAGGTGTGCATCCGCTTCTACGAACTGCTGTGACAGCCGAGCCCGACTGATCGCAGGTGCAGCCGCCGAGGCTGGCCACTCACCTGACGAGCACCCATGACAGAGTGGTGGCGTGGCTGCACCGGTCGAGATTCGAGCCCTCTCCCGCGACGATCTGGCCCGCGTCGGCGAGATCCGCCGTGCCGAGCGGATCGAGGTGCTGTTCGAACAGCGCGGTACCGAGTTGATCGCACGGCACGGCAGTTGGGACGCGCCCAACTGGCATGTGGACGGCGAGGGTGACCACTCGGTCGACGCGCAGCAGCGAGCGGTCGAGCACTACCTCGACATGGGCGGAACGGCGATCGGTGCCTTCTCCGATGCCCACCTCGTCGGGATCGGCGTGGTGGTGCCGCATCTGCGACCGGGGATCGCGCAGCTGGCGTTCTTGCACGTCAGCAGTGAGGTCCGGGCGACCGGCATCGGCATCCGACTCTGCGACGACCTGGAGACGATCGCCCGCCGAGCCGGTGACAGCGAGATGGTGGTCACCGCGACACCATCGGGGAACACCGTGCGCTTCTACCTCCGGCGCGGGTTCCGACCGATGGAGCACCCGCTGCCCGAACTGTTCGCCCTCGAACCCGAGGATGTCCACATGTCCAAGCCCCTCTGACCCTGCACAGGACCTCGCCGGAGGAGACGAACTCCGCAGCCGTGCCGGTGTCGTGCGTGCAACGATGCGCAGATGGACCGAGTCGAAGCCTCGTTGGCCGGCGAGTGGGCCCTGCTCGACGCGGCGGTCCGGTCGGACGCGTCCGCAGTCGACGCGTTGCTGCACCCCGACTTCGCCGAGCGCGGCCGATCGGGCCGGTGGTGGACCCGCGAGGCGACGCTCGATGCCCTACCCGACGACGCCGAGACCTTCGATCCACCCGAGGTGCGCGACATCTCCGCCGACGAGGTCGCTGACGGGGTCGTGCTCGTGACGTACGTGGCCGTTCGAGGAGAGAGCGCGGTGGGTCGCTCGTCGCTGTGGTTGGAACACGAGGGCCGCATGCGGATCCGGTGGCACCAAGGCACCGCGCTCCGTGCCGACACAACCCCAGATCCGCACTGATCACCCACGGCCGGAGTCCTCCGCGGTGGCCAGCGTGTCCCGTGCGTTCAGGCAGACCGATCCGTCGTCGGTACCGACGTTCGTGCCGGGTGCCGCCAAGGGTCGGCGATCGCCGCCGGTAGGGTCACCGCCGATGCGCACTGCCCTGGCCCGCCTCGTTCTCCGCTGCATGAGGTGGACCACGGTCGTACAGCAGCCGATCCCCGATCGTTGCGTGATGATCGCCGGACCGCACACCACCAACTGGGACTTCGTGGTGATGGTGGCGATGGCCAGGGTCAAGGGTGTGTCGATCCGCTGGCTGGGCAAGGACGCACTCTTCCGGCCGCCGCTGGGTCGTGTGATGCGTGCCCTGGGTGGCGTGCCCGTGCAGCGAGACTCGGCTTCGGGCATGGTGGCCGCCCTTGCCAGTGAGTTCGCAGGACGCGACGAGTTGCACCTCGTCGTGCCCGCCGAGGGCACCAGGTCGCGTACCGAGTACTGGAAGTCGGGCTTCTACCGGATCGCGCTGGCGGCCGACGTGCCGCTCCTGTGCGCGTTCGTCGACGGTCCCCGGCGCACGGGCGGCTTCGGTCCGGTGATCCACCTGACCGGTGACGTGCGGGCCGACATGGACCGGGTGCGTGCGTTCTACGAACCGAAGGACGGCCTCCGGCCCGGCAGGTTCGGTCCGGTCCGCCTGCGTGACGAGGACGCGCCGATCGACGGCTGATGCCGGCCTGGGGTGGTGCCGGCCGGCGCCAGGGTGGGCGTCCGACACGCCCGGCGAACACCGAACGGTGCGGAACCCTTACAGGCCGAGCTTCTTGCTGATGACCATGCGCTGGATCTGGTTGGTGCCTTCGTAGATCTGGGTGGTCTGGATCGATCGTCCAGCCAGTCCCAACGAGTCCCACCCCGTGCTGTTGAGCTGGGCCGGGAGTCCGGCGAGTGCCATCCCGTCCCAACGAGTACCAACGAGTTCTAGGGATGGAACTAGGGATGGCGCGCTCCCGATCTGCTCGGTGCCGCCGCCGATATGTGCGCGCCGATGCCCTTGCGCCGACGCGCCAGACCGGGCACTCGGCGCTACCTGAGGATGGTCTACCGGACATCGTGTGCGGCGTGGTGGACAGCGCATCCGCGTTCGGGCAGCCTCGAGCGAGTGAACGAGGCGGGCCAGGCACGAGCCATGGCGTACTCACGCCGCAGTCGGTCATGATGGCTTGGTGCCAGTCGAGCCTGTGAGTTACCGGACCGTGACCCCACGCATCGCAGTGCCAGACGTCGGGCCGCAGGTCGAGTTCCTTCGGGCAGTGTTCGACGCTGTCGGCGACGTACCGGCTGGCCGGCCTGCGGAGATCGTGATCGGCGATTCGTTGATCATGATCGGCTCCACTGACGAGCGCGATGCGTTCCCGGCGTTCCTATACGTCTATGTCGCCGATGCCGACCGCACGTACCAGCGGGCCATGGACGCCGGTGCTGTCTCGCTCGAAGCGCCATTGGACACGCCGTACGGGGACCGGCGTGCGATGGTGCGTGACCCGTTCGGCAACGTGTTTCAGATCGCGACACGCTCGTCATGACGGCGGTCGAGCTGCGGGCCTCTCGTCGCCGCCTTCAGCTCTGATGCCCGAGCGCGGAACTGCTGCCGATCTGGCGGTGCCAAGTCTCTGAAGGGGCGCACAGATCGTGCGAACCGATCACCGGGAGTCGGCCGTCAGGTCGCCGCAGCTCTGTCCAGCAGGTGGCGGTTCTTGCTGATCGGTCCGGGGAGGATCGTGAAGTGGACCTGGCCGTCGTCATCGACTTGCAGCACTCGCACCACGGCCCGCGCGTGCTCGTTCCCGGCCAGCACCATGGCGCCGGGCACGATGCGGGACACGTCGCGTGCGTCGCGCATCAGCGACCACCCGTTGCCGTCGTCGTCCTGTGCGTTCAGGTCGGCCCGCAGGTCGATCTCGAGGTCCACGCCAGCCCTCCTTGCTCGCCGGTCGTGCATGTCACGACTCATGATACGGGTTGACGATCGTGCGGTGCTCGCAGCGCAGCAGGCGGTCGACGCCGGCCCCGAGGTCACCGAGATCGACACTGTGATGCAGCGGGTTGCGTCCGCTCGGCACGAGTTCGAAGCCTCCAGCTCGGATCGCACCGACGGTCATGAGCGTGAGTGACCCGAATCGGACGAGCGGCGTGCTCTGGACGAGCTCGTCGATGCTGACCCCATCTGCCGCGAAGACCGACACGGCGTACACGCCGTACACGGCATGCGCCTTGCGGGCGTCCTCGGCCAACAACGTCGCGTCGAGCGCACCGCCTCGTACCACGACGATCGTCTCGTCCGAGAGGCCGCCACCGGGCCGGACGTACCGTTGCTTCACGGGGTGGTCTCCAGGGCACTGGCGAGGGTGGCCGCGACGCCGGCATCGGCGCCGTCGAGGGCGTGGGCGTAGGTGCGCAGCGTCATCGCTGGGTTGGCGTGTCCCAAGCGGCCGGCCACGGTGCGGATGTCGTGCCCGCGCCCGATCGCCTCGGTGGCCGACCAGTGGCGCAGATCGTGCAGTCGCCACCGGGGGTCGATGCCGGCGTCCCGGCGGGCGATCCGCCACCAGCCCGTCAGCCGCTCCGGGTTCAGCGGACGCTCGCCGGGCTGGAGCATCCACGGGCCGTACCGCTCGCGCTCGGCCCGCAGTGCCGCCACGGCCTCGAGCGTGCGCTCGTCGAGGCGCACCACCCGCTGGTTCCCGGTCTTCGTGGCCGCATCCCGGAGGGTGGGCACCTGTCTGTCCGACCTGCTCCCGTTCCGCTCGATCTCGATGCTCGAGTCGATCGTGAGCCGGTCGCCGTCGAGATCGCTCCAGACGAGTGCACAGAGCTCGGAGCGGCGAGCACCCGTGATCGCTGCGAGCCGGAACGCGACGCCAGCAGCAGGGTCGAACCGCTCGGCCGCGTCGATGACGGCACGTACCTCGGCGGCGCTCATCGCCGACCGCGGCTTGCTCGTCTTCCGCCCGAGCGTCGCCAACGCTGCAACGTTCGCACTCACCCACCCCCACCGGGCCGCCTGCGACAGCGACGCCCGCAGCACGAGGTGCTGGTTCCGTATCGACGACTCGCCCACCCCAGCCGCCCGCAGCCGGCTGTGCCACCGGTCGACGTCGGCCACCGCCAGCCTGGCGAGGGGTGTGCGGGCGATCTTGTCGGCCTTCACCAGCGATGCCCGGCTCGTCTGGTCACGCACCGTCGACGCCGCCCACGTGGGCGTGTGGGTCTCGAGCCAGGCATCGAGCGCATCGGCCACCGTTCGCCCATCGCTGCGGGCCGGTGGCGCCACCGTCATCTCGGCGGCGGCCCGCTGAGCGTCGCGCTTGGTGCCTCGCACCGTCCGGCTGACCTGCTTGGGCCGGCCACGATCGTCGTTGCCGACGAACACGCGCACCTCCCACACGCCCGGTGACCGTTCTCGGATCGTCGCCATGTCGGCGCACGCTACCGGCGGGGTGTGACGCTAGGGAGGGGACTAGGGATGAAGGCCTGAACGAAGTGGCACAGGATGACACCAAACGGTACGAAACCCTTACAGGCCGAGCTTCTTGCTGATGACCATGCGCTGGATCTGGTTGGTGCCTTCGTAGATCTGGGTGATCTTCGCGTCGCGCATCATGCGCTCGACCGGGAACTCGTTCGTGTAGCCGTAGCCGCCGAGCAGTTGGACGGCGTCCGTGGTCACCTGCATCGCGACATCGCTCGCGAAGCACTTCGCCATCGCGCCGGCCATCGACAGCTCGCCGTGGGGATCACCCTCGTCGGCGATCGCGCACGCCTTGTACACCAGGCCTCGGGCGGCCTCGATGCGCATCGCGCAGTCGGCGGCCATCCACTGCAGGCCCTGGTTCGAACCGATCGGGCGGCCGAACGTGGTGCGCTCCTTCATGTACCCGAGGGCGTAGTCGAGCGCACCCTGGGCGATGCCGACGGCCTGCGCACCGATGGTCGGCCGACTGCGGTCGAGCGTGTGCATCGCGATCGGGAACCCCTGACCCACCTCGCCGATGCGGTGCGAGTCGGGTACCTTCACGCCATCGAGACGGATGACCCCGGTGGGCGAGCCCTTGATGCCCAGCTTGTGCTCGAGCTTGTCGACCTGCACACCCCAGTCGGCCTCGACGAGGAAGGCGGTGATGCCCGTGTGCCGGTCGTTCGAGGTGCGGGCGAAGATCGTGTACAGGTCGCTGATGCCGGCGTTGGTGATCCAGCACTTCGTGCCGTCGATCGTCCACACGTCGCCGTCGAGCGTCGCCTTCGTGGCCATCGACGCCACGTCGCTGCCGGCGTCGGGCTCGCTCAACCCGTAGCTGCACTGGCTGGAACCGCTCGCGATCCGCGGCAGGTAGGTGCTCTTCAGGAACTCCGAGCCGAAGTTGATGACGGGCAGCATGCCCAGCTTGGAGATCAGGAACTGCAGGCTCGTCGACGCGCAGCCGCGGGCGATCTCCTCGGCCGCGATCGCCTGGTCGACCAGCGACGCGCCCGACCCGCCGTACTCGGCCGGATAGCTGAGCGCGGTCAGCTCCATCGACTTCAGGGCCTCGAACGTGGCCCACGAGTACTGGGCGTCACGGTCGATGTCACCGGCGAGCGGCGAGATCTTGTCGGCGACGAACTGGCGGAGGACGGCGCGGAACTCGCGCTGCTCGTCGGTGAGGGTGATCGACTGCACCTCGCTCATGCGGAGGTCTCCTGTCTCTCGGTGCGACGTCCGCGAGGGCGTCGCGCGTGGCGTCGGATGTGGGCGCCGGCGGGCGACGCCGTACGGGACGTCAGTGGGTGACGGCGTGGTCGGCGCCGACGAGGTCGCGCCAACGTCCGGGATACGCGGCGGCCACCTGCTGCGGGGTCATCTGCAGCGTGCTGTCGGGGACGATGTCGGCCAGGTCGCGCTGGTGCTCGTAGCCGTGATGGCCACCGGCGCCCTTGAACAGCTGCGAGCGCAGGGCGACGAGGTCGGCCGGCGGGTTGGGGTCGAGGAACCCCCATGCCGTGAAGGCGATCGTGAAGTCGTGGATGACCGGCGCGCGGCTGAACAGCGATGCACGCTTCAGCCCGATGCCGAGGCAGCCGGCGACGGCATCCTTGGCCGACTCGCCGGCCGACACGTGGATGCGGGACAGAAAGGTGTTGGCGATCTTGATGCCGAACCCCTGGTCGGGTCCCTGGTTGCCGAGGCGCGTGCCGGAGGGCTGGAAACCGTCGATCTCACCCGGTCGGTCGGGCGTCCACGACTTCGGCACGTGGTCGGGCGACGAATAGGAGCGGGCATCGTCGATGGGCGACACGGGAGCGAACTTGGGAGCTGCCATACAGGCTCAAGTTCTACCCGACCAGGAGCCTCCAGACGTCGTCCACCCGGGGATTGGCCGATGAGCACATGGCCCCCCGGGTGGACGGACACAGCCCGTCCCGGACGGTCGACACCCATGAGCGCTGTCCCTGCGCGCCCGCGACGGGCGGACCACGGCTTCACGCTGGTCGAGATCCTGGTCGCGATCGTCCTCGTCGGCATCCTGTCGGCCGTGGTCGTCGTCGGCGTCGGCAACCTCACGTCGACGGGCACGTCAGCTGGGTGCACCGCCTCGAAGGACGCCGCCGCCGCGGGCGCCACCACCTTCTGGGGCAGCACCGGCAGCCAGCCGACGACGTTCACCCAGATGACGAGTGCGACACCTCCGGCGCTCTCGCTCCCGGCCGGTGCCACCGTCGACGTCTCGGGTCTCCTGCTCACCGGCAGCGGCTGGACCCTGACGATGATCCCCGGCCTCGCCGGTGCCGCCCCCACCTTCCTGTGCAGCACCGACGCCCCCGCCGGCTTCACCGTCGGCCCGAACGGCCACCTCTACCGCTACGTCGCCGGCACCATGACCCAGCCCGCGGCCGCAGCGGCTGCCGCGACCTACTCGGCCGCCGGCCGGTTCGGACACCTCGCGACGATCACGAGCCTCGCCGAGCAGACCTTCGTCTTCTCGCTCGTCGGTCCGAGCAACAGCGCCTGGCTCGACGGCAGCGACGCGACGGTCGAGGGCGTGTGGCGTTGGACCGCCGGACCCGAGGCCGGGACCCAGTTCTCGTCGGGACACGTGTCCGTGGCCAGCTCGTACGTGAACTGGGCCGGCGGCCAACCCGACAACTCGGGCGGCGAGCACTGCCTGCACCTGTACCGGGCATGGCCGAACCTCTGGAACGACGTGCCCTGCACGTGGGGCGGCAACCAGGGCTACGTCGTCGAGATCAGCATCTGACCGACATCGGCGGCGCCGGTCGGATCGGCCTCAGGCCTCGGTGTGCAGCAGGCCGTACACGAGGCTCTCCTCGAGCGCACGCCACGACGCCTCGATGATGTTCGAACTCACGCCGATCGTGGTCCAGCTGCGCTCGCCGTTGGTCGCGTCGAGCAGCACCCGAGTGATCGCCCCGGTGGCCGTCGCCCCGTCGAGGATGCGCACCTTGTAGTCGGTGAGGTGCACCCGGTCGAGCACCGGGTACGCCTCGGCCAGCGCGGCACGCAAGGCCGTGTCGATCGCGTTGACCGGGCCGTTGCCCTCGGCGGTGTGCACGGTGCGGGTGTCGCGCACCCACGCCTTCACCGTGGCCTCCGTGGTGAACTCGCCGTTGGGCAGCTCGTCGGTGATGACACGCATGCTCTCGACCTTGAAGAAGTTCTGCTCCCAGCCGGCGGCTCGGCGCATGAGCAGCTCGAGCGATGCGTCGGCCGCCTCGAAGTGGTAGCCCTCGTGCTCGAGCCGCTTCAGGTCGTCGATCACCTGGTTGACGGCCGGGCCGTCCATCGTGAGGCCGAGCTCCTCGGCCTTCACCTCGATCGTCGCCCGGCCCGCCATCTCGCTGACCACGAACCGCGTGCCGTTGCCGACGAGCACCGGATCGACGTGTTCGTACGCGTCGCGCGCCCGCTTGATCGCGCTCACGTGCAGGCCGGCCTTGTGTGCGAACGCCGACGAGCCGACGTACGGCGCCTGCGGGTTGAGTGGCCGGTTGAGCACTTCGGCCACATGGTTGCTGACGGCCGTCAGGCGCTCGAGGCGACCCTCGGGGAGGCAGCTCATGCCGAGCTTCACCTGCAGATTGGGGATGACCGTGGTGAGGTTGCAGTTGCCCGTGCGCTCGCCGAGCCCGTTGAGCGTGCCCTGCACGTGGCGTGCGCCGGCGCGCACCGCGGCCATCGAGTTGGCGACCGCGCAGCCCGTGTCGTCGTGGCAGTGGATGCCGATCGTCACGTCCGTGCCCACATGGCGGTACACGTCGGCGACGATCTGCTCGACCTCGTGCGGCAGCGACCCACCGTTGGTGTCGCACAGCACCACGTGCGACGCGCCCTTGACGACGGCCGCCTCGAGGGCGCGGAGGCTGAACTCGGGGTTGTGCTTGTAGCCGTCGAAGAAGTGCTCCATGTCGACCATCACCCGCCGGCCCGCACCGGTGAGGAACGCCACGCTGTCGGCGATCATCGCCTCGCCCTCGTCGAGGGTGGTCTGCAGCGCCTCGAGCACGTGGTAGTCCCAGCTCTTGGCGACGATGCACACCGCGGACGTGTTGGCGTCGAGCAGGTTGCGCAGCGTGACGTCGTCGTCGACCTTGCCCTTCGGCCGACGGGTGGATCCGAAGGCCACCATCGTCGACGACGACAACTTCAGCTCGACGGCCGCTCGTGCGAAGAACTCGATGTCCTTCGGGTTGGCGCCCGGCCAGCCGCCCTCGATGTAGTGCACGCCGAGGTAGTCGAGCTGCTCGGCGATGCGCAGCTTGTCGTCGACCGTGGCCGACACGCCCTCCACCTGCAAGCCGTCGCGCAAGGTGGTGTCGAACACCTCGACCATGGGGACCATCGGGGCGGCCGGGTCGGTGGCGGGATTCGGAGCATCGGTGGTGGTCATGTCAACTGTCCTGTCTCTGGGTGCTGCGTCGGTGCTGTCGGGAGCTGTCGGGAGCTGTCGGGAGCTGTCGGGTGCTGTCGGGTGCTGTCGGGTCGGGTCGGGTCGGGTCGTCGGTGCCGGAGAAATGAAACAGCCGCCCCGAGGGGCGGCTGTGAGCGCACGTGGGAGAGCCACGTGCGCTATCGAATGATGATGATCTCGGCGAGCAGGGTGGCCGGGTGGAACGTCACGGAGACGATTGTGTCGGTACGAACTCCGATCGTCAACCCGGACGCAGCTCGAACCGGCCACGAACGTGAGGGAACCGCGGGCGAACCTGGGGTTCGTCAAGACGTCATCGAGTTCGTCGCCACGCTCCGCGAGGTTCTGCGCCCCTCACCTGTGGGTTCACGTGTGCACAACCTTGTGGACGCGCGGTGGACGAACGAGAAAGTTCTGGGGACGACGGGGTTTCTCGGTGGATAACCCTGTGACTTGAAAAATACCACTTGACCTGGGGAAACGCAGGGTGCACAGTAGGCGACGCACCGGCAAGCGCACGCCAACCGGAGCCCGAGGAACGGCCACTCACGAGTGGGGAAACCGGAGATGGGCGACCATCGAGGGGATCACCAGGAGTGAGAGGGACCAACCGGGTTCACGAGACGGGAGCGGGGTCGGTGCTGGGCATGATCCGCCAAGTCGACGGGTCGGGAGCCGGGCAACCGGGGATCGACGCGGCGGCGGCCGTTCGGGATCGGGAGCCGGGCAACCGGTGAGCGACCGCGGCGGCGGTCGGCGAACGAGCACCAGGCAACTGGGGCGACGACGTCGGCAGGTTGGGGAGTGACCCCGTGGGCAACTGCGGGGGACGAGCCAGCCACGTCGGCTCAGCTGCACCGGGCAACCCGGGGTGGTCGAGCTGGCAAACGGAACCGCCCGCCAGAGCGTGAGCTCTGACGGGCGGTGAAACTGAACGAGACGAAGGCTAACGCCGGGTGATCGAGCAGTGGTGGATCATCCCACCTGAGACGCCCTGTCGGGCGCGCAGGCCTCCGGGCCCGCTGCGCCGGGCAGGGCGTCTTGCCTTTTTCGGTCAGGAGCCCTCGACGGTCCGTCGTCGCCGGAACGCGAACGGGCCCGCCGTCGGTGGCGGGCCCGTTGTCTGCGTCCGAGGGTGCGACACCCGATCGTTCGGCCCGCGAGTTCAGCTCGCGAGCTCAGCTCGCTCGGTCAGCTCGCGAGCTCGCACCAGTGCTCGTAGCGCGGGTCCTCGCCGCGCACCGCCCGCCCGTACACCTGAGCGATCGCGGTGGTCATCGGACCGGGGCACGGCACCGAGCGGTCGTCGACGGAGTTGACCGCGCTCACCTCGGCAGCGGTGCCGCACACGAAGATCTCCTCGGCCACGTACAGATCGCTCCGGGCGAGGTTGTCGACGCGGATGTCGTAGCCGAGGTCCTTCGCGATCGTGATGACCGAGTGCTGTGTGATGCCCTCGAGTGCGCCGGCCGACAGCGGCGGCGTGATGATGATCCCGTTGCGAACGGCGAAGATGTTCTCGCCGGTGCACTCGGCGATCAGGCCGTTCGGGGCGAGCATGATCGCCTCGTCGTAGCCGGCCTTCAGCGCCTCCACCTTGGCGAGCGAGCTGTTCACGTAGTTGCCCACCGTCTTGGCCGCCGGCGGCATCGTGTTGTGGTCGTGGCGGGTCCAGCTGGAGATCTTCATCCGGACGCCCTTCTGCAGCGCGTCCTCGCCGAGGTATGCGCCCCACGGCCAGCAGGCGACTGCGACGTCGACCTTGCACGGGAGCGTGTTGAGACCCATCTCGCCGTATCCGTAGTACGCGAGTGGCCGCACGTAGCAGCTCGGCAGGCCGGTGGAGGCCACGGTCTCCTTGCAGGCGGTGATGATCTCCTGCACCGAGTACGGGATCTCCATGCCGAGGATGTGGGCGCTGCGGAACAGACGCTCGATGTGCTCGGTGAGCCGGAAGATCGCCGGGCCCTTCGCCGTCTCGTACGCACGGATGCCCTCGAACACGCCCATGCCGTAGTGGAGGGTGTGGGTGAGGATGTGCACCTGCGCCTGGTCCCAGTCGACCAGGGAGCCGTTCATCCAGATCTTCGGAGTGGGTGTGATGGGCATCGCGTCAGCCTGCCACGACGCTCGCGATGCGCGAGCCGATCTCGGTGGTGCTGCCGGTACCCGCCTGATCGCACGCCGTGCGGATCCGGTCTGCCGCGTCGTGCTCGCCCAGGAAGTCGAGCATCAACGCCGCGCTGAGGATCGCCGCGGTCGGGTTGGCCTTGCCGGTGCCGACGATGTCGGGCGCCGAGCCGTGCACCGGCTCGAACATGCTCGGCCCGGTGCGGGCCGGGTTGAGGTTGGCGCTCGACGCGAGGCCGATGCCGCCGCTCACCGCGCCGCCGAGGTCGGTGAGGATGTCTCCGAACAGGTTGTCGGTGACCACCACGTCGTAGCGGTGCGGGTCCTGTACGAAGTAGATGCACGCCGCGTCGACGTGGTTGTAGGCCGTGCCCACGCCCGGGTACTCGGCGGCGACGTCGTTGAACGCCCGCTGCCACAGGTCGCCTGCGAACGTGAGCACGTTGGTCTTGTGGACCAGGGTGACGTGCTTCGCGCCGTCGCGCTTGACGGCCAGTTCGAACGCGTAGCGGATCGCCCGCTCGGCACCCATGCGGGTGTTCACCGAGCCCTGGGTGGCGACCTCGTGCGGGGTGCCCTTGCGGAGCACGCCGCCCTCGCCCACGTACGGACCCTCGGTGTTCTCCCGGATCACGACGAAGTCGTGCGGCGCGCTGTGCCCGGGCGCCGTGCCGACGAACGGCCGCTGGTTGACATACAGGTCGAGATCGAAGCGCATCTTCAGCAGCAGGCCCCGCTCGATCACGCCCGGCGGCACCTCGGGCGTCCCGACGGCGCCGAGCAGGATCGCGTCGAAGTCGCGCAACTGCGCCAGCGTGGCGTCGCTCAGGATCTCGCCGTCGCGCAGGTAGCGCGAACCGCCGAGATCGAAGTCGGTGGTGTCGATGTCGACGCCGGCGGCGCGGACCACCTTGAGGGCTTCCGTGGTGACTTCGGGACCGATCCCGTCACCGCCGATGACTGCGATGCGATGTGCCATAGGGCAGGCAACGTACCGCAGGAGTCGGCCGCTCCCCCAGACCCGGCAGGCACGAGCATCGGCGCCATGGCCGTCGTCCGGCCACCAACCGGCCGGCTGCGGGCCGGCACTAGCGTCGGCGCCATGGCCGTCGCGTACATCATCGTCGAATCGAAGATCTCCGATCCGGAGCAGTTCAAGCAGTACATGGCAGCGTCGCCCGACGTCGCCAAGGCGTTCGGTGGCGAGTTCCTCGTGCGCGGCGGTCGCATCGACGTGCTCGAAGGGGACTGGCAGCCCACCCGCATGACCGTGCTGCAGTACCCCGACATGGCCACCGCCCGGGCCATGTACGACAGCGAGGCCTACACCGCGGCCCGTGCCCTGCGAGCCGGCGCGACCGAGATGTTCAACATGGTCCTCGTCGAAGGGGTCGACGCGCCCGTCGGCTGACGTCGCGTCGGCGTCTGCCTGCCGTCAGTCGAGAGGGCGGCCGTGGCGGTGTCGGGTGCGGCTGATCGACTGCTCACGCACCCACCGACACAGCTCGACCGTCGGCTCGACCGACACGTCCGACCGGTCGACGTCGAGGCCGGCGGCGTACCAGCCGCGCAGCACGTCGTCGTCGACATGCCCGACGACTCGGATGCGATCGACCTCCGCCGCAGACGGTCCGTCGACCCCGTCCGTCACGTCGACGCCGGCGACGCGCGCCGCGATCCGTGCGATCGCGACCGAGGTCGGATCCGTGCCCTCGCCCACCACGAGCGACACCCGTCGCAACGGGCGGTGCCGCAACAGGTTCCGCTCGCACGCGAGCCCGGATGGGTCGCGGTCGATCAGGAAGTCGGTCGTCCAGGTGTCCGCGAACGCCGACTCGACCGATGACAGGTCGACCTCGGCGGGCCGCACCCAGGTGCCGAATGCCTCCACGTAGTGCGGGCCACCGGCCTTCGGTCCGCACCCCACCGAGGATCGCTTCCACCCGCCGAAGGGCTGGCGCTGCACGATCGCACCGGTGATGTGACGGTTCACGTACGCGTTGCCGACCTCGACACGATCGAGCCAGTGGTCGACCTCGCGGTCGTCGAGGCTCTGGATGCCGCCGGTGAGGCCGAAGGCCGAAGCGTTCTGGATCGCGATCGCGTGGTCGAGGTCGTCGGCACGCACGACCCCGAGGACCGGGCCGAAACACTCGGTCCGGTGGAACCACGAACCGGGCCGCACGCCGAGCCGCACCCCGGGCGTCCACGTCCGCTCGTCGATCTTCCGTGGCTCGACCAGCCAGCACTCGCCCTCGTCGAGGGTCGTCAGCGCGCGCAGCAGCTGGCGCGACGGTGCACCGATGAGCGGTCCGGTCATCGTCGCGAGGTCGGTCGCCGCGCCCACCCGTACGCTGACGACCGCGTCGGCGAGCCGCTGGAGGAAGCGGGGATCGTCGTACACCGACCCCTCCACGATCGCGAGGCTCGCCGCCGAGCACTTCTGGCCGGCATGGGCGAACGCCGAACGGACCAGGTCCTTGATCGCGGCATCCTCGTCGGCCGCCGCGGTGATCACCATCGCGTTCTTCCCGCTGGTCTCGGCGAGCAGGCGCATCGACGGACGCCACTCCAGGAAGCGCATGGCCGTCTCGTACGCGCCGGTGAGCACCACGGTGCCGACGTCGGGGTGCGTCACGAGGCGGCGGCCCACCTCGTCGTCCGGGCACGCCACGTACTGCAGCGCGTCCATCGGCACGCCGCTTCGCCACAGCTGTTCGGCGAGGAGTCGTGCCGTCGCACGCACCTCCGGCGCCGGCTTGAGCACGACGGCGTTGCCGGCCGCCAACGCCGCCAGCACTCCGCCGGCCGGGATCGCGTACGGGAAGTTCCACGGCGACGCGACCACCACGACGCCGACGGGCTCGAACGTCGACCCGGCACCGTGCGCCGCTCGGTCGACGAGACGATCGATGCACGACGCGTAGTAGCGGGCGAAGTCGATCGCCTCGGACACCTCGGGGTCCCCCTCGGCCACGGTCTTCGCCGCCTCGTGGGCCATGAGCGACAGGGTGGCCCCGCGCTCGGCCTCCATGGTCTCGGCGACGCGGCGCAGCACCTGCTGCCGCTCCCGGAGCGAGACCGTGACCCAGTTCGACGACACCGCCGCGGCCACCACCCGGTCGATGTCCTCCACCCGGTCGAGCACGGGCACCTCGACCGACGGCGGCGACGCCAGCGCCGCCTCGATCCACGTCCGGTTCGCCTCGCTCGTCCAGTCGGTGTCGGCGGCGTTCTCGTACGGTCGATCCGTCACCGCGACGTCGAGGGGCAGGGACGGACTCGCCGCGACGCTGCGATCCTGCGCCCGGCGCGACTCCGTCGACACGGCATCGATGGCCCGCATCGCCGCCTCGAACCTCGACCGCTGGTCGTCCCATGTCGGGCTCCCCGGCTCGAGCGTGAACAGCGAGCGGAGGAAGTTCTCCGGCGACGTGTTCTCGTCGAGCCGGCGCGTGAGGTAGGCGATGCTCGCCGGCAGGTCGTCGGTGCGCACCACCGGCGCGTAGAGCAGCACGTCGCCGGCCGCTTCGAGGACTGCCCGCGCCTGGGCCGGCGCCATGCCCTCGAGCATCTCGAGGTCGATGCGGCCGTTCGCCGGGAGTCCCATCGCCCAGGCGAGGTCGAACAGGTTGTGGCTCGCCACGCCCACGCGCACGGCGTCTGCCCAGCGCGCATCGAGCGCCGCCACGATCAGTCGCTTGAAGCTCGCATCGACCTCCACCTTGGTCGCGTACGGCGCCTGCTCCCAGCCGTGGAGCTCGCTCTCCACCCGCTCCATCGCGAGGTTCGCGCCCTTCACGATCCGGATCTTCAACGTGCCGCCCGAACGACGGAACCGTGCCAGGGCCCACTCGCACAGCCGACGGCACGCGTCGTGCGAATCGGGTAGGTACGCCTGCAACACGATGCCCGCGTCGACGGATGCGAACTCGGGCTCGTCGAGCACCCGCTGCATCGCCGCGATCGTGAGCGGCAGGTCGCGGAACTCCTCCATGTCGAGGTTCACGAACGTGCGTGGGCGAGCGGCCTCGGCCGTGCGGTACAGGTCGCGAAGCCGCTCGCAGATGCGGTCCACCGAGTGCTCGAAGGCGAGCACGTCGAGGTTGGCGCACACCGCCGAGATCTTCAGCGACACGTAGTCGACGTCGGGCCGGGCGATCCGTTCGCGGAGCTGCGCCATCCGCGCCTCGGCCTCGGCGTCGCTGAGGATCGCCTCGCCCAGCACGTTCACGTTGAGCCGGAACCCCTCCCGCGACCGACCCTCCACGTGGCTGGCGAAGGCCGGGTCCTCGGCCGGCAGCACCACGCCCTCGAGTTCGGCCAGGATCCGGCGCCGCACGAGCGGCATCACGAGCCGCGGCAATCGCGGCGCGAGCACCGCCCCCGCACGCAACGACACGCGATCGACGAGGCCGAGCCCGGCCGTGCCGCCGAGCTCACGCACCACCGCGGCGAACCGAGCGGCGGCCCGACGGCCGTCGTCGAGGCGGAGCACCTCGTCGGTGAGCGCGAAGGCGAGGCCGCGCAGCCCTGCATCGTCGACGACCTCCGCCAGCCGCGCCTCACGACGACGCTCGGACCGACGCATGTCGCGGCGGGAACTGCGCAGCAGTTCGGCGGCGAGCACCACCGCATCGCCGGTCGCACATGGGGTGGTCGTGGCGGTGGCCGTCGTGGGCTCGATCGGGGTTCCGGGAGGCAGCGTCATCACACCTCCACTCGACCTCGCCCGCGCTAGCACCCGATCGGTACCCGTCCCCGTCGGATTCGTACCACGATCGACCGCGATGAGAGATGAGTGCTCGGAGCGCACCCATCTCTCATCGGGTACTCGGCCCTCCGCCCGGCGATGAGAGATGGGCGCGCCAGCGCCACTCATCTCTCATCGCGGGTTCGTACGATGCTCGGGTGCACCCTGTCGTCGCCGCGCTCCACGACGTCTTCGTCGGTGTGCCGCACGTGATGTTCTGCGTGAAGGGCGCCGACGGCCGGTATCTCGCCGTCAACCAGGCGTTCGCCGAGCGGGCCGGCCGCAGCGTCGAGGCCGTCCTCGGGCGCACCGCCGCCGACCTGTTCCCTGCCGACCTCGCCGTGTCGTACGAGGCGCAGGACCGGCGCGTGCTCGCCACCGGCGAGGCGATCCGCAACGAGCTCGAGCTGATCCTCCGGCCCGACGGCAGCCGCGGGTGGTACGTCAGCACCAAGACCCGCCTGGTCGACGACGATGGCGACCTGGTCGGGCTCGCGTCGGTGTCGTACGACCTGCGTTCCGCGAGCGCGCGGGACGACGCTCGGGACGACCCGCACCAGCGACTCCAGGCGGCGATCGATCTTGCCCGGCGACGCTTCGCCGAGCCGGTGAAGGTCGGTGAGCTCGCCGATGCGACCGGCCTGTCGCTCCCCCAACTCGACCGGGCGCTCCGCCGCACCCTCGGTCTGTCGCCCAAGCAGCTGCTGCTACGCGCACGGCTCGACGAGGCGATGCGCCGCCTCGACGACACCGACCTCCCGATCGCCACGATCGCCTCCGAGTGCGGCTATTACGACCAGAGCTCGTTCACACGCCAGTTCCGGCGGGCCACCGGGCTCACGCCGGGCACGTATCGGGCCGAGGTCCGCCGCCGCCGGTGAACCCGGGGGGAACCGGTGAACACGGCTCGCGGCAGCACCCGGCCGTCCGGACCGTCGACGGCGCACGGGTCCGTCGCGCAGGGGATCGGTAGAGTGGCGGGCCTATGGCGAAGCATCACCTCTCCCGCTCGGCGTACGACCGGCTGAAGGCCGAGTTCGACGACCTCACCACCCGGGGCCGCATCGAGGTCGCCAACAAGATCGAGACCGCCCGCCTCATGGGCGACCTCAGCGAGAACGGTGACTACCACGCGGCCAAGGACGAGCAGGGCCACATGGAAGGCCGCATCCGGCACCTCGAGCACCTCCTCGACCCGCTCAACCACGAGATCATCGAGCAGGGCGACCCCGAACTGATCGGTCCCGGCAGCATCGTCACGATCGTGTACGAGGGCGACGACGACGACATGGCCGAGCGCTACCTCATCGGGCACCCCGAGGAGAAGACCGCGGACCTCGACGTCATGAGCCCGCAGTCGCCCCTCGGCATGGCGCTGCTCGACAAGGGTCCCGGCGACTGGGTGGAGTACGACGCTCCGCACGGGAAGCTCAAGGTCAAGGTCCTCGAGGTGGAGAGCGCCTGAGTGGCCATCCGTGACGGCGGGGGCGTCTCGTCCCCCATCCTGCCGCCGGGCGCGGCCATGGAGCTGCCCGGCCGAGGCACCACGTTCGTGCGTCACGTCGAAGGGCCTCCCGGCGCGCCCACGCTCGTGCTGCTGCACGGCTGGACCGCGACCGCGGACCTCAACTGGTTCACCACGTACCACCCGCTCGGCCGCCAGTACCGGGTGATCGCGATCGACCATCGCGGCCATGGGCGCGGCATCCGCTCGAAGAAGCAGTTCCGCCTCGAGGACTGCGCCGACGACGCAGTCGCCGTGTGCGACGTGCTCGGCATCGAACGGTTCATCCCGGTCGGCTACTCGATGGGCGGCCCCATCGCCCAGCTCATCTGGCGCCAGCATCCCGAGCGCGTCGCCGGCCTCGTCCTCTGCGCCACGAGCGGCTACTTCGTCACGTCGCGCGAGGAGCGGATGAGCTTTCTCGGCCTGTCCGGTCTCGCTGCCGTCGCACGGCTCACACCGCTGCAGGCGCGCCGTTGGCTCACCGCCCAGCTCTACCTGCAGCGCAAGACCGAGCAGTGGGAGCCATGGGCGGTGCAGGAGGCCAGCATGCACGACTGGCGGATGGTGCTCGAGGCCGGCAAGGCGATCGGCTCGTTCTCGTCGCGACCGTGGCTCGGCGAGGTCGACGTCCCCACCTCGGTCGTCATCACCATGCGCGACCGGGTGGTGCCCGTGCGGCGTCAGGTGCGACTGTTCGAGTCGATCAAGGGCGCGGAGGCCTTCCGCGTCGACGGCGACCACGACGCCGTGGTCGCCAACGCCGACCGGTTCGTGCCCACGCTGCTGCGCGCTGCCCACAGCGTGATCGAGCGCGCCGACCTGCGCACCCCCGCCCCCACCGCCTGAGCTCCACCCCTCCGTCGGGCGGCGGATGGCACACGCCGGGAGTGGCCGTTCTCGCGACGGTCGGGGCATCCTCTGTGCGTGACACGAGGCCTGACCCGACTGCTCGTCCTCCTGGGTTTCACCGGTGGGGTCGCCGGAGCGCTCGCGCTGCGACACCGACACGACGTGCGGCTGCAGCGCAACGTCGACCTCGCCTCGCTCGGTCTCAAGGTGGGCAGCACGTATGCGTCGACCGCGGCGCGAAAGGTGTTCGCCACCGCGGAACGGCGCATCGAACTCGACAGCGAACGCGAGCTCAAGACCGCCGAGGCGATCAGCGAGCGGCTCGGCAACATGAAGGGCGCCCTGATGAAGCTCGGCCAGATGGCGAGCTACGTCGACGAGGGTCTGCCCGGACCGCTGCGCGAGGCGCTCGCCCAGCTGCAGTCCAATGCGCCGCCGATGAGCGCCGACCTCGCCGCGCAGGTCATCCGGGAGGAGCTCGGCCGTCACCCGGACGAGTTGTTCGTCGAGTGGGATCCCCAGCCGCTCGCATCGGCATCGATCGGACAGGTGCACCGCGCGGTCGTCGTCGACCCGGCCACCGGACTCGAACGAGCCGTCGCCGTGAAGGTCCAGTACCCCGGCGTCGCCGAGGCGATCGCCGCCGACCTGCGCAATGCCGACCTGCTCGGCGCGATCCTGAAGCAGGGATTCGGCGGGCTCGACCCCGACGAGATGGTCGCCGAGATCAAGGAACGAATCACCGACGAGCTCGACTACGAACTCGAGGCCCGCAACCAGACCGTGTTCGCCGACCACTACCGCGGCCACCCGTTCATCCACGTGCCCGAGGTGCTCCCGTCGCTCAGCACACGTCGCGTGCTCACCACAGAACTCGTCACCGGCCACACCTGGGCCGATGCGCTCACGTGGGACCAGGAACAACGGGACATGATCGGCGAGACCCTGTTCCGTTTCGTGTTCCGCAGCCTCTACGGCATGCACCTGTTCAACGGCGACCCGCACCCCGGCAACTACCTGTTCCACGGCGACGGGCGCGTCACGTTCTTCGACTTCGGTCTCGTCAAGCACTTCAGCGACACCGAGATGCACACGTTCGTATCGATGGTGCGCACCGCCGCGTACGAGCACGACGTGCCGGCGTTCCGCCGGATCCTCGAATCGGCGGGCATGCTGCGTCCGGGTGCGCCCGTGCCCGACGACGAGGTCGGCGAGTACTTCAGCCAGTTCTACGAGAGCGTCCGCGAGGACAAGCAGGTCACCTGGTCGGGCGAGTACGCGAGCCGGATCGTGCGCCACACCTTCGACCGCACGAGTCCGATCTCGCAGTACGCCACGGTGCCGAAGGCATTCGTGTTCATCCAGCGCATCAACCTCGGTCTCTACGCCCTGCTCGGCGAACTCACCGCGAGCGGCAACTACCGCAAGATGGCCGAGGAGCTGTGGCCGTTCGTGCAGGGCCCGCCCAGCACCCCGATCGCCGAGGCCGAGCAGCCGTGGCTGCGTTCGCTCAGCCCGCAGGAACGATCGTCGGTTCCGAGCGCTCCTCCAGCGCCAGCCGCGCCCTGACCGGCCGGGTCAGGACCAGATACGCCGCGCCCGCCGCGAGCCCGAGGGCGGCGAACGTGGCGATGGCCACCCGAGCACCCACGGCCCCGGCGAGCGCACCCGCGGCGAGGTTCGACAACGTGATGATCAGCGTGACGATCCCGAAGTCACCGGCGAGGATCCGGCCGCGCACGTGGTCGGGTGCCCGCCGCTGCAGACCGTAGGTCGACAGCGTCCACTGGGCGCCGCCACCGAGATGGGCGAGGAAGGTGAACGGCACCGCGATCGCGAGCGCCGGCGCCACGCTGAGCCCGAGGTAACAGACGCCGAACGCGAGACCAGCGCCGCCGCACAGCAGCAGCACGCGCGACATCGACGGCCCCACGAGTCGCGCGGCGATCAGCGGTCCCAACGCCACACCGACGCCTCGGGCGCCGATCAGCACGCCCGTCGCGGCGTCGCCACCGCCGAGCTCCTCGGTGGCCAGCACGGCCAACAGTCCCACGATCCCGGCGCCCATCGCGAACGTGGCCTTCGATGCGAGCAGCGACAGCAGCACCGAGTCTCGGCGGGCGTACCCGAACGCCTCGCGCATGTCGGCGATCGGCCGCATCCGCGGTGCGGGGCCGGCGGACGTGGCCCGCTCGTTCTGCATCGGTCGGCGGATCAGGGAGACCGCGCCGGCGGCGGCCACGAACGACAGCGCGTTGGCGATGAACGCGACGTCGCGGCCGAACACGCTGGCGACGACACCGCCGACCGCGGCGCCGATCGCGAGCATCGCGCCCCACAGCGACCCGAACAGCAGCGCCGCCTTCGTCAACTCCTCGGGTGTTCGCGCCAGGTTCGGCAGACCCGCCTGGGCCGACGGACCGACGAACGACCCCAGCGCCGAGATCGCGCACAGGCACACGAACCCGACCCAGAGGCTGTCCGCCGAGTGGACCAGCAGCAGCCCTGCAGCGGCGACGGCCTGCACCACCGAGACGATGCGGATGATGTTGCGCCGGTCGAACCGGTCGGCCGCCGGGCCGGCGATCGCGGCCATCAAGAACGCGGGCAACGCCTGGGCCACGTAGACCATCGTCACCAGGATCGGTGCGTCGGTGACGTCCTGCACCAGCCCCACGAACGCCACGTAGGCGAACCAGTCGCCCATGAACGACACGACCTGCGCCGCGAACAACGAGCGGATGTCGTGGTTGGTGCGCAGCAGGTTCCACATGGCTCACCCGTTCTAGCTGACGACCCGACGGGCCGCACGGCCGGTACCCTCGCCGGATGCGTTTCCCCCGACCCGCTCGTCTCGCCCCCCTGGCGCTCGCCGCCGCCCTGCTCGTCACCGCCTGTGGCGACTCCAACGTGGAGGACGGCTCGAGCACGGCGACCACGACCGCGACCGACGCCACCGCGACCGACGCCACCGCAGCCGACGGCGCCGACGAGGCGCCCGCCACCACGGTCGACGCGAACGTGCCGCCGAAGCCGACGGTCGCGATCCCGACGGGCGAGGTCACCGAGCTCGTCGTCACCGCCCTCGTGGAAGGTGAGGGCGAAGCGACGAAGGAGGGCGACACGGTGGTCGTCCACTACGTCGGCGTGCGCTCCGAGGACGGCGCGGAGTTCGACAACAGCTACGACCGCGGCGAGCCGTTCCCCGTGGCACTGGGCGCTCAGACCGTGATCCCGGGCTGGGAGCAGGGGCTGCTCGGCGTGAAGGCCGGGGGCCAGTACCAGCTCGACATCCCGGCCGAGCTTGCCTACGGCGACAACCCCCAGGGCGACGTCATCCAGGCCGGCGACGCACTGACCTTCGTGGTCGACGTCATGGCGATCATCCCGGCCACCGATCCTGCCGACGCACCCGACGTCACCGTCGAGGGTGCCCCGAACCGCGACGAACTGTTGATCGAGGACCTCGTGGTCGGCGACGGCACGGAGCTCCAGCTCGGTCAGACCGCGTACCTGCACCTGATCGCCTTCCGCGGCGACACCGGCGAGCAGGTCGCGTCGTCCTGGGAGACCGGTCAGCCGCAGCCGATCCAGTTCGTCGAGCAGGGCTCGCTGCCCGGCATCATCGAAGGCATGGCCGGCATGAAGGTCGGCGGCAGCCGCAAGATGATCATCCCGTTCGTCGACGCGTTCGGGTCAACCGGCAACACCGAGTTGGGCGTCCCCGCCGACACCGACCTCGTGCTGGTGATCGACCTCATCGCCATCGTCTGAAACGCGATCGTCTGCATCGCTATCGTCTGCATCGCCACCATCTGATGGCGCCGGCCCGGCGGGCCGGGCGCGTCACACGACCGCGCGCAGGTCGAGACCGATGTCGAACACCGTGACCGAGTGGGTCAGCTCGCCGACGGCGATGTAGTCCACACCCGTCTCACCGACCCGACGGGCGGTCTCGAGCGTGAGGCCGCCGCTCGCCTCGAGGATCACGCCGCGGCGCAGCTCGTCGCGGATCGCGACCGCCTGCACCATCTGCTCGGGCACGAAGTTGTCGAGCAGCACCACGTCGGCGCCCGCCTCGATCGCCTCGCGGAGACCGTCGAGCGAATCGACCTCGATCTCGACCGGGATCGTGGCGGCCAACCCGCGTACCGCAGCGAAGGCCTCGGCCACGCCGCCCGCGGCGAGCACGTGGTTGTCCTTCACCAGCGCCGCGTCGCTGAGCGCCATCCGGTGGTTCCGCCCGCCGCCACAACGCACCCCGTACTTCTGCAGTGCACGCAGGCCTGGCAACGTCTTGCGCGTGTCGCGCACGACCGCGCCGGTGCCCTCGAGCGCATCGGCCCACCGGCGGGTGATCGTGGCCACGCCGCTCACATGGCACACCAGGTTGAGTGCGGTGCGCTCGGCGGTGAGCAGCAGGCGAGTGGGCGCCTCCACGCGGGCCACCGCCGTGCCGCCCTCGACGCAGGCGCCATCGGCGACGAGGTAGTCGAAGTCGCTCGAGGCCGGTCCGCACACCGTGTCGACGACGGCAGCCGCCAACGCGAGGCCGGCCACGACACCGGGCTTGCGCGCCCCGAACTCCCCGACGCTGCGCTGGTCGGCGGGCACCGTCGCGGTGGACGTGACATCGATGCCACCCGCGAGGTCCTCGGCGATCGCGAGGCGCACCAGGGCCGCGACGGCATCGGGGTCGAGCCCGCCGGCGATGAGCCGGTGACGGGTGTCGTCGCTGAGGGGATGGAACACGAACATCGTCAGGCCTCGCGGGAGTCGGGGGGATCGGGGGGAACGGTGGATGCGGTGGATGCGACGCCGACGGCGCGGGCCGCGGCGGTCGGCGCGCCGGCGACCACCACCTCGCCGCGGTGGTCGAGGCGGACGTCGAGGTGGACCAGCCAGTCGTCGACCGGCCCGGTGTGATCGGTGCGCCGATGGCACCCACGGCTCTCCGTGCGCGTCGTGGCGGCGGCGACGACCGAGCGAGCAACGGTGAGCAGATTGGTGGCCTCCCACGCACCGCGGCCCCAGCCGGCCGAGTCGACGGGCAGATCGAGCGCGGCGCCAGCGGTGTCGAGACCCTCGGGCGTACGCAGCACGCCGACGTGCCTCGACATCGTGGTGCGGACGGTGGTGCGGCGGTCGGGGTCGACCAGCCGCAACGTGGGATCGCCGTCCTCCTCCGTCCAGCCGACGTCCTCGGGCAGCTCCCAGGCGAGGTCGCGACCGACGCGCGTGCCGGCCACCACTCCCTCGGTGAGGCTGTTGCTCGCGAGGCGGTTGGCGCCGTGGACACCGGTGCAGGCGACCTCGCCGACGGCGTACAGGCCCGGCAGTTCGGTGCGTCCGTCGAGACCCGCCACCACACCACCGCACACGTAGTGCGCGGCCGGCGCGACCGGGATCCGATCCGTCGCTGGGTCGATGCCCGCATCGCGACACGCCGCGGTGATCCCCGGGAACCGCGTGTAGAAGCGCTCGCCCATGTGCGTCGCGTCGAGGAACACGTGGTCGTCCACGCCGGCCGGCGCCGAGGCCATGCGCCGGCTGATGGCCGACGCCACCACGTCGCGAGGCGCGAGGTCCTCCTGCGGGTGGACGCCGAGCATCACCCGCTCGCCCGCCCCGTCGAACAGGATCGCGCCTTCGCCCCGCACCGCCTCGCTGATCAGCGCCTGCTGTCCCTTCGCGTCGGGGCCGCGCCACAACACCGTCGGGTGGAACTGGACGAATTCGATGTCACGGGCCGGCAGGCCGGCGCGCAGTGCGAGGGCCAGGCCGTCACCCGTGACCGCCGGCGGGTTCGAGGTGCTCGCGAACACCTGGCCGTAGCCGCCCGTGGCGATCACCACCGCTCGTGCCGTGACGACACCGACCGAGACGACGTCGCCGGCCGCGTCGATGCGGGCGATGCGGACACCCGCGGCCTGGCGACCGCCGGCGGTGTTGGTGCCGACGAGGAGATCGAGCGCGAACGCCCGGTCCATCACCTCGACGCCCGCCGCGACCGCGTTCTCGTCGAGTGTGCGCTGCACCTCGGCACCGCTCTGGTCGCCACCCGAGTGGACGATGCGGTTGTGGCTGTGGCCACCCTCGCGGGTGAGCGCCGGCCCGGTGCCCTCGTGCGACGGATCGAACGCGGCCCCGAGGCGCATCAGGTACCGCAACGCCTTCGGCGCTTCGGCCACGAGGGTGCGCACATTGGCCTCGTCGCACAGGCCGGCACCGGCGACGAGCGTGTCACGGACGTGGTTCTCGAGCGAGTCGCTCGGGTCGAGCACCCCGGCGAGGCCACCCTGTGCCCACGCGGTGCTGCCCGCGTCGAGCGTGTCCTTGGTGACGATCAACGCGGTGCGCACGGGGCGAGCGGCCAGCGCAGCCGAGAGCCCGGCGGCACCGGAACCGAGCACCACCACGTCGACGTCGCGCGACCAGGTGGCGGGCGGCGCGGCGAGACGGCGCGGAAGCGGATGTGCGGTCACCTGACGATCACCCAGAGGTCACTCGGCCGTGCGGCTCGGGGTACCGATCGCGATCATCCGCTCGACGCTCAGGCGAGCCCGGTCGGCGATGTCACGCGGCACGGTCACCTCATCGGTGAGCGTCTGCAGCGAGCGCAGCAGCTTGTCGGGCGTGATCATCTTCATGTACTTGCACACGGCCGCCCGGTTGATCGGCTCGAAGATCACGAGCGGGTTCGCCTTGCGGAGCTGGTGCAGCATGCCGGTCTCGGTGGCCACGAGCACCTTGCTCGCCGTGGTCTGCTCGGCGGCGGTGACCATGCCCGACGTGGACAGGATCTTGGTGCGTTCCGCGGGCACGACGCCCGACGACGCGAGATAGAGCGCGCTCGTCGCGCAACCGCACTCGGGGTGGATGAACAGCTCGGCCTCGGGCTCTGCCTCCACCCGGGCGCGCAGGTCGGCGCCGTTGATGCCGGCGTGCACGTGGCACTCCCCCATCCAGATGTGCATGTTCGTGCGACCGGTGAGGCGCTGCACGTGGGCACCGAGGAACTGGTCGGGGCAGAACAGGATCTCGATGTCGGGATCGATCGACGCGACCACGTCGACCGCGTTCGACGACGTGCAGCAGATGTCCGTTTCGGCCTTCACCGCCGCGGTCGTGTTGACGTAGCTCACGACCTGTGCACCGGGGTGCTCGGCTTTCCACGCCCGGAGCTGCTCGGCCGTGATCGTGTCGGCGAGACTGCACCCCGCACGCTCGTCAGGGATCAGGACGGTCTTGTCGTAGCTGAGGATCTTCGCCGTCTCGGCCATGAAGTGCACGCCGCAGAACACGATCGTGGAGGCGTCGACGGACGCGGCGACGCGGGACAGCGCGAGCGAGTCGCCGACGTGGTCGGCGATGTCCTGGATCTCGGGCAGCTGGTAGTTGTGGGCCAGGATCACGGCATCGCGCTCGTGGGCCAACCGACGGACGTCGGCCGCCCAGGCCTCGCGGTCCCAGCCCTCAGCGCTTCCGTCGCTGGGCTGTGGCAGGCCGGTCGGGGTGGAGGAGGTGGGGGTCACGTCGGCCAGGCTACGCAGCCCGGATCACCGACCCGGCACGTTGTTCACGGATTCACGAGCACGAGCACGGCCTCCGGCCCCTCGGCGTGCCACGTGACGCTGACGACCAGGTCGTAGCGAGCGAGGTCGGCGGCGTGGTCGGCCATCACCTGCCCCGGACAGGTGCCGTCGCCGATCCATGCAGCCCGGGCGGCGATGTCCGGGTCGCGGTACGTCGGGTCGTGGACGACGAGGCCGAGCAGCCGCGCGGTGCCGGCCGGGACGGGCGCATCCCGGCCGAGTCGTGGCGCGAGCCACGCGAGGACGGGGTGGGGCGCAGCGGCCGGAGCGGGGGCAGGAATCGCGTGTACGTCCGTCGTCATGCCCCACAGGGCGACATCCGAAACGCGCGATCGGAAAACGATCGCGAACCGACGTGTCACGACGGGCCACGTGGTGGCCGCCGGCCGCCGATCGGTCAGCGCAGCGCCGCGGCGACCGCGGCACCCATTGCACGGCCGGCGGCCACCACGTCGGCGCCGAACCGCACGCCGGGCGCACGGGTGAGGCGCTCCACCGGGCCGCGGATTCTG
>CAUJET010000080.1 GCA_963169665.1 Actinomycetota bacterium | reverse complement strand
TCGTGTTCCCCATGGCGGTCGACCGCTGGACCGACATCCGATTCGAGGCCGACGACCGCATCGAGCTCACGTCCGCCGACGAGGCCGAACCGGTCTCGCTCCCCCGCCGCGTCGACGACCCGACGACGGTGTCACCCGCGTGGGGCAAGTACGTCGCCGGTGTGGTGTCGGAGATGTCGCCCAGCATCGGCATCCGCGGTCACGTCACGACCACCATCCCGATCGGCGGCGGCATGTCGAGCAGCCACGCACTCGAGGTGGCCGTGGCGCTCGCGCTCGGGTTCGACGGCAGCGTGGTCGAACTCGCTCAGCTCACCCAGCGCGCCGAGAACCGTGCGAGCGGCGTGCCCACCGGCATCATGGACCAGTTCAGCATCGCCGGCGGCGTGGCCGGCCATGCCCTGCTGATGGACTGCGGCGCCCTCACGATCACACCGGTCCCGGTTCCCGCCGAGGTCGACGTCGTCGTGCAGTTCATCGCCCACCGCACGCTCGTCGGTTCGGCGTACGCCGACCGCGTCGCCGAGTGCGCTGCGGCCGAGACGCTCATCGGTCCTCTGCGCGACGCGACATCGGCGGTCGCCTCGTCGATCGACGATCCCGTCGTCCGCAAACGCGCCATGCACGTCGTCGCGGAGAACCAGCGCGTGCGCGACTTCGCCGACGCGCTCCGGGCGGACGACCTCGAAGGCGCCGGCGATCTGATGCTCGCCAGCCACGCGAGCCTGCGCGACCTGTACGACACCTCGACGCCGCAGATGGATGCGGCGGTGGCGCACGTCGCCTCGCTGCCGGGCGTGTACGGCGTGCGCATGACCGGCGGCGGATTCGGCGGCTGCATCGTGGCGCTCACACGGCCAGGCGCGCTCACCGACGGGTGGAAGGTCAGCGCCGTCGACGGTGCCGCCCTGGTCGACCCGGACGGCCTCGACGGGCCGGCGCTGGACGGTGGCTCGTGACCGGCCTCGAGGTGCTCGCCGACGGGCTCCGCTTCGGCGAAGGTCCCCGCTGGCACAGCGGCAAGCTGTGGTTCAGCGACATGTACGACCACGCGGTCAAGACCGTCGACCTCGACGGCCAGGTGCAGGTGAAGGTCGACCTGCCGGGCCAGCCGAGCGGGCTCGGGTGGCTGCCGAGCGGAGATCTGCTGGTCGTGCTGATGCGGGAACGCCAGGTGTTGCGCCTCGACCACGACCGGCTCGTCGTCCACGCCGACCTGAGCAGCATCGCGACCTGGCACTGCAACGACATGGTGGTCGATGCCGAGGGCCGGGCCTACGTCGGCAACTTCGGCTTCGACCTCCACGCGGCCGAGACGGCAGGCGACTTCTCGACGGCGACGCCGGCGGCCATGGCCCTCGTGCAGCCCGACGGTTCGGTGAGCGTCGCGGCCGACGACCTCATGTTCCCCAACGGCACGGTGATCACGCCCGACGGCACCACGCTGATCGTCGCCGAGTCGATGGGCCGTCGCCTCACCGCCTTCGACCGCGCCGCCGACGGCACCCTGAGCAATCGCCGGGTGTGGGCCGACCTCGGCCGGCGCATCCCCGATGGCATCTGCCTCGACGCCGAGGGCTGCATCTGGGTCGCCAACGCCGCGGCGCCGGAGTGCCTGCGCGTCGCGGAGGGCGGTCAGGTGCTGGAGGTGCTCGACACCGGTCGCAACGCGTACGCCTGCATGCTCGGCGGCCCCGACGGTCGGCACCTGTTCGTGCTGACGTCGCCCCACTCCCACCCCGAACGGTGCCTCGCCACTCGGGAGGCACAGGTGTTGGTGACCCGGGCGAGCGTGCCGCACGCCGGCCGGCCCTGACGGGTCTCAGGCGCTGCGCACCGACGATCCACCGACCACGAGGTCGGGCGCGATCGACACCGCACCGGCGACCTGACGACCCTCGACGATGTCGTTCAGCATCGCGACGGCGGTGTCGGCCAACCGGTCGAACGGCTGCACCACGCTCGAGAGGGTGACGTCGCCGTGCGTGTCGAGGCCCGACCCGGTGCCGTCGAAGCCGACGACGGCCACGTCACCCGGGATCGACACCCCCAGCGCGGTACATGCCCACATGGCGCCGATGGCCATCTCGTCGTTGCCGGCGACGATGCCGTCCACACCGCGGCCGACGAGCACCCGCGCCGCCTCCACCGCGCTGCCACGGCGGAAGTCGCCCTCGACGACGAGCGACTCGTCGACGACGCGCCCGGAGCGCCCAGCGCGCTCGTGGGCGAGCCGGTAGCCGTCGAGGCGCTGTCGGGCGTCGACACGACCGAGCGGACCGGTGATGGTGCCGACCCGTTCGCACCCCTGGTCGAACAGGTGCGTGGTGGCTGCGGCGCTCGACTCGACGTTCTCGACGTCGACCGACGCCAGGTCGGTGCGGCGGGGGTGGCGGCCGATCAGCACGGTGGGCAGCGACGAGTCGAGCAACTCGTCGACCCACGGCCGACCCAGCGCGACCGAGCTGATCACGAGGCCGTCGATGAGCCCGTCGCGCAGGATGTGGTGCACGGTGCGACCCGGCACCTCCTCCGCGAGGTGGAGCATCAACCCGAGATCGTGCCGGGTGGCGGCACGGCCGACGGCGTGGGTGATGGATGCGCCGTACGGGTCGACGCGCAGCTCCTCGGACGGGATCACGAGACCGATCACCGAGGCACGGCCGCTCGCGAGGTTCTTGGCCGCCCGGTTGGGCCGGAACCCGAGATGGTCGGCGATGCGTTGGACGCGCTCGCGGACATCGGGCCGCACCCCCGGCTGGTCGTTGATCACACGCGAGGCGGTCGAGCGCGAGACACCGCTCAGCCTCGCCACGTCGTCGAGCGTGATCGTGTCCACCGGACCGGACCTTTCGATGTTGCCGTCGGGTGTTGCCCTCCGGATGCACGGGACCGACATCCTGCCACGTGCACCCCTCGGCGCCGTGACACCGGCCTGGGCGGGAGGGCCATTGACCGGGAGCGCTCCCATGCTAGGGTGAGGTCGCGGAAGTGTCAACGAATCGGACTGGATCAGCACACCGACATCCATCTCCAGCAGGTGCGATGATGCTCGCCGCTCCCGTTCTGCCTGCCCTGGAGAGTCTCGTCGTGTCTGGTCTGTCATCCATCGCTGGAAGCGCTCCCAGCATCGGTCGACAGCCGCGTCCGCCGACGATCCGCACCCTCACCGACGGCTGGACCCTCCATCTGGCCGCCCGACGTGGCCGCAATGCGCCGGAAGCACCGGATGCACCGCACGTGCCGGCGATCGCGGCGACGGTGCCGGGCTGCGTCCACACCGACCTGATCGACGCCGGCCTGCTCGACGACCCGTTCGTCGACGATCGCGAGGCCGACGCCGCCTGGGTCGCCGACTGCGACTGGCGCTACGACCACGTGCTCGACGCTGGAACCGCGCTCGCGCACGATCACGTGGAGCTGGTCTTCGACGGCCTCGACACCGTCGCCCATCTCACGCTCGACGGCGTGTCGATCGGGCGCGCCGCCAATATGCACCGGCGTCACCGATTCGACGTCACCGGGCACATCCGGCCCGGCGCCAACCTGCTCTCGGTCGAGTTCGCCTCGGCCACACGCCATGCCGAGGCGCTGCGCGACGAACTCGGCGACTGGCCGTCCGCCTCGGGCGAGCCGTACCCGTACGTGCGCAAGATGGCGAGCAGCTGGGGTTGGGACTGGGCACCGAGGCTCACCACCGCCGGCATCTGGCGGGCGGTGCGGCTCGAGGCCTGGAGCACGGCCAGGCTCGGCGACGTGCGCGTCGACGCAGCCGTCGGCGACGACGGCGACCGCTCCGACGTCGGGACCGTCCACGTCGACGTCGATGTCGTCGCCGCACGTCGACCCGCCGGCGACAGCGCCTGGGTCCACGTGTCCCTCGCCGACCCACACGGCCGCACGGTCGCGACGTCGACCGGTGCAGTGACCCTCACCCCCGGCGAGGTGCAACACGCCCGGTTCGATCTCGAGCCCGGCGTCGTCGAGCGCTGGTGGCCACGCTCCCTCGGACCGCAGCCCTGCTACACGCTCGACGTGCGGCTGATCGATCCGGCAGGGGTCGACCTCGGCCGCCACACGGCGACGGTCGGGTTCCGGACGATCGAACTCGACACCTCTGCCGACGACATCGGCTCCCGATTCACCTTCGTCGTGAACGGTGTGGCGATGTTCACCCGCGGCGTCAACTGGATCCCCGACGACGTCTTCCCGAGCCGCGTCACCCCGCAGCAGATCCGACGACGACTCGAACAGGCCTGCGCGGCGAACGCGGACCTCGTGCGAGTGTGGGGCGGCGGACTGTACGAGTCCGACGACTTCTACGACGCGTGCGACGAGCTCGGCCTGCTCGTCTGGCAGGACATGGCGTTCGCATGCGCCGCGTACCCCGAAGCACTGCTGCTCGACGAGGTGCGCGCCGAGGTGCACGACAACGTCACCCGCCTCCACCATCACCCGAGCCTCGCCCTCTGGAACGGCAACAACGAGTGCCAGCAGGGCGTCGAGGACTGGGGGTGGGCCGACCGGCTGGAGGGCCGGCCGTGGGGAGCGAGTCTCTGGTACGACCACGTCCCCCTGGTCGTCGACGCGCTCGACTCCTCACGGCCGTACTGGCCGGGGAGCCCGGGCAGCGGGCCGCATGCCTCGGCGAACGCCGACCACCACGGCTGCACCCACGTGTGGGACGTCTGGAACCGGCTCGACTACGACCGCTTCCGCGACCACGCCTGCCGGTTCGTCGCCGAGTTCGGATGGCAGGCGCCGCCCAACTGGCGCACACTCGAGCGGGCGATCACCGAACGCCCGATCCCGGTGCACTCCCCCGCGATGGCCAACCACCAGAAGGCCGACGACGGCGACCGCAAGCTCGCCCGACCTCTCCTGCGTCGCTTCGGACACGTGCCCGACGACATCGATGCATGGTGGTACGCGACGCAGCTGATGCAGGCTCGCGCCGCACGCACCGGGATCGAGCACTTCCGATCGCTCCGCGGCCACTGCATGGGCACCGTGTGGTGGCAGCTGAACGACTGCTGGCCGGCGACGAGCTGGTCGCTGATCGACGGCGACGGCCTCCCGAAGCCGAGCTGGTACGCGGTCAGGGACGCCTACGCCGATCGCCTGCTCACCGTCCAGCCGAGAGGACACCAGCTCGTCCTCGCCGCGGTGAACGACGGCCGCGACCGGTGGCGCGCCACGGGCACCGTCACCCGGATGACGCTCGACGGCACGGTCCGTCGGACCCAGGAGATCGACCTCGCGGTCGCGCCGTTGTCGGCTGCGCGGATCGAGCTCGACGCCTGTCTCGCCTCGCCCAGGGTGCCGGCCGACGAGGTGCTCGTGGCCGAGATCGACGGCCACCGGGCGTGGTGGTGGTTCGCCGACGATCGCGACCTGCGACTCGCCCACCCCACGTACGCGGCGACGATCGAGCACGACCCCATGGGAGGCACGAGCCGGTTCAGCCTCGCGAGCGACGTGGTCGTGCGCGACCTGGTCGTCCACCCCGACCGTCTCGTCGCCGGCGCCTCGATCGATCGCCAGGTCGTCGACCTCCGACCGGGCTCCACCGAGACCTTCGCGATCACGTGGCCGAGCGGTTTCGACGCACGATCGGTCACGGCCGGGCAACTCCTCGCGCGACCGATCAGCTGGTCGGTGCGCGACCTACTGCCCTGACGATCCCGCCGAGGCGCTCGATCGCGCCGGGAGTGCGTACACCCCACCAGAACAGGTCGCGGCCGTCCACGAGGATCGGCACCGCGCCGGGCACGGCATCGGTGATCTCGGCGACGTGGCGCGGCGCGAACGGGTACGGCTCCGACGGGAGCACCACGAACGTGGGACGGCGAGCGGCGAGCTCGTCGAGCGTCACCTCGGGATACGCAGAGTCCCCATCCGCGAACACGTTCGCGACCCCGAGCCGCCGCAACAACGCCGACCCGTAGGTCGTCGCTGCGGTGCACATCCACGGACGCCTCCAGATCAGCACCGCCGCCGTCGCCCATTCGTCGGGATCCGCCGCCGGGACGATCGGATCCGCGAGGCTCACACTCGCCGGGTCGACCCCGACGGCACGGGCCAGATCGGCGAGCATCGGCGCGACACCGTCGACGTCGACCACGTGGGTCACGTGCACCGACACCCCCGCCGCCACCAACGCCTCGGCGTCGTCGCGGCGGTTCTCCTCACGGTCCATGACCACCACGTCCGGCGCGAGCGCCACGATCGCGGCGACGTCGGGGTCCTTCGTCCCCCCGACGTGGACGAGGTCGGGCTGCTCGCAGAACCGGGTGCAGGCGGCGACCGGGAGACCCCACGCGAGCAGCGTCTCCGTGACGGACGGGACGAGGCTGACCACCCGCACGTGCGTCACTGCGGTGACTCGCGAACGATCGGTCGCTCGCCGCTCAGCCGAGCAGCCTGCGCTTCTGGGCGTCGAACTCCTCCGGCGACAGCGTGCCGCGCTGGAGCATGCCCTCGAGGCGCTCCAGCTCCTCGGCGACGCTCGTGGTACCCGCCGTGTTCCGGCTGTAGCTGCCGCGGCGCTCTGCCGCGAGCTCCATCTGCGAGTGGATCATGCGCTGTACCTGATCCGGGTGCTTGATGTCGGAGAACCGGCTCTGGCCGTCCTCGCCGCCGGACTCGATCAGCAGGTCGCCGGCGCCGAGCACGCGCTCGAACACGCTCTGGTTGAAGTTCACGTTGTTGACGCGCTCGAGTGGGATCTCGATACCGCTCTTGGCGAGCACACCGGTGCGGAAGATGAGCCGGTGCGACGTGATCACGAAGTGCGTGGTCATCCATTTCAGATACCGGGCCACCACCCAGATCGCGGTGAGCACCAGCGCCGCCAGGAAGATCACGCGCATCGCCTTCCCGGCGTTGCTGCCGCCGTCGGTGGTGAGGGCCCAGATGCCACCGATGATCGACACGACGAGGGCGGCGACCGGCCCGGCGAAGTACCACCAGTGCGGGTGCAGATCGAGCGCGATCGTCTCGTTGGCATTCAGGTTCTTCTGGGAGAACGTCATGCGCGGAGCGTAGCTCTATCGTGACGAGGTGGACGCGGACGTGCCGGCCGGCGAGGCGCTCACCCCCGAGCAGCAGTCGGCGAAGCAGATGGAGGCGGTGCTGCGCGGGCTCGACCCCGAACAGTGGGTCGCCGTCACGACCGACGCATCGCCGCTCGCGGTCGTCGCCGCCGCCGGTTCGGGCAAGACGATGGTGCTCACGCGACGCATCGCTCGCCGGCTCCTCGACGGATCGGCGGACGCCCGACACGTGCTCGCGCTCACCTTCACGCGCGACGCTGCCGGCGAACTGCGTCGACGCCTCCGTCGGCTCGACATCCGCGAACCCATCGAGACGGGCACGTTCCACGCCGTTGCGCTGCGCATCCTGCGCGACCGGGCGATGGCCGCCGGCGGCGCAGCACCCGTGGTCGCCAGCGACCGGGGCAGGCTCATCCGCGAGGTGCTCACCGAGACGCGTGTGCGCTGCGAGCCCGGCGCAGCGCTGGCGGACATCGACTGGGCCCGGGCCCGTCTCATCGATCCTCGCGACTTCGCCTCGGCCACGCGCATGGCGCGGCGACGGCCCGCGCTGCAGGGCGACAACTACCAGCTCGTGCACGAACGCTACGTGGCGCTGAAGAAGCGCCGTGGCGTCGTCGATTTCGACGACTTGCTCGCCGATCTGCTCGATCAGTTGCGGCGCGACCCGACGTTCGCCGACGTCGTGCGCTGGCGGTTCCGTCACCTCTTCGTCGACGAGGCCCAGGACCTCAACCCGCTGCAGCACGCGTTGCTCGAACAGATCAGGGGCGGCCGACCCGACATCTGCCTCGTGGGCGATCACCGGCAGGCGATCTACGGCTGGAACGGTGCCGACCCGTCCACCCTGCTCGAGGTCGAACGCCACTACCCCGGCGTCACCGTGGTGTCGCTCACCGGGAACTACCGCTGCTCACCGCAGATCGTGCGGGCCGGCGCGGCGGCGCTCACCGCAGCGGCGATCGCCGACGACACCGAATCGCGCCGCAACGATGCCCGTGCCATCTCGATCGTGGCCGCTGCCGACGAGCACGACGAGGCCCGACGGGTCGACACCACGGTGCGCGATCTGGTGCAGCGGTTCGGGCTCAAACACGTCGCCGTGCTCGCCCGCACCAACGATCAGCTCGACGCACTCGGCCGGGCGCTGGCGAGCGCCGGCATCCCGACCGCTCGTGCGGTCGGGGCGAGCATCCTCGACCGCACGATCATGGAAGCGACGCGCACCCCCAACCGCGAACAGCTCGCGGCATGGGCCGAGTCGGTGTGGACCTCCGACGAGGTGAACCCGATCCGTGCCCGCGTGGCCGAGGAGGTCGACCGTTTCCTCACCTCGAACGAACCCGGTGGGTTCCGCACCTGGGTCGAGCTGCGCCAACCGTTCGACGACCTCGAACCCGACGACGACGGCGCCGTCGCACTGCTCACCTTCCACGCCGCGAAGGGCCGCGAATGGGACGGCGTGGTGGTCACGGGCGTGGAAGTGGGCCTGGTGCCCCATTCCTCGTCGTCGACCGCACTGCAGCGCACCGAGGAGGCGCGGCTGTTGTACGTGGCGCTCACGCGGGCCGGCACCGAGTTGGTGATCACCTGGGCCGCGCAGCGTCGCGACCAGTCGACGGGCGCCAGCCCGTGGCTCGCCGCCGTCGAGGCCACGATCGACCATCAGCAGCCGCAACCGCCACCGGCGATGCTGCGCCGCCCGCCCCGACCGGCGGACCCTCTCGACGACCTGCGCGCCTGGCGCGACGGGATCGCCCGCGCCGCGGGGGTGTCGGCCCAGGCGGTGTGCAGCGATCAGGTGCTGCGCGGCCTCCTGGTCGACCCGCCGGCCGATGCTGCCACCGTGGCGCGGCGGTTGGGTCTCGGGATGAGCGCCGCCGAACGGTTGGCGCCGAAGCTGCTCAGCCTGCTCGATCGGTCCGCTGCGCGCGGTCCTGCATCAGCCTGACGAACACCTCTGGCTTCATCGAGACGAACAGGCCCTCGGCCTCGGCGCACAGCGTGTCGCCGTGGTGCAGCGTGGCCGAGGTGTGGATCTTGCGTCCCTCCACCCGATCGATGCGACCGACGAACCGCAGCGGCCGGTGCAGCGGCGTGGGCGAGCGGTAGCTGATCTGCAACCGGGCGGTCATGCCCGGCTGACCGCCCAGCGACTGGGCGAAGCCGAGCACCTCGTCGAAGCTGGCGGCGATGAACCCGCCGTGCACGCACCCCGGTGGGCCCTCGTAGGCCGAGCCGAAGACGACCTCGCCGACGACGTCGTCCCCCTGCACGTGCATCACGATCGGAGGTGCGAGCGGGTTCAGCGCACCGACGAGCGGGCTGAAGTCGAGGAAGATCGCGTCCTGGTGGTCCGACAGCGATGCCTCGGCCCCCGAGTACAGGCGGTCGTGTCCGCGTGCGTCGAGCACCGCGGCCGCCTGCTCGACCAGATCACGGGCCTGTTCGAAGGCGTCGTCGCTCGCCGTGGACGAGGTGAGCTGTTCGATCACCCGGCGCGCCGCCTCTGCCAGCCGGAACCGTGCGTCGGCGGGATCGTGCGATCGTTCGAAGTCGAACATGGCTCGACCGCTCGTCAGTCGAGCAGGTCGACGACGACCGGTGCGTGATCCGACGGCGAGGTGCCCTTGCGCGCGTTGCGGTCGACGATCGACCAAGCGGCCCGCTCGGCCACGGCCCGGGTGCCGAGCACGAGATCGATCCGGAGCCCTCTGCCCTGGTGGAAGTCGCCCGCCCGGTAGTCCCACCAGCTGTAGAGGCGATCCTGTTCGTAGTGCTGGCGGAAGAGGTCGCTCAGTCCCCACGCCTCGAGCTCGGCGAGGAGGTCTCGTTCGGCTTGGCTCGTGTGCGTGGCGTCGACGAACTTCGACGGGTCGTACACGTCGCGGTCGTCGGGCGCGATGTTGAAGTCACCGGTGACCACGAGCGGTTCGTCCGGGCTGCCGACCGCGTCGAGGTGTCGCTTCAGCTGGGCGAGCCAGCGCAGCTTGTACTGGTAGTGGTCGTTGTCGAGCGAGCGGCCGTTGGGCACGTACACGCTGGTGCAGCGAACCCCACCACAACGGGCGGTGATGAGCCGGGCATCGGGATCGGGCTCCCCCGATGCCGGCGCGAAGTTGGCGACGACGTCGTCGATGCCGACCTTGGACAGGATTGCGACGCCGTTCCACTGCCCCTGCCCGTGGTGCACGGACTCGTATCCGAGGCCCTGGAAGGTGAGCGCCGGGAAGGCGTCGTCGGCGAGCTTGGTCTCCTGCATGCACAAGACGTCGGGCTGCACCTCGGCGAGCCACTCCTCGACGCGGGGCAGACGGACCTTCAGCGAGTTGACGTTCCACGTGGCGATGCGCACGCCCCGACCGTAGCGGGGCGCGGACGATCTCACGCCGCCGTGACGTGGTCAGGTCACCTCGACGACGGGTGATGCGTGGTCAGCGGTGGCGGCGGGTGCGCTTGGCGGGTGCCTCGGCGGCAGGCGTCGCCTCGACCGGGGCAGCAACAGGCGTCGCCTTCGTCGCCTTCGTCGCCTTGGTCGCCTTCGCTGCCGTCGTGGCCTTCGCTGCCATGGACGTCGCGGCCGTGGTCGGCGTGCCGGCGGCCGTCGCGACACCCGTTGCCGATGCTGCCTTGGCGGTCGCCTTGGTCGCCTTGGTCGCCTTGGCTGCCGGGGTCTGGGGGGCCGCCGGAGCGGACGCCTTCACGGCCTTCGTCGGCTTCACGGCCTTGGTCGCCGCAGCTGCCGGTGCTGCCGGTGCCGCAGATGCCGCCGCGGCGTTCACTTTCGCGGCCTTCGTCGCCTTCGTCGCCTTCGTCGCCCTGGTCGCCTTCGTCGGCGCTGCCGCCGTGGGCTCCGACGGTGCCGTCGCGACCGGAGCTGCGGTCACCGACGCGGCCGCCTGCTTGGCACCGCGCCGCCCGCGGCCGGGCGATGCCGCCGTCTCGGGCACGGCCGGCTCGAGGGCGAGCGTCGGCTGCACGGCAGCGGCCGCAGCGGCAGCCTTCTTGCTCGGACGGCGCCCCTTGGCGGGTGCCGCGCCGGGCGCTTCGGCGAGCGCTGCGTCGATCGCGAGCGCCACCGTGGATTCGGCATCGGGCGCCACCGGCGGCTTGGTGCGCTTCGACGAACGCGACGACTTGGCCGGCGACTCGGCGGGCAGCTTCGCCGTCGCCATCGCGGCCATGGCCAGGTCGATGCTTCGTCGGGCCGGGGCGAAACTCTCCACCACGAGGGTGACGGCATCGCCGATCTTCATGAACTCGCGCGCGCTGCGCGGGGCCGGATCGCTCATGAGGCGCAGCGGCACGTAGCCCTTCACCTCGCCCACTCGCACGTAGGCACCGTGGGACGAGTAGTTCTCGACGACCGCGTTGACGCTGCTCCCGAGCGGATGGTGCTCGACGAACGACAGGAACGCCATCAGGTCGTTCACCGGCTGACCGGTCTTCGGCGCTGCGGTCGCGGCCGACGCAGCGGGCGACTGGCGATCGGCGGTCGCTGCAGCGGCGGGAGCGGCCGCGCCGCGACCGCCCACACGCACACCGGGGGGCGGCGCCTTGGGCACCGGCATCGGCTGACTCGCCTCGGGCGAGCCGATGCGGGCCGAGCCACGCTTGTCCGGGCGGTCACCGCGATCCGACCGATCCGACCGATCGGCCCGCTCGCTGCCGCCGGCCTTCTTGCGCTTGGCCTCCTTCATCGCGCTGCGGCTCACCGGACCGCGCACGGGAATGCGCGGCACGAAGACCCAGCCGATGTGCGGCACGGGCTTGCCACCGATGAGGCGACCCTCGTCGAACAGCCAGTCGTACTGGCCGTGGAACTCCTGGAAGGAGTCGTTGGTGAGGATCGTCGCACCCACCTTGTTGGCGATGGAGAGGACGAAGGCGTCGCCGCGCCCGACGGCGCCGGCCGGCGGGGCGACGAGTTCGTTGTTGGCGATGGCCTCGTCGAACTCCTTCACCTCCTTGTTGTCGATGCGATGGCCGAAGGTGGCGTCGACGACGACGGTGATGAGGGCGTCGGGGTGTTCCGCCATGAACGCCATCACCGCCTCGTTCAGCTGGGAGAGGCTCGGCATCGAGCGCCCCTCGGTGGCGATGTTGGATCCGTCTACGACGACGTGGTGAGGCATAACGCGTCCAGTCAACCACGGTTGTAGCCCGTCCGGCCGGATCCCGCCTCCGGTGGCGTGACGGCACGTCGCTACCATCGCCCGCATGTCAGACGCCCCCACCTCCCCGAACTCGTCCGCCGCCGCGACCGTCAAGGCGGTGCTGTGGGACTTCGGCGGCGTCATCCTCTCCAGCCCGTTCGAGGCGTTCAACTCCTACGAGCGCCGGCACGGACTGCCGCCGGACTTCATCCGTGGCGTCAATGCGACGAACCCGCTCACCAACGCCTGGGCGCAGCTCGAGCGCAGCGACATCTCGCCGGCACGGTTCGACACCGCGTTCGCCGACGAGAGCGAGGCGCTCGGTCACCGCGTGCCCGGTGCCGACGTGCTCGCCCTGCTGTCGGGCCAGGTGCGGCCCGAGATGGTGCGCGCCCTCGACCGGGTGATCGGCGCGGGGTACCGCACGGCGTGCCTCACCAACAACGTCAGCGGCGAGCACTCCTCGGCGGAACGGGCCGAGACGATCGGGGCGATCATGGCCCGATTCGAACACGTGGTCGAGAGCAGCAAGGTCGGCTGCCGCAAGCCGGAGACCCGCTTCTACGAGATCGCCTGTGAGCTGCTCGAGGTCACGCCGCACGAGTGCGTGTTCCTCGACGACCTCGGCATCAACCTGAAGCCCGCCGCGGCGATGGGCATGCGCACGATCAAGGTGCTCGACCCCGCCGACGCGCTCGCCACGCTGTCGAGCATCCTCGACCTCGAACTCGCCTGACCTCGACTGAACCCGCCCGACCCGAGCTCGCTCGACCCAGGCGACGGAGACCCGAGTCGGCGAGAGTCGTGCGCCGGGTTCAGAACCCCTGGAAGGTCTCGTCCATCAGGTCGGCGAGCTCCTGGTCGTGGATCGCTTTCGAGCCCGTGGCCGGGCTGCCGCTCTCCACGCGCGCCACGTGGCGCAGGTCGTACCCACGCTCTTTGACGCGCCAGGTGCGGTGCTCGACGAAGCTCCACGGCCCCATGTTCTCGGGCTCTTCCTGCAGCCACACCAGATCGTGCGCGTTCGGGTAGTGCTCGAGCACCTTGAGCATCGCCTCCTGCGGGAACGGGTAGAGCTGCTCGACTCGCACGATCGCCGCCGGTGCCTGACGCTTGTTGCGCTCGTTGAAGGCGTCCCACGCGACCTTGCCGGAGCAGAACACGATGCGCTGCACGGCGGACGGATCGGTCACCCACGGATCGTCGAGGACCTCCTCGAACGAGCCCTGCGTGAACGCGTCGACGTGGCTCATCGTCTCCTTCATGCGCAGCGGCGACTTGGGCGCGAACATCACCAACGGCTTGCGCACCTCGCGTCGCACCTGCCGGCGCAGGAGGTGGAAGTACTGGGCGGCCGTCGTGGCGTTGACCACCTGGATGTTGTCCTCGGCGCACAGCGTGAGGAATCGCTCGATGCGGGCCGAGCTGTGCTCGGGGCCCTGGCCCTCGTAGCCGTGCGGCAGGAGCAGCACGAGGCCGTTCTCCTGGCCCCACTTGTCCTCGGCGGCGACCAGGTACTGGTCGATGATGATCTGGGCGCCGTTGATGAAGTCGCCGAACTGGGCCTCCCACACCACGAGCGCGTCGTGGTTGGAGTGGGCGTACCCGTACTCGTAGCCGAGCGCGGCGTACTCGCTGAGCAGCGAGTCGTACACCCAGATGTCGGCCTCCTTCTCCGGCAGGTGCTGGAGCGGGATGAAGATCTGCTCGTTCTCGTAGTCGACGAGCGCGGCGTGGCGATGGCTGAAGGTGCCACGGCGGCAGTCCTCGCCGGCGAGGCGCACCGGGTTGCCCTCGAGGATGAGCGAACCGAAGGCGAACGCCTCGGCGGTCGCCCAGTCGACCATGCCGGTCTCGTCGTACTGCTTGGCGCGAGCGGCGAACTGGCGGCCGAGCTTGGGGTGGACGGTGAAGCCCTCCGGATAGTTGGTGAGCTGGGCGAAGATGCGGTCGAGGGTGGGGCGGTCGACGCCGGTAGCCACGTGGGGCAGCACCCCGCGCGGCTGCGGTGGCTTGGCGGCCTTCACCTTCTCCGGCGCATGGGCGCGGGTCTCGTCGAGGGCGACCTGGAGCTTCGACTGGAAGTCGTTGAGCGCGCCTTCGGCCTCGTCGAGGGTGATGTCGCCGCGCTTGACGAGCTGCTCGACGTAGATCTTGCGCACGCTGCGCCGCTCGGCGATCGCCTTGTACATGAGCGGCTGGGTGTAGCTCGGGTCGTCGCCCTCGTTGTGACCATGGCGCCGGTAGCAGACCATGTCGATGACGACGTCCTTGTGGAACTGCTGGCGGTACTCGAAGGCCAGTCGGGCCACGCGGGCGCATGCCTCGGGGTCGTCGCCGTTGACGTGGAAGATCGGCGCCTGCACCGTCTTCGCGACATCGCTGCAGTAGAGCGACGACCGGGCGTACTGCGGCGAGGTGGTGAAGCCGATCTGGTTGTTGATGATCAGGTGGATCGTGCCGCCCACGCGGTACCCGCTGATGTCGCTCATCGCGAGGCACTCGGCGACGATGCCCTGGCCGGCGAACGCAGCGTCGCCGTGGATGAGCAGCGACAGCACCGGGAACGAGTTCGGCGGATCGATCTGGTCCTGCTGAGCACGCACCATGCCCATCACGATCGGGTCGACCGTCTCGAGATGGCTGGGGTTCGCGGCGAGCTCGATCTTCAGGCTCGCGCCCGAGGTCGACTCGTACTTGCCCATCGCTCCGAGGTGGTACTTCACGTCGCCGGAACCCTGCACCGACGACGGGTCGACGTGGCCCTCGAACTCCTTGAAGATCTGGTCGTAGCTCTTGCCCATCACGTTGGCGAGCACGTTGAGCCGACCGCGGTGGGCCATGCCGAGCACTGCGCCGTCGAGGCCGGCGTCGGCCGAGCGCGACAGGATCTCGTCGAGGATCGGGATCGCCGACTCGGCACCTTCGAGGCCGAACCGCTTGGTACCGACGTACTTGGTGGCGAGGAACTTCTCGAAGGCCTCGGCGGAGTTGAGCCGCTCGAGGATGCGGTGCTTCTCGTCCTTGGTGAAGTCGAAGTGCACTCCCTCGAGCTTCGACTGGATCCAGCGCTGCTCCTCGGTGTTCTGGATGTGCATGTACTCGACGCCGATCGTGCGGCAGTACGCGTCACGGAGCACGCCGAGCAGATCGCCGAGTGTCATGCGGTCGACACCACCGACGCCGCCGGTGAGGAATTCGCGGTCGAGGTCCCAGATGGTGAGGCCGTAGCTGGCCGGGTCGAGCTCCTGGGGCAACTCGGGCTGACGCCACCGCAACGGATCGAGGTCGGCGATCAGGTGGCCGCGCACACGGTGCACGCGGATGAGCGTGGCGACCTGCATCTGCTTGTGCAGCATCGCGTCTTCGCGGTTGATCGGGTTGACGTCGGAGTGCCACTTCACGGCCTCGTAGGGCACGCCGAGGCTCTGGAAGATCTGTTCGTAGAACGCGTGCTCGCCCATGAGCAGTTCGTGCACGCGCTTGAGGAACATGCCGCTCTCGGCGCCCTGGATGATGCGGTGGTCGTAGGTGCTCGTGACCGTGACGACCTTGCTGATGCCGAGCGAGCCGAGCGCGTGTTCGTCGGCGCCCTGGAACTCGGCCGGGTAGTCGATGCTGCCGACGCCGACGATGACGCCCTGGCCGGGCATGAGCCGCGGCACCGACTGCACGGTGCCGATGGTGCCCGGGTTCGTGAGGGTGACGGTGGCGCCCTGGAAGTCGGCGACGGCGAGCTTGTTGTTCTTGACCTTGCGGATGAGCTCCTCGTACGAGCCGAGGAAGGCGGCGAAGTCGAGCGACGCCGCGTCGCGCAGCACGGGCACGACGAGGGTGCGCGAGCCGTCGGCCTTGCTGACGTCGACCGCGAGGCCCATGTTGACCGCAGCGTTGCGCACGAGGCGCGGCTTGCCGTCGGCGCCTTCCGCGTAGGTGTTGTTCATGCCCGGCACGGCGTCGGCGATGGCGCGCACGATCGCGTAGCCGATGAGGTGGGTGAAGCTGACCTTGCCCTGGCCGCTGCGGCTGCGATAGCCGTTGATGACCTTGCGGTTCACCTCGAGCAGCTTGGCGGGCACGTTGCGGAAGCTCGTCGCCGTGGGCACCGAGAGGCTGCGCTCCATGTTCGCGGCGATGGCGACACCGGCGCCACGGATCGGCTCGCCGACGTCGTCGCCGACCACGATGGTGCCGTTCGCGGGCGAGGCCGGCGAGGCGGGTGCTGCCGCAGCCGGTGCAGCGGGTGCGGCGGGTGCAGGGGTCGCCTCGGGTGCGGCTGGAGAGGCTGGTGCGGCTGGTGCGGACGATGCGGCGGGCTCGGTCGGGGCAGCTGCACGCGCCGCGGCGGCGGTCGGCCCACCGAAGGTGGCGGGGGCAGCACCTCGATAGTCGGAGAAGAACTCTCGCCACGACTCGCTCACCGATTCGGGGTCGGCGACGAACTGGCCGTACATCTCGTCGACGAGCCACGAGTTGGTGCCGAAATCGTTCGGCACGTCGTGGGGCTGGCTCGTGTGATCCGTTGCAGTCATCACGATCGATGGTACCCGTCGGTCATGCGTTCGACCGTGCGTTGCTGACCGGGAATCGCCTGCAAGCACCGATCGCGATGTGCCCGATGCCGCTCGCGGAACTTGGCATACCACCGTGTTTTCGCAAGCCATCACTTGTATTATTCCGGCCATGAGATTCCGAGCAGCTCTCGCACCCGTCGTCATCGCCGCATCCGCCATCCTCGCCGGCCCCCTCCTCGCCAGCTGTGGTGGTGGCAGCGATGGCGGCACCACCGGCACCACCGTTCCGGCCGATGTGACGGTCATCGCCGTCGAAGGCATCGCCTGGGACGCGAAGGACTACACGGCCACCGCCGGCGAGATCACCATCGCCGCCGTCAACGAGTCGAGCCTCCCCCACAACCTGCACATCGTCGACCCGTCGGGCACGCAGCTCCCGCAGGTGTGGGACATCCCGAGCCGCAACGACGCCGTCACCGACACCGTCACGCTCAGCGCCGGGACCTACACCCTGATCTGCACGATCCCCGGCCACGCCAACATGAAGTCCACGCTGACAGTCAGCTGACCCCACCCCGCGATGAGAGATGA
>CAUJET010000079.1 GCA_963169665.1 Actinomycetota bacterium | reverse complement strand
GCGTTGACAGCCGCCCTTTGTCCGGTCGGCCTCAACGCCCGTACGGGCGAGCCTGGTCGGATCGGAACTTGGGGAAGTCGCCCGATCCGACCAGGCCACCCGCACACCGCCTGAACGGAGACCGACATGACCAACGACACCCCCACCTTGCAGCTTGCTGTGTGGGACGACCCACTTGCCGCCAACGGGCTGCAGACCGACACCGACGACGCGCTGATCTATCTTCCGCCGTTCCTCGGCCCGACCTCGAGCCTCGTGTTGCATCGTTTGTCTCGATGCTTGACGACGGGCACTGGTCGTGTCTGGTCGATCGAGGATCTCGCCGCCACGTTCGGCGTCGGCGCGTCGCAGATGCGCGCCTCGCTCGCCCGCTTGGAACGGTTCGGGATGATCCGCACTGTCGGCGGCCGGACCGAGGTCCGCACCCGCGTCCCGGCACTCGCCGCCCGCCACATCGAGCGGATGCCCGCCTACCTCGCCGCGACCTGCCCCTATCAGGTCGCCCGCGTCGACGGGCACGCGGCATGACCGCCCCACCGGCCCGCCAGGTCACGGTGTGCGCCAGCCCGAAAGGTGGTCAGGGATGCACAACCATCGCCGCAGCGCTGGCCGTTCTCGCCGCACGGAGTAGCCAGCCGACGCTGCTTCTCGACACTCGCGGTGACGCCGCCGCGATCCTCGGTGTTTCGGACCCGGCACCCGCCAGCACGGTGGCCGACGCGATCGCCAATGCCGTCGAACCATGCGACCGTCTACGCGTCGTCTCCGTTGCAGGCGACCGGATCGACACTGAGGCGATCAGCGCGATGAGTGAGCTGGTCGCGGCAGGGCATCGAGTGCTCGTGGACACCGGCACCGATCACGATGTGTTGCACCGATTCGACCCACTGAGTCCGCAACGCCTGCTGGTGACACGACCGTGCTATGTGGCGTTGCGACGCGCGATCGGCGTGCCGTTCGTCCCCGATCACGTCGTGTTGATCTCCGAGCATCAACGCTGCTTGACCGAACGCGACGTGAGCCTCGCCCTCGCCTTGCCAGTCACCAGCGTGCCCTACGACCCAGCGATCGCCCGAGCGATCGACGCCGGACTGCTCGCCGCCCGCCTCCCGCGCTGCCTCGCCAACGCGATCACTCAACTCGAGGTCTGAGCAACCAGCCGTCTCGAACCCGTGTCGACGTCCACGGGTTCGAGGCGGCCGGCATGGCCGGTGACGTGACCGCCCTGCGGGCGGGTGCAGTGGGTCGGCCGACCGGCGGGCGGGTGTCAATCCTGGGCGAACAACTCCGGCGCTGCGGCACACGTTGACACCCGCCCTTTCCCCGGTCGGCCTCAACGCCCGTACGGGCGAGCCCGCGATTCCGCCGCTGGCCGACAGAACAAGGAGCCGGGATGAACACCGACGAACTCATCGAACATGTCACCAACGACCTGATCGCCGCCATCGAGAACGGCGCAGACACCTGGCAGATGCCGTGGCACACGATCGCCACCAACGCCCAACCGCGCAGCATCGACGATCGGCCCTACCGCGGGCTCAACGCCGTCGTGCTCGCTCTCACCGCCGCAACGAACGGTTGGCCGTCTGGCACATGGGCGACCTATCGAGGGTGGCAACGACACGGCGCGCAAGTACGACGCGGCGAACGCGCCACGCACGTGCTGCTGTGGAAGCCCGCCCGACCCGCCACCGAGCGGGACGACTCGACCGGCGAACCCGACGACACCGACACATCGACCCCACCCCGCGGCCGACTGGTGTCACGAGTCTTCGCCGTGTTCGCCGCCGAACAAGTCGACGGCGCCGACTCGACACTGACCGACCGCGACGAGCCACGCGACACACCCGAACGAATCGCCGCGGCCGACACCTACTTCGCGTCGATCGGCGCAAACGTGATCACCGGCGGCAACCGCGCCTGCTACATCCCGGCCGACGACCGCATCCACGTCCCCCACCTCAGCCAGTTCGAGCAACCAGCGCTCTACTACTCCACGACCTGTCATGAGCACGTTCACTGGACAGCCCACCCCAGCAGGCTCGCCCGCGACCTCACCGGACGATTCGGAGACGACGCCTACGCAATCGAAGAACTCATCGCCGAACTCGGCGCAGCGTTCTGGTGCGCACAGTCAGCGATCGCACCGGCCACGCGGCACGACCACGCCAGCTACCTGGCGCACTGGGTGCGGGTCCTCAAGGAACACCCGCGCGTGCTGCTCACCGTCGCCGCCCGCGCACAGGCCGCGCTCGACTACCTCAACCAACTCGCCGGCGTGACAACCGCGGCCGCCACCGCCGACGCCGCATAGGGGACCGCTGCCATGATCGACCTCTGCAACGCCCGAGTGAACGCATCAGCCACCGTGCACGGCTGGGCCGCCGGACACGACTACCGGTGCGCCTGGCTCGTCGAGTGTCTCAACAGACACACCGCCGACGACTGGGGCGACATCGACCCACACGACCAAGCCGCCAACACGCGCGCGATCACCAACAGCGACGGACGCATCATCTCCGCCTACCCCGTCCCCGCCCACCTTGCGGGCGGCAACCCCGACCCAACCGTCTGGATCATCACCGACGACCTCGACCAACCACCCACCACCACAACGGTTCTGTTTCCGAGCGACTACTGATCCGCCGCCGGCTGTCGCCTCGCCCGATCG
>CAUJET010000078.1 GCA_963169665.1 Actinomycetota bacterium | reverse complement strand
GGTGCTCCCGAACGTGAACACCCTCACCCGCAACGCCGCCAAGATCGCCTACGAGCAGGCCGGCGTGGGCCCCGAGGATTTGAACCTGGTGGAGTTGCACGACTGCTTCGCCACCGCCGAGCTGGTGCACTACGACAACCTCATGCTGTGCCCCGAGGGCGGTGCGGTCGACTTCTTCAACTCCGGTGCGCCGTGGCGCGACGGCTCCACGCCGGTGAACGTGTCCGGCGGCCTGCAGTCCAAGGGCCACCCGATCTCGGCCACCGGCATCGCCAACATCTGGGAGGTCTGCCACCACCTCCGCGGCGAGGCTGGTCCCCGCCAGATCGAGGGCGCCAAGGTCGGCCTCGCCCACGTGATCGGCCTCGGCTCGGCCTGCGGCATCCACATCCTGGAGAAGTCCGCCGCCTGACCCGGGCGTCGGATCCGATCGCCTGATCCGCCCGGCGTGTCACAACCCGGGCGTCGCGGACGTCGACATGGGTGGAGGTCCCACCCATGTCGAACCGTCACGTCACGAACACCGCCCATCCGCACTCCGACTCCCCCGCGTCGCCCGGCAACCCCGTGCCCGCACCCGACGGGCGCACGTACGACCTGATCGTCGTCGGCGCCGGCATCGCCGGCCTGGCCACCGCCCTCACTGCCGTGACCGCGGTGACCGGCACGACACCGAGGATCCTCGTGCTCGATGCCCATCCGGCCGGCGGACGGGCTCGCACCAACGAACAGCACGGCTACCTGCACAACGTCGGCCCGCACGCCCTGTACCGCTCGGGAGCGCTGGCCACGCTGCTCGGCCGGCACGGCGTCGAGGTGAGCGGGGGCGAGCCGCCGAGCGGTGCCGCCGTCATGGTCCGCGACGGGCAGGGCCACCCGATGCGGTTGTCGCCGGCGGCGATGCTGCGCACCTCGTTGCTCACCCCCGGTGAACGGCTCCGTCTGCTCGCGCTGTTCGCCACCGTGCAGCGGGCCAAGCCGGCGCAGCTCGTCGGTCGCTCCGTCGACGACTGGCTGGCGCCGTACCCGCGTCGCGTCCGCCAGTTCGCGGACATGCTCATCCGCGTCAGCAGCTACACCGATGCGCCCGACGTGTTCGACGCCGGCGCAGCCGTCGACCAACTGCAGCTCGCGATCGGTCCCGGCGTGCAGTACCTCGACGGCGGGTGGCAGTCGATCGTGACGGGATGCCTCGACGTGCTCGCCGCCGCGGGCGTGGAGGTGCGCACCGACGAGGAGACCCTGACCGTGCGGACCGGCGACGGATCGGCCCCGGTGTCGGTGACCACCGCGACCCGGACCCACACCGCCCACGCGGTCGTGATCGCCGGCGGCGGCCCCGAGACCGCCGAACGGCTCACGGGCGCCACGGTGCGCGGGCTCGATCGGATCACCGCGCCGGTGACCGCGACCACGCTCGATCTCGCCCTGTCCACGGCCCGACCGGCGCTCGCGTTCGCGTTGGACGCGCCGCTGTACCTCTCGGCCCATGCGCCGGCGGCGCGGCTCGCGCCCACCGGCGGTGGGCTCGTGTCCCTGATGCGCTATCACGCGCCCGGCGCCGACGCGGGCGATCCGGCCGTGCGTCGGGCCGAGCTGCGGGCGTTCGCCGACCACGTCGGCATCGGCGAACGGGACGTGGTGCACGAGCGGTACCTGCACCGCATGGTCGTGACCCACGGTGCACCAACCGCGGCGGGCGGCGGGCTCGCGGGGCGACCCGGCGCCGACGCGTTGGGCCTGCCCGGCGTGTACCTCGCCGGCGACTGGGTGGGACCGGAGGGGCTCCTGGCCGACGCCGCTGCTGCCAGTGGCGTCGCCGCGGCGCAGGCGGCCCTGCAGCGACGCGCGAGCATCGCAGGATGAGCAGGTCGGAACCGTCCCCCGACACCGGAACGAACAGCGGTGCGGTCGACCCGGTCGAGCTGTTCGAGCGCGAACGGCCGCGCCTGGTGGGCCTCGCCTACCGGCTGCTGGGCTCCGTGGCCGACGCCGAGGACGTGGTGCAGGACGCGTGGATCCGGTGGAGCCGCGTCGACCACGCCGCCATCGAGCGGCCGGCCGCGTGGCTCACGACCACCGTGAGCCGTCTCGGGCTCGACCGGCTCCGTGCCCGGCGACGTGCCCAGGCGGCGTACGTCGGCCCATGGCTGCCCGAGCCCCTGGTGCGCCCGATGGGCGACGCCGGCACGGGAACGGCGCGCACGGGTCGCTCCCACCCGCCGGCGGTCGACCCGTCCGACACCACGACCGCCGGGGACCCGGCGGCGCATGCCGAGCTGGCCGATTCGTTGACGACCGCGTTCCTCGTCCTGCTCGAACGCCTCTCCCCCGACGAGCGGCTCGTCCTGCTGCTGGTGGACGTGTTCGGCGAGTCGCTGCGAACCGCGGCCGACACCCTCGGTCGGTCGCACGATGCGACGCGGCAACTCGCCGTGCGCGCCCGCCGCAAGCTCACCGCCGACGCCGGGGCCCTGCCCACGGTGCGCTCCGCGCCGCAGGAGCAGTTGGCGATCGCGGCCGCGTTCGTGGGAGCGGTGATGAGCGGCGATCTCGACGCGGTCCGGTCGATGCTGCACCCGGACGTGGTGCTGACGAGCGACGGCGGTGCCAATCGCCACGCCGCGCGCCGCCCGGTGCGGGGCGCCGATCGGGTGGCACGGTTCCTGGTGAACCTCGCCCGTCGCCTACCGCCCGAGGTGCTCGACGTGGTGCCGGTGTGGGTGAACGGGTCGCCGGGCATGCTCGTGTCGCTGCACGGTGCGCCGTACATGGTGAACGTGATCGAGGTGGCCGGCGATCGGGTGGTGCGTCAGTACTCGATCGTGAACCCCGACAAGCTGGCGTCGATCGGACGGTCGATCGAGCTCGTCTGAGCGGACCGGCCCGTCCTGGACGGACCTAGAAGAGGCGGATCGACGCCGAGCGGGTGGTCGTCAGCACGAGATTGCCGGCGGTGTCGGTGATCGAGGTGGCCGGCTGCATCGACACCGTGGCCGCCGTGGTCTGGGTGCCGATGGCCGCGCAGGTCCCGGTACACGTGGTGCCGACCGTGATCACGATCGTGCGGCCGCCTGCGACGAACGAGACCGCGGAACCCGAGAATCCGAACGACACGTTGTTGGTCGTGACGTAGCCGTTGCCGCCGGTGGAGCGCGCACCGTTCGTGATGCCGGCGATCGTGAGTCGGTCGGCGCCGGTGTTGTTCGGATCGGTGAGCGTGACCGTCACCGACGCAGGCACCGATCCCGGGGCGATCGGTTCGGTGAAGGTGAGCGACAGGGTGTCCGCCGGCGCGATGCGACCGTCGGTCGCGCCGTTGGTCTCGGCGAACGACACGAGCAGCGGACGGGAACCGTCGGACGGGGCGCGCGGGGCGAACGCTGTCTGGTTGCCGGCAGCGTCCCGTGGACCTGCAGGTGACGCAGCGAGCGCGATCGTCATCGAGCCGACCGCGGTGTCGAGCGCACCGGCGCCCTCGGTGATCGTGAGCGTGGCCGCCGTCCCCGATGCTGACACCGAGGCGAGCGACCCGCCGGAGGGCACGTTCGCGAGCGTCCACGGGGCGGTGGTCGTCGAGGTGGCTGCGAGGGTCTCGCTCCACGTGATCCGCACCCGGTTCACGCGTCCGTTGGAGTTCGAGTCCTGCAGCACC
>CAUJET010000077.1 GCA_963169665.1 Actinomycetota bacterium | reverse complement strand
CATCTACGTTCGCGCCGCGCTCGTCTTCGACGACCCCGTGTATCGCCAGGTCGCGAGCGAGACCATCGACTACGTCCTGCGCGAGCTCCGCCATCCCGACGGCGGGTTCTTCTCGGCCGAGGATGCCGACTCGCTCGACGCAGAGGGCCACAGCCACGAGGGCGCGTTCTACGTGTGGACCGCCGACGAGGTGCGCGCCGCTGCAGGCCCCGACGCCGACGCGGCGCTCGCGTGGTACGAGTTCACCCGACCCGAGAACTCGGAGGGCAACTTCGAGGGCCGGATCATCCCCGCCCGCCTGTACCACCGGGGCGACCTGCTCCGCCCCGAGGCCATCGAGCGCGCCCGTGTCGCCCTGCTCGCCGCTCGCGCCGAACGACCGAAGCCGGGTCTCGACGACAAGGTGCTCACCGAGTGGAACGGCCTGATGCTGGCCACCATCGCCGAGGCCGCCGCTGCGTTCGGACGATCCGACTGGCTCGCGGCAGCGGTGGCCAACGGTGAGTTCCTCGTGCGCGAGCTCCGCTCATCCGACGGCCGCTGGTCGCGCTCGTGGCAGGCCGACGGCTCGCCGCGCGCACGTCACGCCGCCCTCGCCAACGACCACGCCGCCCTCGTCGACGCATTCACCCGACTCGCCGAGGCGACCGGTGAGGCGCGCTGGATCGCCCATGCGACCGAGACCGCCGACACCCTCCTCGACCACTTCTGGGACCTCGACCACGGCGGGCTGTTCACCACCGCCGACGACGCCGAGCAACTCGTGGTGCGACAGAAGGACTTCATGGACAACGCCACCCCGTCGGCGAACTCCACCGCGGCCATCGCGCTCTACCGACTGGCCGCGCTCACCGGCGAACTGCGCTACGCCAACCTCGCCGACCAGATCCTGCAGTTGCTGGCCACGGTGATCCCGAAGGCGCCGACCGCGTTCTCGAATGCACTCGCCGCGATCGACCTCCGCTCGAGCGGCACCACCGAGATCGCCGTCGTGGGTGACCGACCCGACCTGCTCGCTGTGGTCCGTGAGACCTGGCGCCCGAACTCGGTGGTGGCGTGGGGCGAGCCGTACGAGTCGCCGCTGTGGGACAGCCGAAGGGACGGCTTCGCCTACGTCTGCCGCGACTTCGCCTGCCAGCAACCCACCGACGACGTCCACACGCTCCGCACCCAGCTCGGGTAGCCCCGCGATGAGAGATGAGTGCCTGTGCCGCACCCATCTCTCACCTCGAACCAGGCCCAGGCTGGCGCGGTGAGAGATGAGCGCGCCAGGGCCACTCATCTCTCATCGCGGTGTGCTTGCAAGTCGGTTGCAAGCGGACTCCAAGCGACCCCGCGGACACTGCTCCTGCCGGCCACGCCGTGGCCGAGAACCAGGAGCAACCCGTGTCCCCCGCATCCCCCACCACCACTGTGCCCGCCGTCCCCGACCTCACCAGCTACCGCGCCGTCCACCGCGCCATCCGCCAGGGCGCTCATCGCCTGGCGATCGCCACCGGCGAGATGGTCGCCTCCGACACCGCACGCGTGAAAGCCGTCCGCCGCTACTGGCAGGGCTACGCCGGCGAAGTACTGGCCCATCACACCGTGGAGGACACGGTGTTCTTCCCGGCGCTCGCCGCACGGCTCCCGTCGATGACCGAGCTCTTCGAACAGCTCGACGCCGAGCACCACCAGCTCGACGAGCACATGGCCGAAATCGTCGCGACGCTCGGCTCGCTCGATCGGGTCGGCGGTCCCTCCAGGGCAGCGCGTGCGCTGAGCGCGCTCGCCGCCACCATGGACGCCCACCTCGACCTCGAGGACGAGTTCGTCCTGCCGACGTTCGTCGACCTCTTCACCGTCGAGGAATACCTCGCGATGGAGCAGCAGGCGATCGAGCAGATCGGCATCGGACGTCAGGCGGCGTTCACCGTCCCGTTCGTGCTCAGCGCGGCAGGTGCCGACGCCGACACCATGCTCGCCACGGCGCCACTGCCGTTCCGAGTGCTGCACTCGCTCACCAAGCGTCGCCACGCCCGACTGAGCGCGATGGCGTTCGGCCCCCTCACCCCGCTCGCACCCGTCGCCACGTTCGCCGCCGCAAGCACGGAGGCGGTGGCGTCATGAGCCTCGAACGCTTCGCTCGCGCCATGGTGCGCCGCCGTCGCACGGTGGTCGCAGCCTGGGCCACGGCGCTCGTCGCCGTCTCGGTGATGGCGTCCGCCTGGGGTGGCGACCATCACGTCGACTACTCGATCCCGGGCAGCGACTCCGAGGCCGCCCTCGAACTGCTGGAGCAGCGCCTGCCCGAGATGGCCGGCGACACCGCGCAGCTCGTCTTCGTCGCGCCGGAAGGCGTCGAGTCCGATGAAGCGGGCGAACAGCTCGCCGCGGTCAACCGAGCCGCAGCGGCCCTCGACCACGTCGCCGCCGTGCTCCCGCCGGCGATCTCCCCCGACGGCACCGTCGCCCTCGTCACCCTCCAGCTCGACGCCCCGACCGAGCAGATCCCCGTCTCGCTCGGCGAGGAGCTGATCGAGCTCGCCCTGCGCAGCGACACACCGGCGCTCACCGTCGAAGCCGGCGGCGCCGTCGTCCAGATGGCCGAGGGCACCGAGGCCGGCTCCGAACAGATCGGTCTGATCGCCGCACTCGTCATCCTGCTGATCGCGTTCGGCTCGGTGATCGCCGCCGGCATGCCGCTCGTCGTCGCCCTGTTCGGCGTCGGCGTAGCGCTCGCCGTCGGCAAGCTGCTCACGCACGTGTTCATGGTGCCCGACTGGGCGCCGCAGCTCGTGACGATGATCGGCATCGGTGTCGGCATCGACTATGCGCTGTTCGTGGTCGTCCGGTACCGCTCGGCCGTCGAGTCCGGTCTGTCGTCCGACGACGCGGTCGTGCATTCGATCGACACCGCCGGCCGCGCCGTGCTGTTCGCCGGCGGCACCGTGGTCATCTCGCTGCTCGGCCTGTGCGCGATGGGCATGGAGTACCTCTACGGCACCGCGGCCGTCACCGTCACCGGTGTGCTCATCGTGCTCGTGGCGTCGATGACCCTGCTGCCAGCGTTGCTCGGGATCGTCGGGCCGCACCTCGACCGGGTGAAGGTCCCCTTCGTCCGCGGCGATCGCGGCGAGCACGGCATGTGGGCTCGCTGGAGTCGGGTCGTGATGCGCCGGCCGCTCGCGACCGGCGCGATCGCCCTCGCCGTGCTGCTCGCGCTCGCCGCCCCGTTCGGGAGCCTGCGCTTCGGCTACCCCGACGCCGGCAACGGCCCGACCCACCTCACCAGCCGCCGTGCCTTCGACGTCACGACGACAACGTTCGGCCCCGGCACCAACGGCCCACTCGTCCTCGCGGTCGACACCAACGGCGATCGGACGATGCTCGCCGAGTTGGCCGACCGACTGCGCGCCACCCCCGGTGTCGCTACTGTGCTGCCCCCGCGACTCGGAGCCGACGGAACGAGTGCAGCGATGATCGTGCTGCCGGCGACGGGCCCGCAGGCCGAGGCCACGCAGGATCTCATCCACACGGTTCGCGACGACGTGCTGCCGACGGTCGTCGGCGACGCTCAGCGGGTCCACGTCGGTGGCCTCACCGCCACGCAGGTCGACGAGAGCGAGTTCATGGCGCCGCGGCTGCCGTCGTTCATCGGTGCGGTGATCGCGGTGTCGTTCCTGCTGCTGCTCCTCGTGTTCCGTTCGCTGCTGGTTGCCGTGAAGGCGGCCGTGATGAACCTGCTGGCGATCGGCGCCTCGTACGGAATCATGGCCCTCGCCCTGCGCGGCGGCCGGTTCGGCGAGCTGTTCGGCATCACCGAACCCACCCCCATCCCGGCCTGGGCGCCGATGATGATGTTCGCCCTGCTGTTCGGCCTCTCGATGGACTACGAGGTGTTCCTGCTGTCCCGCATCGCCGAGGAATACCGCCGCACCGGCGACAACGCCTCGGCGGTCGCCGTCGGCATGGCCCGCACCGGCCGGGTGATCACCGCTGCGGCAGCGATCATGGTGACGGTGTTCGGAGCGTTCATCCTGGGCGACCAGGTGCTGATCAAGGTCATCGGACTCGGCCTGTCGTCGGCGGTGCTGCTCGATGCCACCGTGGTGCGCATGGTGCTGGTGCCCTCGACGATGGAGCTCCTCGGCGACCGCAACTGGTGGCTGCCGGGGTGGCTCGATCGGCTGCTCCCCCACCTCGACGTCGAGGGCGAACACGCCCCGACCGCGCCGATCAGCTCGGCCGCACCGACGACGCTGCGGTCGGTCGACGACGACCGCCGAGCCGTGGCGGCCGCCGACCGAGAACTCGTGGACGTGAGCTGACCGCTCGTCCATGTCGATCGCGGGCACGCTCCCCCGCCGGACGCGGTGCAGACCTCAGGGTCTGCACCGCACCGGCGCGTCACGCCGGTGTCACGGGGTCGAGCTCACCAGCCGTCGCGGTGGATGATCTGGTTCGGCGATCGCCGCAGACGCGTGGCGCTGACGCCCGACTGCGCGTCGGGCGACGGCCAGCCGAGCGCCACGGCCCCGAGGAGCTGCAGCCCGTCGGGCACGCCCAGCTCGGCGCGGACCTCGCGCTCGCCGTTGAACACGGCGAAGAACAGCGCTCCCAGTCCGGCGTCCTCGGCAGCGAGCAGCAACGTCATGACCGACATCGAGCCGTCGACCGTCCAGTACGGCGTCGGCCAGGCGTCGGGTCCGGCACCGAGGCCGGTACGTGCCTTGTCGGGTTCGGAGTACCGAGCCACGTACGCGCTGGGATCGGCGAAGGGCAACAGGATGACCGGTGCGGTGAACAGGCCCGGCCAGGTGAAGCCGGCGCGCCGCTCGACCGGGAACGCGTGGCGCCAGAAACGATCGGTCTGCTCGCCCTCGAGCACGACGAGGTGCCAACCCTGGGTCTTGCCGGCGCTCGGGGCGCGGCTCGCCAGATCGACGAGATGATCGACGAGGTCGGGATCGACCGGATCGGGCCGGAACGACCGGCACATGCGTCGACGCCGCACCACGGCGTCGAATTCGCTCACGAGAGCTGCCGGGCGCCCAGCTTGACGAGGTCCTCGGCCATGGTCCAGCCATGGACGATGAGCGAACCACCCTTGTTCGCGGCCACCGTGTCGAACAGTGCGGCCACGTCGGGCGAGATCTTCTCGGGCTTCAACGACTCGTGGTCGATGAAGCCGCTCTGACCGTTGGTCTTGACGACAAAGCTCTGCTCGTCGTAGTTCGCGTCGACCGAGAAGCGGCGGGCGAGACGACGGCCCCACGCGCGTTCCTCGCCGACCGCACGGTGCTTTGGCCGTGGGATGATCTCGTCGAGCGCCTTGAAGCCGTCGAGCGCGTCGGGCCGCACGAAGCGGGAGCCGACCACGACGTCCTCGTCGGGGAAGGCCATGAGCGCACGATGGAACGACTCGCCCATGAGCGACTTCAGCACCTGATCCCGCTTGGACGTGCGCTTCACGCTCAGCAGTCCGATGAGCACGCATGGTGTGCCGCCGATGCGCTCGAGCGTCGAGAACGAGAAGCCGTGCAGCTTGCCCTCCACACGAGCGGTGGCGCACAGCACCCAATCCTCTTTCGCCTTCGACAGCACACCGATGTCGAATGCACCCCCCATCGACGCCATGTCATCGAGGTCGGCGTCGGTGAGCGCTGCGCAGTCCCTGGTTTCCACCTGGATTGCCATTGCTCGAAGCTCCTGTCGGCTGAGAACCACCATCGCCTGTTCGGCGGGCGGGATGACGTGAGTGCACCATTCTGCCACTTCCGAGGGGGTGTTCCACCAGCCGCGCATCACCTCGGCGGCTCATCCCAGCTCAGAGCGTGTCCCTGGCACAGGAAATCCTGGCGGACGCACGTGCCGTCGGCTCCCGGTGTCAGAGCATGACGGCGTCGTGGCCGAGGGCCACGCGCAGTTCGGGCACCACCCGATCGAGGTCGACGCAGAACTCGTCGGCCAGGCGCAGGATCTTGCCCTGGCCGATGTGCAGGTAGACCATCGACTCGCCCGGGTGGTCGCGCAGGATGCGTCGCAGCTGATGGATCTTCAGCTCGCTCAGCGCAGCGGCCGGCACCTTCAGGTGCAACGGCAGCGACGACGACGTGTCGAGGCTCTCGAGGATCGTGACGTCCTGGGCCATGAAGCCCACCCGCGACTCGTCGCGCTTGTCGATGCGACCCTTCACCGTGACGATCGCATCGTCGACCAGCTTGTGGCCCTGCTCGATCAGCACCCGCGGGAACACCGTGCACTCGATCGCACTGTCGAGGTCCTCGAGGGTGAACACCGCCATCTGGTCGCCCTTCTTGGTGAACTTGCGGGCGAGCCCGGTGATCACCCCGCCGAGCGTGATGACCGAGCCGTCCTCACGCTCGAGCGCCTCGGCGACGGTGCAGTCGACCTTACGGCGCAGCGCGGCCTCCACGCCGAGCAACGGGTGGTCGCTCACGTACAGACCGAGCATCTCCTTCTCGAACTTCAACCGTTCGGTCTTGTCGAACTCGAGCTCGGGGACGGCGATGCGCTCACTGAAGCCCGAATCGGCGGCCTCGGAGAAGTCACCGAAGAGGCTCATCACGCCCTGGTCGCGCTCGCGGCGGCGGACGACGGTGGTGTCGATGATCTGTTCGAACACCATGAGCAGGCCCTTGCGCGGCAGGCCGAAGTTGTCGAAGGCACCGGCCTTGATGAGCGACTCGACGGTTCGCTTGTTGAGCACGGGTTCGGGCACTCGCTCGACGAAGTCGTGGAACGTCTCGAACGTGCCGTTGGCATCGCGCTCGGCGAGCAGCTGAGCGACGAGTCCTTCGCCCACGTTTCGGATCGCGGACAGGCCGAACGTGATCGCGCCGGGACTGCCGATCGGGAGCTGGATGTCCTCGGGCACCTCGTGCGGTGCGAGCGCGGCGAAGTCCATGACCGAGCGGTTGATGTCGGGCGTGAGCACCTTGACGCCCATCGCACGGCAGTCGGACAGGTAGACGGCGGCCTTGTCGAGGTTGCTCTTGACGCTGGTGAGCAGACAGGCCAGGTACTCGACCGGGTAGTGCACCTTCAGGTACGCGGTCTGGTAGGTGACGAGGCCGTAGCCGAAGGTGTGGCTCTTGTTGAACGCGTAGTCGGCGAACTTCGCGATCACGTCGAACAGGCTCTCGCCGAGCGCACGCCCGTAGCCCGTGGTCTCGCAGCCGTTCTCGAAGTCGGCTCGCTCCTTGGCCATCACTTCGCGGCTCTTCTTGCCCATCGCCTTGCGCAACGAATCGGCCTGGGCGAGGGAGTACCCGGCGAACTTCTGCGCCACGCGCATCACGCTCTCCTGGTAGATCATCAGGCCGTACGTGTCGCCGAGCACCTCGCGGGCGTCCTCGTGGAAGTACTCGACCTCCTGCCGACCGTTCTTGCGGTCGGCGTAGTCGTAGTGCATGTTCACGCTCATCGGCCCGGGCCGGTAGAGCGCGAGCACGGCCGAGACGTCCTCGAAGCTGGTGGGTGCCAACGAGCGCAGCAGGGCGCGCATCGGCGGCGACTCGAGCTGGAACACGCCCATCGTGTCGCCTCGACCCAACAGGGCGAACACGCCCGGGTCGTCGAGGTGGACCGAGTCGATGTCGAAGGTCGGGTCCTTGGAGGCGCGCACCATGTTCACCGTGTCGGTGATGACGTCGAGGTTGCGAAGGCCGAGGAAGTCCATCTTCAGCAGGCCGAGTTCCTCGACGCCGTGCATCTCGAACTGGGTGACGACCGGTGCGTTCTCGGGAGCGACGCCGGCCTCGGGCTTGCGTTGGATGGGCAGGTACGTGGTGAGCGGATCCTTGGTGATCACCACGGCGGCGGCGTGGATGCCGTCGCTGCGCTTCAGACCCTCGAGCCCCTTGGCGACGTCGACCACGCGCTTCACGTCGGGGTCGGCCTCGTACATCGCGCGCAGCTCGGAGGCGGCCTTGTAGCCATCCGCGTACTTCGGGTTCTCCTCGAAGCAGTACCGCAGCGGGGTGTCGCGTCCCATCACCAGCGGTGGCATCGCCTTGGCGACCTTGTCGCCCACGCCGTACGGGAACCCGAGCACGCGCGCCGCGTCGCGCACGGCGTTGCGGGCCTTGATCGTGCCGAAGGTGATGATCTGGGCGACGTGGTCGCGGCCGTAGCGCTCGGCTGCGTAGCGGATCATCTCGTCGCGGTATCGCGAGTCGAAGTCCATGTCGATGTCGGGCATCGAGATGCGGCTCGGGTTGAGGAAGCGCTCGAACAGCAGGTCGTACTTGATCGGGTCGAGGTCGGTGATCTTGAGGCAGTACGCCACCGCGCAGCCGGCGGCCGAACCACGGCCCGGACCGACGCGGATGCCGGTGTCCTTCGCGTGCTTGATCAGGTCCCACACGATGAGGAAGTAGCTGGCGAACCCCATGTTCTTGATGACCTGGAGTTCGTACGCGATGCGTTCGATCGCCGCGCTCGGCAGGTCGTCGCCCCAGCGCATCTTCGCCCCCTCCCACGTGAGGTGGTCGAGGTACTGGGCGTCGTCGGTGAAGCCCTCGGGGATCGGGAAGTTGGGCAGCTGCGGCTTGCCGAACTCGATCGTGACGTCGGCGCGCTCGGCGATCCAGAGCGAGTTGTCACACGCCTCGGGATAGTCGCGGAACAGGTGGCGCATCTCGGCCGCGGTCTTGAGGTAGTGCTCGGTGCCCTCGAACTTGAACCGCTTGGGGTCGCTGAGCAACGCGCTGGTCTGCACGCACAGCAGCGCGTCGTGGGCCTCGTGGTCGTGCTGATGCGTGTAGTGCGAGTCGTTCGTGGCCAGCAGCGGCGCGCCGATGCGCTTCGCGATCTCGATCAACTTGGGGTTGGTCTCGCGCTGCGCTGCCAGACCGTGGTCCTGGATCTCGACGAACAGGTTGTCCTTGCCGAAGATCTCCTGCAGGCGACCCGCCTTGTCGAGGGCGCCCTTCTCGTCACCCTGGAGCAGCGACTGCAGCACGTGCCCGCCGAGACAGCCGGTGGTGGCGATGAGCCCTTCGCTGTGCTCGGCGAGGACCTCCCAGTCGACGCGGGGCTTGTAGTAGTAGCCCTCCATGAACGCCCGGGAGGCGATCTGGATCAGGTTCTTGTAGCCGGTGTTGTTCTCGGCCAGCAGCGTGAGGTGGTAGTAGAGCTTCTTGCCGCCTTCGGCCTCGCCGCCGGAGTCGTCCATCTTGCTGTTGCGCCGCACCGGGCGCTCGGAGCGGTGCTCGTGGGCGAGGTAGGCCTCGGTGCCGATGATCGGTTTGACGCCGACCTTGCGTGCCGCCTTGTAGAAGTCGAGCACGCCGTACATGTTGCCGTGGTCGGTGATGCCGACCGCCGGCTGCCCGTCGTCCTTGGCCTTCGCCACCACCGCCTCGACGCGGGCCGCGCCATCGAGCATCGAGTACTCGGTGTGCACGTGCAAGTGCGTGAACGACTTCGCCATCGGGGACGCCTCTTCCCTCTCCGCTACTTCCGCTCGGTCACACCGCCGTCGGCGTCGGGCCCGTCGTACACAGGCTTTCCACAGCCATCGTCCACAGACTGTGGAGAAATGACAGCGGTGTCATTCGAATCTAG
>CAUJET010000076.1 GCA_963169665.1 Actinomycetota bacterium | reverse complement strand
CGGCTGCCACTCCTGCCACTGTTCGGCGAGCCAGCGCCGCGACCACTCGTGGACGCGGACGTCGCGCAGCGGCGTCTGCCACGACTCTGGTTCGCCGGTCGTCTCGTCGAAACGCCCGCCCGCCTGGACGGCCTGCAACAGCAGACTTCGATAGCGCTCCGCCTCGGCACGAGTGCGAAACGACTTGCTGCGATGCCGACCGTCGATCGTGTAGCGCACGACCCAGGGCAGCTTGGCTTGTACCGTGGAACGGCGATCCTGGACCCCGTAGACCTTGACCTCTTGCATCGGTCGAGCCATCACCCATCACCTCCAGTCGAGTCGCCGTCATAGACCGAGGGTGACCCACATTCTTGGGAAGGCTGTGGGAAGAGACTAGCCAACCAGCCGCTCACACCAGGTCTGACCTGGTTGAACACATGTCCTGACAAACGGTTTCCTAAACCGCAGGTCGCAGGTTCGATCCCTGCCGGGGGCGCCCACGAAAGACCAGCTCACAGGCCATGCAAGGCTGAAGTCTGACTCGCTCAGAGGGGGCGAAATCGGGCTCGTGGTAACGTCGTGGTAACGCTCTGGTAGCTTTTCGCCATGGCGAGCGGGACCGTCTATCGCCGGGAGACCCCGGCCGGAGCCACCTCGTGGGTCGCCCACGTGACCTGGCAGGAGGGCGGTCGACGACGACAGTCGAAGCGCACCTACCGCACGAAGAAGGAAGCGCAACAGGCGCTCGCCGAGTTGATCGCCACCCATCGAACCGGCACGTTCGTGGCGCCCAGCCGACTCACGTTGCGCGACTACTCGGTCGGATGGTTGGCGGGGCTCGAGACGCAGGGTCGCAAGGCCTCGACGTTGCGCGGCTATCGGCAGGTGCTCGATCTGTACCTGTTGCCGCGCCTCGGTCACGTGGCGCTGCAAGATCTGCGCACGCCCGACTTCGACAAGCTCTACCGCGACCTGCTCGTGGGTGGCGGCCGTGACGGTCGACCGCTGTCGATGACGAGCGTGCACCACGTGCACGCGGCGGCGAACAAGATGCTGAACGACGCCGAACGCAAGGGCCTCGTCACGCGCAACGTCGCACGCCTGGCCGATGCGCCCTCGCTCACGACCGCTCGCTCCAGGGCTCCCGAGATGCAGGTGTGGACTCCGGCGGAACTGGCGGGGTTCCTGCGCTCGATCGAGGGCCATCACAACGAGGCGTTGTTCCGCACGATCGCGATGACCGGTATGCGGCGCAGCGAGGCTGTGGGACTTCGGTGGTGTGACGTCGAGCTGACCCGCGGCGTCCTCGTCGTCTCCCAGGCTGCAACTCAGGTCGACGGCGTCGAGCAGATCGACGCACCGAAGTCGCGGCGCAGTCGCCGTGTCATCGACATCGACCCGGCGACGACCGCGATCCTGCAGCGCTACCGCGCATCGCAGCGCGAGCTCCTGTTCATGCTCGGCATCCCGATGAAGATCGACGATCGCATCTTCACCACCGAGCTCGGCCGGCCGATCCGGCCCGACTCGGTGACACAAGCGTTCGGCCGGCTCGTGGACTCCACCGATCTGCCGCGCATCCGGCTGCACGATCTGCGTCACACCCACGCATCACACTTGTTGATGGCGTGGGTGAACGTGAAAGTCGTGAGCGAGCGTCTGGGGCATGCGTCGGTGAGCTTCACCCTCGACACCTACGCCCACGTGATGCCCGGCCAACAAGCCGAGGCCGCAGCCGCCGTCGCCGCCCTGCTGGGACCGTCGTGAGCCGGAAAACGAATCTGCCCCCGGGCGCATCACCATCGAGTGGGAGAGGCTGCGCAGGGGCTTACAGAGCAGAGCGTATGCGGTCCTTCCGGCCGTCGGGAAGTGCACGACGGGTTCTGGGCGAGCTGGTTAGTGTTGGGCCGTTCCGAGAGGAGGTGTGCCGTGACGTCGTTCGATCAGACTCGATTCAGGACCCCGTTGTACACCGTTGCGGAGGCTGCTCGCATCGTGGACGTGCCGGCGTCGACTCTCAACACCTGGGCTCAGGGGTACGTGCGGCGCTCGCTGGGTCGGCCTGCGGTGAGTGGCGATCCGGTCGTGACGCATCTTCCGGCATCGGGTCCTCGTCAACCGTCGATTCCCTTCGTGGGGCTTGCCGAGGCCTTGGTCCTGGCGGCGGTGCGACGCAGCGGCGTTCCGATGCAGCGCATTCGGCCTGCTCTGCGGCAGCTGCAGGAAGGCCTCGGCGTCGAGCACGCACTGGCGTCGCAGAAGCTGTACACCGATGGCGCAGAGCTTCTGTTCGACTACGGCGAGCAGCACGCGGCCGACGAAGAGGGTCGGCTCGCGCAGAACCTCGTCGTGGTCCGCAACGGCCAGCGGGTGTTCACCGAGGTGATCGAGGCATACCTGAGACGCATCGAGTACGGGGCAGATGGCTACGCGTCGTTGATCCGCTTGCCTGCATACGAACGAGCTCAGGTGGTCGTCGATCCAACCCGGGCGTTCGGCGTGCCGATCTTCGAGCGCGGTGGAGTCCGGGTGGATGACGTCCTCGAGCGCTTCTGGGCGGGTGAGCCGCTGGAGGACTTGTCGCTCGAGTTCGGCGTGCCCGCCGATCAGCTCGAGGACCTGCTGCGTGTCGCATCCCGACGGGCTGCCTGACCTCTTCCTCGACCGGAGCCTCGGCCGGATCAAGGTGCCGCAGGCCCTGCGCGATGCCGGCCTGCGGCTCGTCACCCTGGCGAGCACTACGGCGTCCCGGCCGACGAGGAGGTAGCCGATGAGGAATGGCTGACGCTTGCGGGTTCGGAAGGGTGGGTGGTGTTCATGAAGGACACCCGCATTCGCTACAACCCAGCGGAACGCGCCGCCGTCCTCCGGCACTCGGTCCGGTGCTTCTGCCTCACGAGCCAGTCGTTGCCCGCCGACGAGATGGTGCGCCGCTTCGTCGATCAGATCGAGACGATCGCCGATGCATGTCGCGCCGACCCTGGTCCATTCATCAACGCCGTTCATGCACAACGCATTGAGCGGCTCCGCCTCGACCCCGAGTGACGCTTCCTCCACGTCGAGTGACGAGTCGACCGTGGCTCATTCGTCCGCTCAGCGACTTCGAACCCGTTGAGTTCGAACCGGGCCTGAGAGCTTCGCTCCGGAAGGGTGTGAACATCGGTGTGAACATCCGCCGCCCGGTGATGTTCCCTGCGATCTTCCCGTCGATGTTCCCTGGCCCAGCTCAGCGGCGTTGGCAATCGGTGAGGCATTCGGTGAGGCATTCGGTGAGGTGTGAACTTCCCGGTGAGGCTTCCGGTGAAAAGTCGCGAAACCGTAACTTGCGATGGGGCATTCGGTGAGCATCTCCAGGAACCTGATTTCGTATCGATGACGTAGTTCCGACCGTTGGGGTCGGGGCTGCGGCTGTTGCCGCACTCCTTGGAGGACGTTCGATGGCGGATGAACCCGGATTCCCATCCGACGGCGGTCGGCAGGCCCCCGACTTCCTGACGGTCGATCAGACGGCCGACGTGCTGCAGCTGGGACGGTCGACGACGTACGAGCTCGTCGGCCGTTTCGTGAAGAGTGCCGGCGCCGATGGCATTCCGGCGATTCTCGTCGGTGGCCAGTACCGGATTCCTCGGGCTCGGCTCGAGGAGTACGCAGGCCGGTCGATCACGTGGCCACCCCCGCCGCGCACCCGCAAGCTTCGTCCGCACCGCTCGTCCCGAAAGGGCGCGAGCCCGACCGCAGAGCCGGCACCGCAGGCACCGGATCAGAGCGACGTGCTGTGTGCGTCGGGCGCTGCTGGCGCGGCGCCTGGCCTCGAGCCCGATCTCGACGCCGAGCCCGGGCGGCGAGCAGAGCAGGGGCTCGACGTCGGAATCGAGGCCGGAATCGGCGGTGCTGCTGTTGAGGCAGCTGCACCGGCAGCCGAGGTGCGGGGCATCGAAGAAGCTCCGACGGACGAGGCTGAGACTCGTCGGGACGACACGATCGACTCGCAGCGGTCGCTGCCGTTCGAGGGCTGAGTCGTATGGGAGTTCTGACGTTCTCGGTTCAGGTCTCGGGATGGACAGACGAGTGCACAGCGGCGGCGGTGATGTTCCGGTGACGGTTCGTGTGACGACGTTGAAGGGGGCGTCGGCTGGTGCGTACTACGTGGAGGCGTTGCCGAACTACTACTTGGATGCGGACGAGCCGCGCGGTGTGTGGCACGGCCAGGGCGCCGGGATGCTCGGCCTCTCGGGGTCGGTGGAGGACGAGGCGTTTCTGGCGTTGATGGCCGGGCTGGATCCTCGGGACCCGGAGCGGCTGTTGGGGAACGGGTATTCGGAGAAGTCGGTGCGCGGG
>CAUJET010000075.1 GCA_963169665.1 Actinomycetota bacterium | reverse complement strand
ACCTTGACCGTCGCGCTGTGGTCCCAGCCCTACGACCCGACCCGTTGGTGACCCGGCGGGCCGCCGCGCAGGCGACAATGGGGTCATGAGCCACAGCGCCGACCTCGACCGCAAGGTGCTCGCCGCCGTCGAACGACTTGGTCGGGCGCTGCGCGCCGCGCGGCAAGACGTCGCGACGCGCCACGAGGTGTCGCTGCTCGGCCTGAGCGTGATCGAGACGCTCGCCGATGGTCGTCCACGCCGCGTCGGTGACCTCGCGGCCGAGCTCGACGTGTCCCAACCCACCGTCAGTGACGCCGTCACGGTCCTCGACAAGCGCGGGCTGATCCGACGCGACCGTGACCCCGCAGATCTGCGCAGCACCCTCGTCGCGCTCACCGACGACGGAGACCGCCTCGCCGCCGCAACCGCCACCGAACTCGCCCCGCTGCTCGCCGCAGGTTCCGGCACCGACGCTGACCGGGCCACCACGTTGCGGGTCCTGCTGGGTGAGATCGCCCGACTGCAGGCGGCCGGGGTGATCACGGTCAATCGCAGCTGTCTCAGCTGCCGCCACTACCAACCGCCCGGACCGCGAACTCGCGCGCGATGCCTGCTCCTCGCCACCGCGCTCGCCGACCGGGACCTGCGTGTCGACTGCCCCGAACACGAACCGATCCCGGCCTGAACGACCGCGCGTCGACCGTCGGCCGGGTCACATCACGGCGACGACCGACATGACGACGAGGAACAGCACCACCCCGATCATCAGCAGCGCTGCGGCGAGCGGCGGGTGCGACGGCGCGTCACCGACTGGTGGGCGCCGTCGTCGAGGGTCGTCGGGTCGTGGCGTTGGCGAGTCGTTGTTCATGGTGTTCGTCGGGGGGTGTGGCCGGTGAGACGTTTCGCCATGGCCCAGGCGAGGCCGCGACCGCGCCGTCGGGCGGACTCGGTCATCGGTCCGTTCCAGCCGCCGTCGAGGGTCTCGTCGAGGATTTCGACCCACAACTCGAACAGGTTGTCGTCGAATGGTTCGGTGTCGTGCAGCCACCGGTGCGCCTCGATGGTCTCGACCGCATGCTGGTGCGGTTCGCCGAGCAGCACCGCCGTCCAGAAGTCGGCGAGGTCGAGGGTGTGGGCGTGCCAGTCGACGTTGGCGATGGTGTGGAAGTAGCGATGGAACTGGTCGTCCTGGGCGATCGCACGGTAGAAGCGGGTGACGAACTCGGTGATCTCGACGCGGTCATCGAGGACCCTGCCCCGATGCGCCGGAGCTGACGCGCCGCTCATCGACGACCACGCCGTCGCGGCGGTCCGCTCCACCCGAGCCATGGGCGGTGACGGGAGGTCACCGGTCATCGGACTGTTTCGGGCGGACGCCGATGCCGAGGGGTTGGCGTTGTCGGTGGATGCTGAGGTAGGTGATGCCGTCGGAGCCGGCGCGGATCTCGCGCCGAGCGCCCTTCGGGACGACAACGAGGACCTCGCTTCGCAGGTCGTGGCTGGTGCCGTTGATCGAGACCTGACCGCGTCCGGCGAACACGGAGATCACCACGTCGACGTCGTTGTTGACGTGCGCGCCGATGCTGTCGTTGGGTCGCAGGTGCACCAGGTTGACGTCGAGGTCGCCGCCATGGGGCAGGCTCCAGACCACCCCGGACCGGCCGCGGGTGTCGGTCGCGCCGAGGTCGACGGCGACCACCTGGCCGACCTCACCAGACCCCGAGGGTGTCGGGTCGTCGTCGACGAGGTGGGCCCAGCACGGCGGGTCGCCGCCCAGATCCGTGTTCATGAAGCACCATGCTCGAGGGCGGCTTCGGTGGCGAGCACCGCGGGGAACAGCACGTTGTTCTCCTTGTGGACGTGCAAGTGGGTGTCGGCTTCGATCTCGGCGAGCGCCGCGTACAGGGCGTGGTAGCTGGCGCAGCCGTCTTCCGGTACCGAGTAGTTGGCGGTCGCGGCCCGAAGCCGGGCGAGGAGATCGCCGGCGGTGTCGTGCTCGGTCAGCATCACCCGGATCGGGTTGGCCAGCGTGCCGCAATGAAACCTCGGCGCCGACGCCCCCGACGCGGCGAGCTCACGGATCATCGGGAACAGGACGCGCTCCTCCTTCAACAGGTGCGGTTCGAGGTCGGCTCGCAGCTCAGCGACCAACGACCGCACCGTCACCAGCTCGGGGTGCCAGTCGCGGTGGACCGCGGTGACCTTGTCGACCAGTGCCCCGACGTGAGGCAACGTGTCGCTCAGGTATCGGTGGTGCGTGGTCTCGAGGTGGTCCACCAGCTCGACCGGGCTCATCTCGACCCAGGCCACCGTGCCGGGGTCGGGCTCGGAGCTGACGGCGGCGAGGGCGGCGTGGACCTCGTCGAGGTCGAGGCCGGCCGCAGCGACGGCCTCGACCAGGCTTCGATGCCCGCCACAGCAGAAGTCGAGCCCGAGCTGGTCGAGGTGTGCCGCCAGTGTCGGGGTCGCGTTCACCAGCTCCCCCAGCGTGGAGGTCGGGTCGATTACTGAGGGCATCGTGTGCTCCTGTCGTTGGTTCATGC
>CAUJET010000074.1 GCA_963169665.1 Actinomycetota bacterium | reverse complement strand
TGCTCGGCAAGGACCAGCCGATCGACAGCGAGAAGACCATCAAGACCCTCGTCGAGTTCGCCCGCAAGGCACGCGGTGAAGGTCTGCTGGCGCTCGAGTCGGAGATGGCCGGCCTCGACGACCCGTTCATGAAGCGTGGCCTGCAGCTCGCGATCGACGGCAGCGACCCCGATGCCGTCGCCCAGGTGATGAAGACCGACATCAAGGCGATGAAGGTGCGCCACAAAGTGGCCTCCGACTGGTGCCAGTCGTACGGCATCTTCGCCCCGACCTTCGGCATCATCGGCGCCGTGGTCGGCCTCATCGCCACCCTCGGCGACCTCGACAAGCCCGAGAAGCTCGGTGCCGGTATCGCCGGCGCCTTCGTGGCCACCTTCATGGGCGTGTTCCTGGCGAACGGCGTGATGCTGCCACTGTCGGCCCGCATGAAGCGTCTCTCCGCGCAGGAGGCCCAGGCCCGCGAGATGGTGATGGAGGGCGTGCTCGCCATCCAGGGCGGCCAGAACCCCCGCGTGATCGAGGAGACGATGATGAGCTACCTGTCGCCGAAGGAGGCGGAGGCGCTCCGTGAGGCCTCGTCGTGAGCGGCGGCGGTCACGGGGGCAAGAAGGGACACAAGCACGAGGAGCACGAGGAGCACGAGGAGCACGTGAACCACGAGGCGTGGGTGATCCCCTATGCCGACATGCTCACGTTGCTCATGGCGTTGTTCCTGGTGCTCTTCGCGATGGGCCGGACCGATCTCGAGAAGTTCAAGAAGCTGGCCGAGAGCTTCCGGCAGGAGTTCGGTGGCGGATCGAGTTCGCAGGTGGTCTCCCTCAGCGAAGGCCAGAGCGGTCCGTCGCCCCTCGACGGCGGCGAGGGTGTGCTCGACGCGAACGTGATGCCCGCGAATGCCGAGGGCACCGGCAACGGTGACGGCACCGGGATGGCCACCCCCACGGAGCTGCAGATCGAGCAGGCCCGTCAGGAGGCCGAGCAGGAAGCTGCCCAGGAGGCCCTCGGCGCCCTCGAGAGCGTGGAGGATGCGATCCAGGCCGCAGCCGACGCCCAGGGAGTCGGCGATCAGATCCTGTTCAAGTTCGACGGCGAGGGCCTCGTGCTGAGCGTGGTCGACTCCGCGCTGTTGTTCGACAGCGGCAGCGCCGAGCTGAAGCTGAGCGGCCAGGTGGTGCTGCAGACCATCGTGCCTGCCCTCCAGAAGATCCCGAACGAGATCAAGATCGAGGGCCACACCGACAGCGTCGGCGACCCGAACACCAACTACGAACTCTCTGCGGATCGGGCGAACTCGGTGCGCCGGTTCCTCGCACTCCAGGGTGGGTTCGAGCGACGGTTGGAGATCGCCGGGTGGGGCGAAGAGGTGCCCATCGCCGACAACGGCACGGCCGAAGGTCGCGCACTGAACCGGCGGGTCGAGATCACGATCATCTCGGACATCTCGCTCGACGCAGCCCTCCAGATCGACGGCTGATCCCACGACCGATCGCCCGCTGCCTCCTGGCATCGACGGGTTCGTCTCCGGACAGTCAAGAACGCAAGAACCTCCACCGGGCCCGCAGCGCGGGAACCGACGGGGGCCCGACGACACGGACGGTCACTCATGGGAAAGAAGAAGGACGACAAGGCCGGCGAGGACGGCGAGAAGAAGAAGAGCCCCGTCAAGCTCATCGGGATGTGCGTCGCACTCGCCGGTGTGGGCTACATGCTGGGCGGACGCGGTGCGGCGGCCACGCCGGCATCGGCGACGACCACCACGATCGTGCAGCTCGAGGGCTGCGCCGCGGGCACCGATGCCACGACGGCCGAGCACAACACGCTCGACCTCGAGTCGATGAGCATCAACCTCAACGACGGTCACTATCTGCGCGTGACGGTCTCGCTGGGTCTCTGCCCCGGCGTGGTCGGTGTCGCTGCGGGCGAGGGCGCCGGCGAGCCGCTGAACACCGCTCCCGCCAAGGACATCATCGTGTCGACGCTCTCGGGCAACTCCATGGCGACCCTGCAGGAACCCGAAGGCCGCGAGAACATCAAGGAGCTGCTCACCCAGCGCCTTGCGAACGCCTACCCCGAAGAGGTGTACGAGGTGTACTTCCTCGAGTTCGTGATGCAATGACCGTGACGCAGGGTTCGCCCTCCGGTGAGTCGTCCCAGAGCGGCTCGTGGTCTGATGGCGGCTCGTGTGGATTGACCTCCCCGGCTCAGCCGACAATGCCCGGGGATCTTCACGCGTGAGCGGTTGCCGCCAACGTCGCGGCCTGGTAGAGCCTGGAGATGGCCAATTGGTCACGTCGGCGCATCTTCGAGGGATGCTGAGGATTCGATCGGGGCGCGTAGATGCTGGTGGACGTCGCCTTCTTCGCCATGGTGGCGGCTTTTCTGCTGTGGATGGCCTTGGGCATCCCCGACCTCAGCCGTTCGGGTCGCCGATGTTCACGTTTCGACCTTCGTGGTACCGCCCGATCCCGTCGGCAGCGCCGGGGTAGGCCGACCGCCGCACGGCGCGACCGGTGCGGAGCGAGATGATGACGTGTCCGGGACACTGCATCATGTCTCTGGCTCATGCGCTCGCGTCGGCTCGCAGCTTCGGTCCACGAATCTGACCGCTGCGTCGCCGAGTGATGAGGAGCCCTGCGCGCCCGCCCAAGCGGAGGTGTCGCGGCCAGCACAACCAAACTCGACGACTGCTCATTCCGGATTCGGCGGTACGGCACGTTCCGCTGGGCCCGGCCAGGGGAGTCCGGACAACTGATCGGGTAGTCCGGTAGTGGCCCATGCTGGGCGCAGCGCAACGCGCGAGAGATCGAGACGCTGCGCGTCCAGATCAGTTGCCAGGTCGCGCTGGCCCTGGTCGTGCCCGTTGCGCTACTCGACGGTGAGCGTGGCGTTCATCGTGGCGTGGCCCGGGATCTTGCACAGGAGCGCGTAGGTGCCAGGAGCGAGGGGAATCGTGGCTTCGTCGACGTCGCTCCGCGACGGCGCATCGAGGGCGACAGGGAGTTCGGTGCTCTCGGCGTCGATGACCACCAGGTTGTGCGGCAATGATGAAGTGTTCTCGAGGACCAGACGCACGTCGCCGGCTTCCGCGGTGTACGTGGGATTCTCCCACCGCAGTCCGTCGACTGCGCGAACAACGACTGCGCTTCCCCCCTCGGAGACAGGAGCGATCGCTGTTTCGTCGCCGCCCCCGCACGCAGTAACGAACACCGCAGCGACTCCGGCGAATGCCATGGCTGTGCAGATCGGTGATTTCAAGAGTTCCACCGGTTGTTCGCCCCCGAAATCTACGGGTCATCTGAATCTATGTACAGTCGACAGGGTGTTCATAGCCTTGTCGGCACCGACCGAAGCTGGGTGTACTTGTCGCCGACGGAGTTCGGGTACCTCGAGTTCGTCGAGGAGAGCGAGCCGAGGGTTGACGCGTTTCGACCGGGGGCTCGACGTCGACGCTCATGGCATGCGCGCGGCGGTGGACCTCGGGGGCAACTCGGTCGAGATGGATCCCGACGGACAGTTTGCCGAGCAACGACGGTGGCGATGATCGTGGCGCCTGCGTGCCCGCAGGCGTCGGCACGTGTCCAGGAATTCGTTGGTCACGTCCCGCAACCGGTTCCCGGTCATGCCTGATTCCGTCCGACCTGCGCCGCTCGTCGCGCGAGCCGAGCCCCGGGCGCCGACGATCGCAGCCGGGGCTGCCATGGGGACGTGGCTCGCCGCGTGGACTGCGAGTTCCGTGCTCGGTGCGCTCGTGCTCGCATCGTCGGGCGCGTCGACATCGGCACCGATCCAGGTGGTCGCCGTGTCGCTGATCGTCGGTTGGTCGGCGTATCTCATAGGGATGGTGTTGCTGTCGCAACGTACCGGCGCTCGCAGTTTCGAGCGTGACTACGGGCTGTCGGCCCGATGGGTTGACCTGCTGGGTGTACCGGTCGGGGTGCTGTGTCAACTGGTCGTGGTGCCGCTCGTCTACCTGCCGTTGCGGGCCGTGTGGCCGGCGACATTCGAACCGGGCAGGTTGCGGGAAACTGCGACCAGCTTGACCGATCGCGCTGACGGACCGGTGACGGTGGTGTTGCTCGCCGTTGTCGTCATCGTCGGCGCGCCAGTCGTCGAGGAACTCGTCTATCGAGGGCTCGTGCAGCGTTCGTTGGTCGGCCGCATCGGTGACGTGCTGGCGTGGTTGTGCACCGCCGGCCTCTTCACCCTGATCCACTTCCGCCCGGTCGAGTACCCCGGCCTCGCCGCGTTCGCATTGATCGTTGGCGCGGCCGCATTGCTCACCGGACGCCTTGGACCGTCCATCGCGATCCACTTCGGGTTCAACGCCACCGGACTCCTCCTCGCCTTTCGCTGACCGCCAGTACAGGTATCGCTTGAGTCGCTCGCATCGTCCCGGCGGACGGACAGTCCAACCGACGTCGTCGTGGCGCTGGCCGAGTGAACTCGACATCGACAGACTTCCGACTCGAATGATGTGTCGGTGCGATTCGATGCGATCGGGGAGCCCAGGTAGTGCGACTCGGCCATCGTCGCAGTGATTGAGCCGATCCTTCGATTCCGTGTGGCCCTCGCTTGGTTGCCCGATGACGCGGTCGACTTCGGGGGTCGTGCCGCTCCGTAGTTCGGTCCGAGCCACGGGACTTCAATCGATGTGGCCGATACCGGGGGCGAATCGTCCGACCTGTCGTGCGTAGTTGCGGTAGGTGTCGCCGTGCGTGTCGATGAGGTAGGGCTCTTCGACCAGGCGGACTTGGATCTCGAGCGCGGCGATGAGTGCGAGGAGGCCGATGATGCTGATGGCGTTGGGGATGGTCATCGCGAGTCCGGTGGCGGTGACGAGCATCGCGGTGAAGATCGGGTTGCGGGCGTAGCGGAATGCACCTGCGGTGACGAGTTCGGTGCGTTCTGCTGGGTCGACGCCGATCCGCCACGATTCGCCCATCGAGTACTGGGCGGCCAGGGTGAGCACGATGCCGGCCAACGTGACCACGATGCCGGTGACGTGCAGCCAGGTGGCGTCGAGCGCGGAGATGCCGTCGAGGCCGGCGACAGCGGCGACGGGTGCGGCGATGCCGACGAGCATCGCGATCACGAATCCGATCTTGGCCCACCACTGCGCGGTGTTGGGTTCGGCGTGGAGTCGGAGGCCGGTGTCGCCGGTGCGTCGGCGTTGCTCGATCGTGCGCCAGCCGAACGCGAGCACTGCCCAGATCAGATAGAGGATGAGCGCGGCGATGGCCATGTCGGGAACTCCCTTTCGAGACCTTGATATCTGTACAGGTATGCAGATATCATGCCGTTCATGCTCGTTGTTCGCAAGCGCTCCGTGATGTGTCTCGATCGTTGTTCGCCGACGTTCGTGTTGGTTCGGGTTCGTGTTCGGGGTGCTCGACATGGCGGCTGAGGGCGACCGCCACGACGCCGCAGCGTCGCCGGTGACGGATGACTGCTGCGCCGCACCGCTCGTGACTGCCGGTCTGGCGGGGCCGTCGTCGGGCGCTGGAGTGGTGACATACCGGGTGGAGGAGCTCGACTG
>CAUJET010000073.1 GCA_963169665.1 Actinomycetota bacterium | reverse complement strand
CTCCGCGGTGCATCCGATCAGGATCGTCGGCTTCTCCCGACCTCCGGTCACCGTCCCGGCCGCGTCGGCCTTGCACAACTGGATCAGACCGTCCGCCAGACGTTGGGCGGCGGTACGCGTGTCGTTCGCATCCCAGTCCCCCGCGACATGCGAGATCGCATTCATGAACTGACGATGCTCGAGCTCGGGGAGGATCACCGTGGTCTCCACGGTCCCGTCCGACGGCGGCCGCGACGACACGGACCGCTTCGCATATCGGCGGGCGCTGCGCTGCTCCGGTGTCTCCGACGAGTGCGTCTCACGCCAACGATCGGCCGCGGCCTTCACATCACGAGGGCCGCCACCCTTGGCAGCATCGATCAGATCCGCGAGATCCTCCGCGTCCGTCCCTGCGGGCGGGTTCATGACCGCGTCGTGCAACTGCTCCGCCGCCGCCGCGGACAACTCATCGTTCTCCACCGCATCCGCCAACTCCTGCGACGTGCCGAGCGCTTCCCCCAACCGCTGCCGCGACTGGCCTCACCACGCGACGTGCCGGTCTTGCCCGACAACCAGTCGGTCATGTCACGCCCCCCCCGACTCACGCCACGACTGGGCACGGTCGGCTTCCACCACGATCCGGGCATGGAGCATCTTGATCTTGTCGATGTGCCGCCCCACCCTCACCGCGAGCGACCCCAACTCCGACGGACCCAGCTCACCCAGATCGACACGCGACAGGTCGCGCACCGCCTGATCGAGAGAGAGGACCGCCGTCTCCATGACCCGGACACTATCGAACGTATGTTCGATCGTCAACACGATCCGACAGGAGATTCCTGATCAACGGACGTCGGGCTCGGAGCGTCACCAACGCCAGCGGGTGGCGCGCCGGGCGAAGTCGTCCTCGCGCTCGATGATCCCGAACGCCCGATCGGGCGTCACGTCGACGAGGGTGTTCTCGCGCAGGAACGCGGTCGAGGAGGCGTGCTCCGCCGGGTCGGGCCAGTACTTCGGGAGGTACGCCGCGAGCAGCTCCGCCACGACGTCGAGCTCGACGTCCTGGTCGACGATGCGCGCCCGCCCCTCGACCGACACGCACTCGACGGTGTCGTCGACCATGACAACGCACTGCGGGTTGGCGACGAGGTTGCGCAACTTGCGAGCCGTCGGAGCACACGAGAAGCGGAACCGCTCGACCTCCGGCAACCACACGCCCCACACGGGCATCGCGCTCGGCCGCCCCGACCCCGAGACGGTGACCACCCAGAAGTTGCGGTTCGCGACGAGCCGCTCCTCGGCCCACGACCACGGCAGCGCGCCGTCGAGGTCGTCGGGACCCCCAAATCCGGACATGTCCGGCCGTTCGACTGCAGGCATGTGCCACGGTATCCCGGGAGGCGCGCCTCGGTCAGCGGGCACCGCGGCCGACCCGTCCCGGACTCGTGGATCGGTCGTCACATCGTGGTGTTCACCACCATGCCACGGCCGAGGGTGTCGAGCACGGTGGTCATCGACACGCCCTGCCTGGTCGCGAGGTCGGACAGGCTGGTGCCGTCCATGAGTGCCGACACCAGGTCGTCGGTGCTCAGATCGAGCGCCGACGCAACGCTCTGGAGCAGATCGTCGTCGGCACTGTTCACCCCGTGCACCGGTGGCGGCGGTGGCGGGCCGGACGGTCCGCCGGCGGGAGCGACGCCCGTCGCCATCGCCTCGGCGATGGCGCTCACGTCGAACACCTCACCCGTCGGCGTGGCGCCGCCGAGGCCCTGGGTCGAGCGGTCCTGGTCGATGCCGGCGGTGATCGCCGCGACGAGGTCGTCGTGCGACACGCCCGCCGCATCGGCCAACGAGTCGAGCGTCTGTCCCGACCGCATCGAGGTCTGCAGGTTCGCGGTCGTCGTCCCGAGCAGGTCGGCGACCGGTGCCAGCACGGTGTCCATGTTCGGGCCGCCGTGGCCACCGCGCGGTGGGCCGCCGGCGCGCCCAGCACCGCCACTGCCGGTGATCTGACGTGCGGCGAACGATGCCTGGTTGCCGATCGTGCCCATGGCGCCGATGGCTCCTGCGGATGAGGTCATGGTCGTCTCCTTCGAGTCACGGGCGACCGACGGGTGGTCGTCCCGGCCGGGGTGTCCGGCAGGGACGACCGTCCGCGCGTTCCTGTGAATGGAGGACCTCGAACCTCACAGTTTCCTGTGAGTTCGGCGATCGCCCTCGGGCCTCAGGCGGCGAGCGCCGCTTCGATCGCCGCGGTGAGGATCGGGTCGTCGGGCGTGGTGGTCGGCGCGAAACGAGCGACGACCGAACCGTCCTTGCCGAGGAGGAACTTCTCGAAGTTCCAGAGGATGTCCGGATCCTCGTTCACCTGGAGGCCGTAGCCGCGAAGCTTCTCCCGCTGGCCCTCCGGGTCGCCGAGCGCGTGCGGTGCGGCCTCGGTCAGCGCGGCGTACAGCGGATGCTGGTCCTCGCCGGCGACGCTGATCTTGCTGAACATCGGGAAGCTCACCGAGAAGGTGAGCTGGCAGAACTCGGCGATCTCCGCATCGGTGCCCGGCTCCTGACCGAGGAAGTTGTTGGCGGGGAACCCCAGCACCTCGAATCCCTGGTCGTGGTACGTGCGGTACACCTGCTCGAGCGCTTCGTACTGCGGGGTGAGCCCGCACTTCGACGCGACGTTCACCACGAGGAGCACCTTGCCCCGGTAGTCGGCGAGGCTGCTGGCGTCGCCGGCGAGGTGGTGAGCGGGATCTGCTGCAGATCGGTCATCGGGATGGTCTCCTGGGTCGAGCGGTGTGCTGTCGGCCGCTTGAACACCGCCGCGCCGAGGCGCATTCCGGTCACGCTGGATCACCCGGAGGATCAGCCCGCGTGGACCACCTCTGCGGCGCCGGGTCGCAGCGCCGTCGACGGGAGACCGTCGGTCACGTCGACTACGACGACGACGACCTCGTCGGTCCAGCCGAAGGGGAACGCGCTGCACGACAGGCACCGCCACGATCCGTCGCGGTGGCGCATCCACGTGATCTCGTCGCGGATCGGCTCGCCGAGCTCGACCGCCCGGAACCCGACGAAGTCCGCAACCGGCACCGGGCGGGCGGCGACGTCGAACATCTCCCAGTCGGGCGAGATCCATGCGTCGAGCAGTTCGGCCGCGCTGTAGCCGAGCATCCGTTGCAGCGCAGCGTTCACACGGTGGATGCCGGCGGACTCGCTCGCGAACGCGACACCCTGGTCGAGTGCGTCGAGGCACACGCGGGCGAGCTCCTCGCTACGGGCGAGCTCGAGGCGGGTCGACCGCAGCGCCGTGCTGTCGCTCGCCTGGACCAGCATCGAGGTGTCGCCGCGGCCGTCGGGCAGTCGGGACAGGTGCAGCCGCACCCATCGACGTTCGTCGTCGTCACCGTCGGCCCGCAGGGGGACGTCCTCGATCACGACGCCGCGCGACCCGATCGGCCGGTCGAAGACCTCCATCACCCGGCGGTCCCCTTCCACCAGGTCGAGGAACTCGGTGCCGACGGGTGACTCGGGGGTTCCGACCATGTCGCAGAACGCGACGTTGGCGAAGGTGACCCGACCTTCGAGATCGATCAGGGCAGTGCCGACGGCGCCGCTCTCGATGGCGATGCGCAGCTGGTGGGCCAGTGCGTTCGACCGCCGTTGGAGTTCGACCGATGCCGTCACGTCGCGGAATGCGGCGACCGCGGCGGTGACGGTGCCGTCGTCGTCGAGCACGGGTCGGGCATTCACCTTGATCCAGATGATGTCGCCGGACGGCAGCTCGACGCCCATGGTCTGTTCGGCGACGGGCTCACCGGTGGTGAGCGCCAGCATGATCGGGTGCTCGTCGCCCGGCCACGGCAGCCCGTTGTCGCGGATCGCGCCCCAGCCGGGGTCCATCGGCGACCGACCGGACATCTGATCGACGCTGAGTCCCAGGATCGACTCGGCCGCGCGGTTCCACTCGAGGAACTCGCCGTCACGGCCGATCAGGACCAGGCCCTCGGTCAGCGAGTCGAGCATCGTGGTGCGGCGGTTGAGCGCCTCGCGCAACGATCGTGCGTCCGCGGGCGCGGGGGCGTCGTCGGTCATCGCACGGCCCTTCCGGGCCGGCGCATGCCGACGGCCGACCACACGGCCGGCCTCGCCTTCACTTGATCGGTTGCACCGAGCGATTCCGCAACCATCCGGGTCTCCACGTTCCAGCCGGTAGGGGCCGACAGCCCGCCGAGAGGCGAGCACCGGAGATCGTCCGCCCAGAGGGCGGACCGTCCATCAGGTGGGTTCGCTCCGGCGCTCGCGACGACGGTTCAGCGCTGACCGAGCAGGGTGGGCAGCAGCGCCTCGGCCACCTCTGCCGGCCGTTCCTCGTGGGAGAACAGCCCGGCACCCTTCACGACGTGCAGCCGGGCGTCGGAGAAGGTGCCGACCATCTCCTGCGCCCACGGCAACGGGAAGAACGGGTCCTGGTCGCCCCACACCATCTGCACCGGTGCGGTGATCCGCCGGTGCACCTCGGCGAGCTCGTTCACGTACCGGGCATCGAAGGTCTTCAGCACCTTCATCGCGGCTGTCCGCCGAGCGGGGATGTCGTGGAGCGGCTGCAGGAAGAACTCGTCGAACTCGCCGTCGAGGAGCGACGAATCGGCGAAGGCGTCGCCGAGCACCATGCCCAGACGTCGGATGCGACGCTGCCCCGCGACCCAGCCGAAGCCGGCGGCGATGCCGGGCAGGTGGCGGATCGCGATGAACGACTTGAACCGCCAACTCATCCCGTGGGGCTGTTCGGTGTTGATCAGGCCGACGCCGCGAACCCGTGCGTCACCAGCGATCGCGTGGCGGGCGATCATGCCGCCGCTGTCGTGGCCGACGACGGCGACGCTGTCGAAGCCGAGGAGGTCGATCACCTTCCGCACGGTCGCGATGTGGCCCCCGATGCTGAGGGGGGTCGACGCGTCGAACCGGCTCGCGCCCGCGCTCGGGAAGTCGATCACGTGGCAGGTGACGTGGTCCGCGAGGTACGGGAGCAGGCAGCGGAACGTCGCCCCGCTCACCGGCCATCCGTGCACGAACAGCACGTCCGGCCCCGTTCCGACCCGGTAGTACGCCGCTTCGCCGGCGCCGACGTCGAGGAAGCGCTCGGGCGGGCGGCGGAAGAGGTCGGATGCGTCGGCGGCGGTGAGGGTCGGCATGTCGGTGCTCCAGTCGTGAGGGGCACGAACCGACGTCGGACTCGGCGAGCCGACGTTTGTAGTTCGCACTACGAACTCTAGATCGCCGACGTCGGGCGATCAAGGCACCGATTCAGCGGGGTCCCCGCCTCACGACCATCCGCCGTCGTGGCTGACGATCTGCCCGTACATGAACGACGACGACTCGCTCACGAGGTACAGCGC
>CAUJET010000072.1 GCA_963169665.1 Actinomycetota bacterium | reverse complement strand
GTAGGTGTGCATCGTGAACGCTGGGTGGGCGTGACCGAGGCGTTCGGACACGACCTTGATCGCGGTGCCGTCGGCGACGAGCAGCGACGCGTGGGTGTGGCGCAGATCATGGAACCGGACGCGGGGCAGGCCGCTGCGTTGCACGATGCGGTCGAAGAGTTGGCTGATCGATTCGGGGTTGAGGAACCGGCCGGTGGTGTTGCAGAACATCCAGTCGTCGGGCCCGCACGGCAACCCCGCCCGCTCGACCTGTCGGCGCCACCGTCGAAGTTCGTCGAGGGAGGCTCGGTCGATCTCGACGCTTCGACGGCTGGTGCGCGTCTTGGGTGCGAACTCGACGGGTCGGCCGCCGACGTTCTGCAGGGTGCGCGACACCGACAATCGGGAGTGGGCGACGCTGAGGTCGGACCATTTGAGTCCGACGATCTCGCCTCGTCGCATGCCTGTGTGGGCGGCGAGGTGCAGCGCCGGGTAGAGCCGTTGGCTTCGGGCGGCGGTGAGGAATGTGTTGAGCTCGGCTGCGGTCCATGACCGTGCGACACCGCTGGCGGGTGGCCGTCGTCGGCTGCGCGTGTCACGGGCGACGTTGCGGTCGACGAGCCGCCGGGCGACGGCGTGGTCGAGTGCGGCTCGGATGACGGCGTGGACCTCGAGGATCGTCTTGGGGGCGCGGCCGGTGCCGTGTGTGCCGCCGGTGGTGGCGAGGGTGTCGTAGAGGGTGTCGAGGTGATCGGCGCGCAGGCGACGGAGCGGGATGTCACCGACAGAGGGTTGGATGTAGCGGTCGACGAACCAGGCGTACCGGTACGCGGTGGTGGCGCGAACCTGGCGGCGCTTGTGGGGGATCCAGGTGTTGGTGAGGAACTCGCCGAACGTGACGGGCCCGGTCGGTGCTGCGGGGGTGGCGTCGCGTTCACGGTCGAGTCTGGCGGCGAGCTGTTCGGCTTCGGCTCGGTCGTGGCCGACTGGGTGCCATCGTCGGCGTTCGCGTCCGGTGAGCGGGTCGAGGCCGTCGTAGGCGACGACGTAGAAGCGGTCCTTGCGTTGCACGATGTAGCTCATCCACGAGCATCGACCACTTCGACACCAACCCGAAGCTCGGTTTGAGAGGTGCTGCGTCGGGCGGCTGTCGTGCCACAGTGTTGAGCAGAGCAACCTGGTCGAGGCTGCAGCAGCCCGCACGGGTCGGTGGCACCTCGACGACGAGAGGAGCAGTGCAAGGTCATGTCGGTCTGCGAGCGGTTGATGGGGTGGTGGCGTTGAGCGGAATTGCGCTGGTGCTGGTCGCGTCTGGCCTCTTGCTGCTCGGTGTCGTCGCGAGTCGCCTGTCGTCGGGACTGGGTATCCCGGGGTTGTTGGTGTTCTTGGCGGTGGGGATGCTGGCGGGCTCCGACGGGCCGGGTGGCATCGATTTCGACAACGCGGAGGTGGCGCAGACCCTCGGGGTGGTCGCGTTGGCGTTCATCTTGTTCAGCGGTGGGATCTCGACCAGTTGGGACGAGGTCCGCCCGGTGCTGAACCAGGGTGCGGCGTTGGCGACGGTGGGGGTCCTGATTACAGCGTTGCTTGCTGGAGTGAGCGCGATGTGGGCGTTCGATCTGTCGCTCGAGACCGGTCTGCTGATCGGCGCGATCATCTCCTCGACCGATGCTGCGGCAGTGTTCGCGGTGCTTCGTTCGCGCAACGTCAGTCTTCGTGGTCAGCTGCGGCCGCTGCTGGAACTCGAGTCGGGCAGCAATGATCCGATGGCTGTGTTCCTCACGATCGGCTTTCTCGAACTCGTCACCAACCCATCGAGCGATCCGATCGACTTCGTGCCGTTGTTCGTCGCCCAGATGGCGATCGGCGCGTTGGCCGGGGTCGGCGCGGGCCGGCTCGCGGTCTGGGGCCTCAACCGGATCCGGCTCGATCACGATGGTCTCTATCCCGTGATGTCCCTCGCGTTGGTCGGGTGCATCTTCGCAGCGACGACGGCGTTGCAGGGGTCGGGGTTCTTGGCCGTGTACGTGGCCGGCATCGTGATGGCGCAACGCCGATTCATCCACAAGAACAGCCTGACCCGTTTCCACGACGGCATTGCCTGGGTCGCTCAGATCGGCATGTTCGTCGTGCTCGGGTTGCTGGTCTTCCCGTCCGAGCTGCCATCGGTGGCGCTGCGCGGGCTGATCGTCGCAGCAGCTCTGATCCTGGTCGCGAGGCCCGTCGCAGTGTTCCTGACCCTGACACCGTTCCGGGTTCCATGGCGCGAGCGTGCGTTGATCTCATGGGTCGGGCTGCGCGGGGCCGCGCCGATCATCCTTGCCACGTTCCCACTGATGGAGAACGCCCCCGACGCCAACCTGATCTTCGACACCGTGTTCTTCATCGTGTTGACCTCGGTCGCGATCCAGGGCACCACCATTCCCCTCGTCGCACGATGGCTGGGAGTCAGCGCCCCGCTCGAGAAGCGGGCCGCATGGCCGATCCAGCCGCGATCGATGCAGCCCCCTGGGGCATCGCTCGAGGAGATCATCGTGACGCCCGGGTCGCCGATCACCGGTCAGCCGCTGGTCGAGCTCGGCCTTCCCATCGGGACGATGATCGTGCTCATCGAACAGGACAACGAGTTCATCGTGCCGACCGGATCAACGATCCTTCGAGAAGCTGATCGACTGTTGATCCTGGGTGACGACGACAGCATCCGACGCTTCCGCGAGCGCGTCGACGGCGTCGGTGACCACTGACACAACCAAGACCGGCGGACCGCTGCGACTCGCCGCCATGGCAGTTCGGTGCCTTCGTGGTATCAGACGACCGTGCTGAGGCTCACCAGCGCTGTCACACCCGTCAGGTGAGTGACACACCACGCCCGGACCGCTCGGAGCTGAGCCGGGTGCTCAGGTGGGCAGACCACCGAGGTGGGCGGCACGGCCGGTCGTGTGCCGTGGTCTCGAGACATCGGACGCTGCGCCGCAACCGTGGCGAACAGGCGGGAGCCGGTGACAGCGCGACAACGATCGGACGCATGCGCTGCAGCCGCTCCTGCCCCCGCCACGACGACTGTCAGCGCCCAGAACCGATTCTGAGTCAGCACTCCGGCAACCATCGCCACGCCGGCAAGGCAACACAGACCGATGATCGCGATGGTTCCGCGGCGGTGCTCAGCTGCGAGACCCGCGACCCGATCGAGACGCTGATGCGCGAGTTCCACGAGCCAGCGATCCTCGACCTCATCGTCGATGATCTGTCTCGCTGACGAGACCGCCTTCGGTCCGAAGTCGACGGCGAGCTTCATCAACCCGTCCCGCACCTCGTCGTCGGTCGGCTCGGAGCCGGGCAATGAGGCGTACCGATGGGAACGGTCGAGGCGGAGCCACGTCGATGCCCACGCAGACACCGATGCCGCGGCGCTCACTGACACGACGACCAGTAGCCACACATCCAGATGCATCATCAACGCCACGACGCCAGCAGCACCCGTCGCTGTCCCAGCGCGCAGGACGGCGCGATACCGCTCAGTGTTGGGCACCCAGTTCCCGGCGGGAGCTCCCATCACCGACCTCGAGCGGACCTAGAGCCCAGCATGCCTGATCGGGCGGAACTCACCGTTCACCGCAGCACGCAGTCGCCGGCGAATGTCCGCTGACACGCGATCCAACGCGTGCGTACAGCTGGTCCGGGCTCGTTGGCCGCATGTGTGGCACCTCAGGAAGCATGGGAGGGACTCTGGAGCGCTGCGGTGACGTGGGCGATGCGAGCAGCCCGTGCGGCCACCACGATCCGATCGCCGACCTGGCAACGGTGCTCGGTTTCGGACTCGACGAGGTCCGGTGTCGTGTCCGACATCACGGCGAGCACGACCGCCTCAGGATCAGCCAGCTCCAGCTCTGCCTGGTACAACCCGACCGCGGGCGAGTCCTCGCGCAGTTCGATGACGTCGACCACAACCTCGTCGGAGCTGACCCATGCTTCCTCGCGGGTGTCGACCGTGAACCGAGCCCCGAGCAGCAGCGCCGCGATCGTCACCGCACCTTGTTGGTCGAGGACGACATGCGTCTCGGGTTCATCCGCCTCACCCATCACGCCGATCACGCGACGGCCGTCCCGACGCGCGATCACGAACAGCCGCCGGCCGCCCGCCACGTCGATCTCGTAGCGCATCCCGATCCCCGGGAGCACCTGCTCGCTCACCCGCATCTCCACGACCGGCAACCTCCTCCTTACGTTCGCGACCTCCCCACAGAACGACCTTAACCGGCCCGTCCCAGCGTGTCCCACCGTCGCAAGCGAGCTGGCCAGCTTGGCGCGACGTGAAGGCCCTGGGCAGCGCTCACTCCGATGACGTGCGCGTGTCCGCGCTGCGCCAGCACTTCGAGCCGCTCGACGAGAATCGCCGGGAGCCCATCCTCCTCGGACGTGACGGGGTCTGCGCACTGTCAGCAGGGTGTCAGCACCACTCGCACCCACCAACGCAGACGAGCGTGGTGACGCCGCTCGGGTCTCGTCCCGTACAACAGTCGTACAACACGACGAGCACCAACAGGCTCCTACCAACGCCTACGACAGCGCTGCTCGGCGGTCCCGATTCGCTCGTTCAGCAGGGAGAACACCGATGAGCGCCCACGACGTCCCACGGGCGTCGGTGCACTCATAACCCGAAGGTCACAGGTTCAAATCCTGTCCCCGCCACGAAGGAAATGCCAGGTCAGGCCCGGTCCCTAGGACCGGGCCTGCGGCGTTCTGGGGCCTCTGTACAACACCCGTACAACACGAGCTTCTGGCCCGTCTTCGCCCCTGCAGTTGTGCACTCCACCGGAGCGCGGTCGCGGCTCGGCCCCGACTCCACACGGATGTCGTCGCCGTATGGGTCCCGTTGTCAGGCGATCGGGTACCAGGCGCAGAGCCGCCGTTCGCGGCGGGTGAGATACCACTGGCTGTTCGGAGGTGTCTCAAGCTGGAGAAGCCCTTTCCACCAGTCCGGCTGGGCGAAGGAGTCGTCGCCCGTCGCGCTCGATGCCCGGGCCAGGGCGTCGCCCACCCAGGTGCCGAGGTCGGCGTCGCTGCAGAGAACCGTGTCGAACGCGTCGAAACGGTCGTTGAGGCGGGTCTCCCTCGTGTGGTCGCCGATCGGGGCCTCGTAGTATCGGTAGCCAAGCGAGATGTCGAGGTCGACCTGATCAGGTGTCTCGAAGAACGGGGTCATGACGCATCGTCCTCGGAAGGTCACGCCAAACAGCAGCTGACCGCTGTCCTCGACGAACGAGCCGCAGATCACCCGACAGTCGCCGCCGGGCGTTCGGCCGTTCATCCAGGACACCGCCGCGGACTCCGCCTCGGGCTCCTCCGGATGCAGCCGGTCTCGGACGCCACCTTGATGTCGCAGAGGGAACCCCGTCCATTCCCCGTCGGCGCGTCGATGGACGAGTTCGGGTGAGACCGATGCGAAGAACGCTGCTGCATTCAGGAGTGTCTGAACAACGGGCTGTTGGCGAAGGCGACGTTCGAAGTGCGGTCGCAGCGCTCGTGTTCCCGGCCTGAGCTGCTGATCGACGGCGTTCGGAACGTCGGCCCACTCGCTGAACGTACGAAAGCCGAGGCCGAGCCCGCCGACCGTTGCGTCGGCAGTTGGCTCTACCGGGTGGATGATGTGCTGAACGACGTTTCGCAAGTACTTGAACCCGAGCACCGTCTCAGCGCCAACGCCTGACCCGCCGGCTCGTACCGCGTAGGTCTGCTTCTGGCTGAACTGGTTCGTGAGTAGGTCGTTCAGTACCTGGATTGCGGCGATTGCATTCTTGGCCGGCGCTGCCAAGACGTCGGCGTCGACGAATCCGGTCGACGCGTCGTAGTACTCGCGAATCGCCTCTTGAATGTCCCGCATTGCGGCGCGCAGCCCTGGGAGCTCATCAGGGTTCGGGCTGAGGTGGGGCGAGGGCATATCTGCCAATCGTAGGCAGTGCGTCGCCATCGATGAACGGCCGCCTCGAGCTCAGGCCGTGTCGCGTTCGGGCGACGTCCGAGGTGCGACGATGGTTGTGGAGGAGTCCGCGATGACCGCTGAGGTCTTGAACACATTGGTGGTGCTTGGTCACCGGTTGTTGCTCGTCGAGGTCGGCGGTGGGTTCGAGACGCACCTGTGCGAAGCCACGAGTGACTCGGCCGCCCGCGCCGCTCTCGATACTCGCCGGGCACTGCCGGACTCATTGGCGGACGCATTGGAACGGGGCGGTGACGACGACCGACTCGATGCCTTGCTGGACCGTCTCCTGGACACGGCGTGGAAGCCGACAACGTTGTGCGGTCGAGCGTGGGACGAGATGGCCGCCGGCGAGGCGGGTACGTTCCGGCGTTGGCAGGAGATCGAGCTGACGCCGACGTGTCGGTCGTGCCTTCGGGTGGTCGACACCTGGTTCCCGCGGTCCGGGTCGCTGCCCGGGATCGGCGTGCTCGTCTCGGTGATCGGCGAGAAGGTCGAGGCCTTCGGGTCTGCGTGGGTGACCGGTGTGCCAGGCGAGTTCCTCGAGGATCTCCGCAAGGCGATTCGCAAGCACCTGCGCCAGAAGGGGTGGCGATCGCAGACCATGGTCGGTAGCGGAGTGCTGCATGTGATGTCAGCCGACGCGCTGGAGGCGATCGAACCGACCGTGCGGGCGGTCTGGATCGATCAGGCGATTCGGCGGATGGGCGTGGTGGAGCAACCGACCGATGACGAGGCCATCGTTGATCGACCCCGGTTGGGCGTCGCCTGGCAGACGTGGGTGCTCGATGAGTAGCTCGCACACCAACGTCTCGCGCCGATTCGCGTTGGCTTTCAATTTCTGAAAGTGTGGGTGATGTATGGCAGCACGACCCACCCTTGATCCCCTTCGGGAAGCGGCACAGCGACTGAACGAGGCGGAGATCGAGCGCAATCGGCTGATCCGAGCGCTGCGCTCGAAGCGCGAGACGCTCACCGACCTCGCCGAAGCAGCGGATGTGTCCCTCGGGACCGCGCACAAGTTGACGCGACCTTCGACGATCGTGTCCGTCGGCTACGAGGGCCGCAGCGTTGATGAGCTCGTCGACGCTTTGGTCGACGCAGGGGTCTCGGTGCTGGTGGATGTTCGGGAGAACGCGATCAGCCGCAAGCGCGGCTTGTCGAAGCGTGCGCTGGCGGAGAAGCTGCAGGCGCGGGGAATCACCTACGTGCATGAGCCGACGCTCGGCAACCCCCGAGACAACCGTGACGGTTTCCGAGAGCAACGCCCGGACAGCGTCGCCGCCTTCGAAGCCCACCTTGACCGCAACGGGTCAGCGGCGCTCGACCGGGTCGACGCGATGCTCAGAGATCGAACAGTCGGCCTTCTGTGCTTCGAGGCGGATCCGTGCTCGTGCCATCGCTCGATCGTGGCGCGGTATCTCCTGGACCGGGACCCACTGGCGTCGGTTCGACCGGCGTGACGTCGCGGGCGATGCCGAGCACAAGGAAGCCCTGCGGTGCCTGGTGCTGGTTGCCCACGTACAGCGCCGGCAGACGCGCTGGGTCGACCAGGCTGAGCCACTTCTCTTCGATCCGATCGAGGTAGTCGGTCGGGTAACTGCGACGCCAGTTCCGCCACGCCTCGGAGATCTCCCAGTCGACGATGCTCTGTTCGTGACCGCGGCACGAGGCCGATTGGCAGCGGTACGCAAGCTTGAACGTAAACGGCGAGAACTCGAGCTTCGGGGCACCCTGAGCCAGAAGACTGCCCTGGGCGGCCCGGTTCATCTTCGCCGCGTGGGCGGTGTCGCCAGTGTGGTCCTCGCGGGTGAAGCCGGTGATCTCGCGCGGGACGACCAACCCCAGGGACGGGCGCGCCCAACCCTTCGCCGCGACGAGGTCGCACATCCTGTACTGAGGTAACCGGTTGAGCACTTCGGCGCGCCGCTTGCCCGCAGGGAGCTGGTCGAGCACGGCCGTCGTATCGAGTCGTGGCCGATACGACTCCGGTCGTTGGTCCTTGTCGTGCTTGTCGATCTCGAGCTCGATCACCTGGTACTTGGGATGCTCGCCCTGCCAGAACCACTGCCACTGCACCGGGAACAGTCGGATCCAGCGATAGTCGTCGCCGTCGAGGCGAATGCCGGCGACGCACACCGTCTCGCCGTGTGTGCGTCCGATCTCAGGAGATGCCTTGACGGTGATGAGTACCGTCGCTCGCTCAGCGACCATCGGACTCATCGTACGATTCGTCGGGCGACGGGTTGTCGCCTTCGGCATCGCCGCCTGCCAGCGAGGCATGGCCCTGACCAGTTATGGCCTCGTCTGATTGTTCAGGGGCGCTGGTTCCCTTGAACACGATGTGCGCGATCTGATCTGCGGCGTGCTCCTCCACGGCGGGGATGGCGTGCATGTACACGTCCTGGGTGAAGCTCGTCGTCGCGTGGCCGAGTCGGTCCGAGATCACCTTGACGTGGACGCCGGCCGCGAGGCCGAGCGTGGCGTGGGTGTGGCGTAGATCATGCAGCCGGATCTTGGGGAGTCCGAGCCGCTTCACCGTGCGGTCGAAGGTCTGCGAGAAGTAATCGGGATGCACTGGGGCGCCGTCCTCGCGGGCGAACACCAAGCCCTGGTCGTGGTAGCCGTCGCCGAGCAACTGCTTCTCTTGTCGTTGCGCTGCTCGATGGTTTCGTAGTACTTGGATCGTCTGGTCATCGAGCGCGATCTTGCGTTCACCGCGGAGGGTCTTCGGGCGCCCGATGACGATCTGGTACTCAACGGCGAGCACGGTCTGTTGCACGTGGAGACGCCGAGCGTTGAAGTCGATGTCGCGCCACCTGACGCCAAGAACCTCTCCGCGTCGCATGCCCGTGGTGGCAGCGAGGATGTAGGCCGCCGCAAGCCGGTGGTTGGCGATGCCGGCGAAGAACTGCCGGAGCTGCTCCGGCGTCCAGGTCTTCATCTCCTCCCGGTCGGCGCGATTGAGCTTGGGTGGGTCGGCGGCGTCGGCGACGTTGCGCGGCACCAGGTTCTTGCGGACGGCGTCTGTGAGGGCCCGATGGAGGAGCACATGGATGTTGCGGACCGTCTTGGTGGCGAGGCCTTGCGCGACGAGGTCTGCGTAGAACCGATCGAGGCGATCGGCTGATAGCTGCTGGATCTGCACGTGTCCGAGCGCCGGCACCACATGACGCTCGACGAGCCCTCGGTAGCTGGCGTAGGTGCTCACCCGCACAGCCATCTTCTTCGTTGGTAGTTGATCTGGATGCCGGTGTCGAGGCGTGGCCGGTGGGGTGCTGAGTTCAGGCGGGGGGTGTGTCGGGTGGTCGGGTGAGGCCGGCGACGACGAGGTCGAGGATGGCGTCGAGGTCGTGTTGATCGAAGGCGTCACCGCGGATCATGTAGCGGTAGACAATGGGTCCTTCGATGAGGTCGACTGCGTGATCGATGGCGATTCCGTCGACGAGCTCCCCGCGCTTGCGAGCGTGGTGCAGCACGTTGCGAACGGGTAGCGATCGTTCTCGTGTGAGTTTGTTGAGCGCGTGACGGAGGTCCTGGTCGTCGGTGGCGGCTTGCATGACTCCGAGCATCATTCGTCGCTTGCCGATGATCTCGGGCATCGACATCACCTGCCCGAACAGGACGCCGAGGTCGGATCGGAGCGCGCCAGTGTCGGGCGTCGGTAGATGCTCGATCTGGCTGGCGACGGTGTCGACGAGGAGGTCGTGGACGCTGGGCCAGTGACGGTAGATGGTGGTTTTGGCGACCCGGGAGCGGCGGCAGAGCTCATCGATGGTGAAGCCTGTGACGCCTTCGGTGATGAGCAACTCGACGGCGGTGTCGCGGATCCTCTCGTGTGTGCCGCGCGTCATGGTGTCGACCTTTCGGGCCCGGGTGGGAGTAGCGCTACAGCATAGTAGCGTTCAGGAGTGCTTGCCCACGACGAAGGGAGTTAGTGACGTGATCAGAGGACTTGGCCGATGGACTTTTCAACACCGGCGCACCACGGTGATCGCGTGGCTCGTTGCTCTGGTCGGTTTCGGAGCGTTGGGGAACGTGATCGTCGGGCCATCGTTCTCGAGCGCATTCGAGATCCCGGCGTCGGAGAGCGCTTCGGGATTCGAGGTGATGTCGGAGTACTTCCCGCAGCAGGGTGCCAGCCGGCAGTCCGGCTCGATCGTGTTCCGCGCCGAGCAGGGCGTGGCGGACCCGGCGGTGACGGCCGCGATGACGGAGTTCTTCGGCGAGGTCGGCGCGATCGAAGGGGTGACGGTGCTGAGCCCGTACGACGACGGCGGGCAACGTCAGATCGACCCGTCGGGCACGATCGCGTTCGCGACGGTGAACCTCGATGATTCCCTCGACCAGGTCGAACTGAGTGACATCGGCGCCGAGATCGGAGATTTGGTCCCCGCCGTGGACGGGGTGACGGTCGAGGTCGGGGGCCGGGCGTTGGCCGAGTTCGAGCCGCCGCAGTCGGAGTTGATCGGGCTCGGGTTCGCGATCATCGTGTTGATCCTCGCGTTCGGATCCGTGCTGGCGATGGGTCTACCGATCGGTGTTGCCCTGTTCGGAGTTGGTGTCGGCGCCAGCGTCGTGGCGTTGTTCAGCAATCTGGTCACGATCCCTGACTTCGCGACGACGTTGGGGGCGATGATCGGCATCGCCGTCGGGATCGACTACGCGTTGTTCATCGTCACCCGCTATCGCGAGAACCTGAAGCAGGGCCAGTCGTTCGAGGAAGCGACGGTCAACGCGATGGACACCGCCGGTCGGGCAGTGGTGTTCGCCGGGGTGACGGTGGTGATCTCACTGCTCGGCATGTTGCTGATCGGTCTCGAGTTCATCTCCGGGCTCGGGATCGGCGCCGCGACGACGGTGGCGGTCACGATGATCGCGTCGATCACGCTGTTGCCGGCGCTGCTCGGTTTCGCCGGCCATCGGATCGAGGTCACCCGGTGGCGGGGGATCATCGCCGCCGGCTTCGTGGCGATGACGTTGTTCGGGCTCGGATTGTCGATCGACCCGCTGCTGATCGGGGCGCCGCTTGCCGTGGTGACGATGCTGGCCGGCTTCGCCGTTGCGCCGTTGCGTCGCGAGTTGCCGGCCCGCACCGAGAAGCCGGCACGCCAGACGTTGCCGTTCCGGTGGAGCCGTGTTGTTCAAGCGCACCCGTGGCGGTCGTTGGTCGGCGGCACGGTGGTGCTGCTTGCCCTTGCCGCGCCCGTGCTGTCGTTGCGGCTCGGGTTCTCTGACGAGGGCAACTACAGCGAGGACACCACCACCCGCCGTGCCTACGACCTGCTCGCAGACGGGTTCGGGCCCGGTTTCAACGGGCCGCTCGTCGCCGCGGTCACGCTGGCCGATCCCGGTGACGCCGACGCTCTGGCGGGTATGGTCGACGCAATCGGCGCCGATCCCGGCGTGCAGTACGCCTCGCCCCCGCGTCTCGATGACCCGGCGACGCCACAGGCGGCACTGGTCCAGATCGTCCTGACGACCTCGCCACAGGATGACGCGACGACCGACACGATCGAACGACTTCGGACGGATGTGATCCCGACCGCGCTGGCCGGCACGAGTCTCAGCGTGTACGTGACCGGGACCACTGCGGCGTCGATCGACTTCACCACGTACCTCGCTGATCGTCTGTTCATCTTCATCGGTGTCGTGTTGCTGTTGTCGTTTGTGCTGCTGATGATGGTGTTCCGGTCGCTGCTGGTACCGGTCAAGGCGGTGATCATGAACTTGTTGTCGATCGCCGCCGCGTACGGCGTCGTGGTCGCCATCTTCCAGTGGGGATGGCTCAACATCGTGTTCGGTGTCGAACCGGCACCGATCGAACCGTTCGTGCCGATGATGATGTTCGCGATCGTGTTCGGACTGTCGATGGACTACGAGGTGTTCCTCTTGTCCCGAGTGAAAGAGGAGTACGACCGCACCGGCGACTCGCGGACCTCGGTCGCCGACGGCCTCGCCGCCACCGCCCACGTGATCACGGCCGCCGCCGCGATCATGATCGTCGTGTTCGGCGCCTTTTTGCTCGAGGACGACCGAATCATCAAACTGTTCGGTGTCGGCCTCGCCACTGCGGTCTTGCTCGACGCCTCCCTGGTGCGCATGCTGCTCGTGCCCGCCACCATGGAGCTCCTCGGCGACAAGAACTGGTGGCTGCCCGCCTGGCTCGACCGGATCCTGCCGCGCCTCAACGTCGAAGGACCCACCGACCACTCCGACCCGACACCACCCGACCGCGACGTCGATACGGACCCCGCTCTCGTTCACTGACGAGCGTGAGCGTCCGCTCGGGTAGCCGCTGGCGCCTCGCCGGAGGGAGCGGCCATGCAGCGTCCCGGAGCTGCCGATGATCGCGGTCACCCGTCATCACCGCGCCGCGGTGGTTTCACCGCTCCCTTCGAGATGATCAGGTGGCAGTGCAGGCGACAGCAGCCGCCTCTGCTGCGACGGTGCGACGCCTGCTGGTTGCTTTCGGCGGTGGGCGCCGACGAGGCCGAGCAGTGACAGGGCGATCCCGGCGATTGCGTCGATGATGAAGTGGTTGCCTGTGACGACAACTGCGGTGGTCATGAGCGTCGGCGGTACGGCGAGCAGGGCGCGGGTCGGGCGGTGGGTGATGGTCATGGCGATCACGACACAGGCGAGGGTCACCCAACCGACATGGAAGCTGGGAAGTGCTGCGAACCTATTGAGGATCAACGACGGGTGGGCGATGACGTAGCTGCGATCGGCAGCATCGATGGTGTCGACGAAACCGTCGAGGAACCGTGGCGGGGCGACCGGGAAGAACACGAAGACGACCAGCCCGAGCGCACCGGAGAGGAAGATCGCGTTGCGGTACACGACGAACAGGTCACGTCGACGAATCCACGTGTACACGAACGTGCCGATCAGTAACGGCCAATAGGTCCATGCGTAGACGACGTTGAAGAACTCGATCAGCGGTGGGCGGTCGAGCGCGAACTGTTGGGCGCGACGCTCGACATCCAACCCGAGCACTTGTTCCAACCCGAGCAGATCATGCGCGTTCGACATCGCGTTCGATGGCGCATCGTTGGCTACTCCCCGGACCGCCATGTACGCCACGAAAGCACCGACGATCATTGTCAACTGCCCGACGAAGCGCAGCTCTCGACGTCCTCGGCGCCCTCCGATCATGTTCACACTCACATCACATACCTGTCCTGGACGTTCGTTTCGTTGTTCGGTCGCAGACACGCCCACAGCTCGGGGCCGGGTTCGTTGTGCTCAGCCGACGTTCGGAGACCGATCGAGTTCCAGTCGTATGTGTTCGAGCCCATGAGCGAACGCGGCGGTGATGATCCGGGCGGCCCGTCGGGTGTGGCTGCCGCGTCCGAGTTCGGCGTGGACCCAGATCTCGGTGCCGGGTTGCACGTGCCCATTGGAGATGGAGTGCACCACGGCCATCAAGGTGAGATGGGCGTGGACGGCGATGTCACCGATCCTGCCGTCCACGGTGAGTACCTGATCGGTCGGAAGCCACCGTTCCGAGGTGCGTTCGAGCACACAATCACCGCATCTTGATGTGATCACCGTTGACGTTTCGTCACGGGCCGCTCGAAACCAACTGGCGATCTGGTCCGGTCCGTCGAGCAGTTGCAGTGCTTCGTCGACGCTGCACGCGACGACGACTTGGTTGTCGATCAAGGTCAGTTCCATGGTGGTCATGGCGGTGGTGGGGTGATCAGGAGTGGGTGTCGGGCGTGGTGGAGCAGACCTTGGCTGACCGAACCGGCGAGGAGCCGCGTGAGGCCGTGGTGGCCGTGACGTCCAACGACGATGTAGGACGCCGTGTGTTCGGCTGCCGCGTCCACGAGCTCATCGACCGCTTTGCCGTGACGGACCTCGAACGTCCAGCGGACATCTGCGGCGTCGAGGATCTGGGCGTAGTCGCGCCGACAAACCTCGGCCAATGCGTGTTCGGCCTCGATCATTGCGCCTGACCCCGGGCCCATCGCAGCGCCGGCCGCGACGATCGGCTGGATGTGCTCGACGTGCACCACCGCGACCGACCGGCGAGTGGCACAAGCAAGGTCGATCGCGGCGAACAGCGCCGCGTGGGACCCGACGCTCCCGTCGAAGCCGACCACGATCGCACCATCGGACATACCGATCACCGACCAGTTGTCGGCTTGGTGCGACGACCGCTCAGGTCGGCGTCCGCCGGCGCCCGTACCGCAACGGGATCGAGGACGGGGTCGGCAGCGACACCGAGGTCATCGCCGATCGCTTCCATCCCGATGTGGGCGCTCTCGCGCAGCGGAAGCTCCTTGAGGAACAACACGACCACGAACCCGATCGCGGCGACCGGGATGACTGCCAGGAACGTGACGTGCAGGGCCCGCGAGAACGCGTCGACGACGACCGCCTGCGTCTCCGCGGGCAGTGCTCGCAGCGCGTCCGGGCCGGACTGCAGCACGGCCGGGTCCACCCCGGCCAGTTGCGGGCCGGCGTCGGCGAGATAGTGGTCGAGACGGTTGTTGAAGATCGACCCGAAGATCGCCACACCGAACGCGCCGCCCATCGACCGGAAGAACGAACTCGCCGAGGTGGCCACACCGAGGTCTTTCGCCTCGACAGCGTTCTGCGTGGCCAGCACCAACACCTGCATCACCAGACCGATCCCCAACCCCACGACAGCCATGTACACCGACTGCACTGACCGCGACGTGTCGGCGTCGAACCGTGACAGCAGGAACAATCCGAACGTCATGATCGCCGTGCCAGCCACCGGGTACAGCTTGTAGTGGCCGGTCCGGCTGATCGCCCGCCCCGAACCGACCGTGCCGACGATCAGCCCCAGCATCAGCGGCGTCAGCAGCAGACCTGACCGGGTCGGGCTGGCGCCGTTGACGACCTGCAAGAACAACGGGACGAAGATCAAGACTCCGAACATCGACAGACCGACGATGAACGCCGCCCCACTCGACACCGAGAACACCGAGTTGCGGAACAGATACAACGGCAACACCGGCTCGGCGGCGCGTCGCTCATGCGCCAGGAACGCCACGGTCAACACCACCGCAGCCACGGCGAGCCCGATGATCGTGGCCGAACCCCACTCGTACTCGCTGCCACCCCACACCGTGACCAGCAGCAGGCACGTGACGGCGGCAACGAGCAGCGCCGAGCCGAGAAAATCGATCGCATGCTGCCGTCGGGTGAACGGCAGCCGCAACACCGAACTCGTCACGACCAGCGCGGCGATCCCGATCGGGATGTTGATGTAGAACACCCACCGCCACGACAGATGATCGACGAAGAACCCGCCGATCAGCGGGCCGCCGACACTCGCGATCGCGAACACCGCGCCCGTGTACCCCTGATAGCGGCCACGCTCACGCGGCGAGACGATGTCACCGATGATCGCCAACGCCATCGCCATCAATCCCCCCGCCCCGAGACCCTGGATGGCTCGGAACCCGATCAACTGGCCCATGTTCTGCGACACACCAGACAGGGCCGACCCGACCAAGAAGACCACGATCGCTGTCTGGAACATGATCTTGCGTCCGTACAGATCGCTGATCTTGCCGTACAGCGGCGTCGATGCCGTCGACGTCAACAGATACGCCGTCACCACCCACGACAGATGATCCAAGCCGCCGAGATCACCGACGATCGTCGGCAAGGCAGTCGCCACGATCGTTTGATCCAGAGCCGCCAAGAACATCCCCAACATCAGCCCGCTGAACACCACCAAGATCTGCCGATGTGTCAACTGCGAGCCACCCGCAGGAGCCGGAACACTCACGTACGACCTCCCCGTTCCAGAACCTCGTCCGCCAACCGCGCCAGCAACGGCGCCAACACCGCCCGATCGGCATCGGACCAACCCGCGAACAGCTCCGTGAAGTACCGGTGACGCGCCTCGCGCAACAACCGCAACACCTCGACGCCAGCGGGTGTCAAACGCACTCGCGCAGCGCGACCATCCAACGGATCCTCCGCCCGCACTACAAGCTCGCCACGTTCCAGGGATTTCACGTGCCGGCTCATCGTCGAGGTGTCGACCCCCAGCACCTGCGCCAACTCGGAAACCCGCGCCTCGCCATGTTCTGACACACACCGCAACACCCCGAACCCAGCCCGCTCGACCGGGACCCCAGCGGCACCGATCAGCCGTTCCTGCGTCGAGGCCAGCGAGAACTCGCGAACGATCGTCACCAACGCGTCCTCGATGGCGACGACCGGATCCACAGTTCGCTGATCTCGAACCCGAAGCCTCATCGATCCCACATCCGGAACAGTAGATGGTTGCGCCACCCAACTACAAGCCCGAGGAGCTCCTGTGAAGAAGCTCCTTTGATCCGGCATCGCACAGGTGCGCCGACAAGGCAGATTTCTCGCGCCGGACGCCGGCGCCGGACCGGGCTGGCCGTCAGGACGTGGCCTCGCCGATCTGGATATCGTGGAACCGTCAGGCGACCCGATGAACGAGGGATTCCTCGATGGACGACGAGCAGGTCAACAGCACAATTGCCGAACTCGAACGGTGTTTGCTCGATGACGATCCAAGCCTGGCTCGACGGCTTCGCCGGATCCGTCGCGCCGACGGCGCGAGGGTGGTCGCCGTTGTTGCCGCGTTGACCGCGGCGGCGACGCTGCTGGCCGCCGGGTTGGCGTTCGCGTCCGGGACCCTGTGGTTCGCAGGAGGGGCGGCGTTCCTGGCAGCGTTCGCCTTTGATCGGCACCGAGTGCCGACCGCCGCTTCGCGCACCGCCGAAGCTCGACGTGTGGATCAGTGGAACGAGGTCCTGTCAATCGCGGGTCCGTGGTCAACGGTCGTAGGTGAACTACGCGCCGCCGACGGCCTCGATCCATGGTGCCCGACGCTTCGCCGAATCTCGACCGACGGTACCCACGACGCACAGCTGGTGTGCGTTGGGCACCGCCGCTCGGTCAGTCTGCGGATCACGCGTCGATGGTTCGCTGACGGAATCCGCTGGCAAGCCGATGCCGCCGGGCCAGTGCTCGTCGGGCACGTCACCCTACAACCGGCAGCGACCGGGGACCATGTGCTGGCCTGGGTACATGCCGAGGCGGCCCGGTGCCGACACTCACGCCGAGCGCTGCGCACGATCCGCCGCGAGACCCGAATCGCGCTTCGACGTTGGGCCACGACGCGCAACACCGAATTCCCACATTGAGCGCGCCGCCCACCGCCCTCCTAGCTAGGGCTGGAGGGTGGGTTGGGACTCGGGTGCGTCTCGGTGTTGCGTTGTCAGTTGGTGGTGTCGGAGGCCGGTCCATGCGGTGTAGGCGGCGGCGGCGATGGCGAGGCCGGCGGCGATGAGGAGGGCTGGTTTCATGCCGTCGACGTAGGCGTTGCGGGCGGCGGTGACGAGGGGTTGTCCGTCGGGTCCGAGTTGCGCGGCGGTGCTGAGCGCGCCGCCGATGCCTTCTTTGATGCGGGCGGCGGTCTCGGGCGGGTAGGTGTTGGCGAGTTCGGTGATGTTGGTGCGGAACCGGGAGTTGAGGATGGAACCGATGAGGGCGAGGCCCATCGCGGCGCCGATCTCTCGGACGGTGTCGTTGAGCGCTGAGGCGACGCCTTGTTTGTCCTCGGTGAGTGAGGAGGTGATGGCGGTAGTGGAGGGGCTCATCGCGAGGCCGACCCCAGCGCCGATGAGGAGGAGGCCGGGGAGGATGGAGAGGTAGCCGCGGTCAGCGTCGGCGAGGAGCGCGAGCAGGGTGAGGCCAGCGGCGAGAGTGAGCATGCCGGTGACGACGGTGCGCCGGTAGCCGATCTTGTGGGCGATCGTCGGGGCGACGGTTGACAGGGGCATCATCATCACTGCCATCGGGAGCAGGCCGGTGGCGGCGTGTAGGGCCGTGTAGCCGAGGACTGCCTGGAGGAACTGGATCAGGATCAGGAACAGGGCGAACATCAGCGCGAAGACGACGAACAGGTTGACGGAGCCGGTCGTGAGTCCTTCGTTGCGGAACAGTCGAACATCGAGCAGCGGGTGCTCGCGGTGGAGTTCGACGAGGACGAACCCGACCGCGGCGGCGATACCGATGGCGAACCCGACGATGGTGAGGGTGGCGGTCCAGCCGCGTTCGGGGCCTTCCTGGACGGCGAGAACGAGGCCACCGACGGCCAGCGCGGACAGGACTGCACCGGCGATGTCGAAGCCGGTGTCAATGTGCTCGCGTGAGTGGGGGACGACGAACAGCGTCGCGATGAGCGAGACGGCGGCGAGGATGACGGGGACGGAGAACACCCAGGGCCAGGTCGCATTGTCGATGATCGCTGCGGAGGCGAAGAGTCCGAGGATGCCGCCAGCGCCGGCGACTCCTGCCCAGGTGCCGATCGCTTTGGCGCGTTCGTGGGCGGGGAAGCTGGTGGTGATGACCGACAGGGTGACGGGCATGATCATCGCGGCGGCGATGCCGGCGAGGAGGCGGAGTCCGATGAGTGGTTCGGGGCTGTTCACGAACGCGGAGGCGAGGTTGGTGGCGGCGAACAGTACGAGGCCGCTGACGAGGACGGGTTTGCGGCCCCAGCGGTCACCGATCGCGCCGATCGGCATGAGTAGTGCGGCGAGGGCGAGGGTGTAGCCGTTGATGATCCACAACAGTTGGCTTTGTGATGCACCGATGTCGGCAGCGAGTGCCTGTTGTGCGACGTTGAGCCCGGACGAGGAAGCGATCACGGCGATCAGCGAGACGCACATCGTGATCAGGATGAGGCGTCGCTGTCGGGCGTCGGCGACGGCTTCGTCGTCGGTGTGCGGATCGACTGGGTCGAGGAGCACGGCGTCGTCGGGCAGGTGGTGGGTCACTGGTCGGGGGCCTGTCTGGGTTGGGGGATCGGTGGGATGCGTTCGAGGAAGGTGAGAACGGCGGTGGTGAACGCGTCGTTGTCGTCGCCGGCGACCATGTGTCCTGTGTTGGACACGTCGACGGCTTCGGCGTGGGGGACGGCGGTGAGGAACTCGTTGACGGTGTCGGGGCTGACCAGGTCCGACATTGCGCCTCGGACGAGGAGTGTCGGGGCGGTGATGCGGCGGGCCCCGTCGAGGAGGTGGTCGGCCATCTGTCGGAAGCGTTGCTCGCTGTTGGCGGGGTCAGCGTGCATGACATCGAGTTTCGTGGTGATGAACGCGGGGTCCCAGCGCCACACCCAGCGGCCGTCGTCGCGTTGGCGGAGTACCTTGGTGAGTCCGTCGACGCTGTCGGGTCGGGGCCGGTGGGGGTTGTAGGCGGCGATCACGTCGCCGGCGTCGTGCAGGGTGGCGAATCCGTCAGGGTGCGCGGACATGAATTGCACGACTCGTCGGGCCCCGTCGATTTCCATGCGGGGGGTGACGTCGACGAGCACGACCCCGGCCCACAGGCGGGGAGGGGCGATGCGGTGGGCGATGAGGGTCGTCATGCCACCGATGGATGCACCGACAGCGACCGCGGGGCGGCGACCGCAATATCGTTCGCGGACGGCGAGCAGGTCGTAGGCGAGGTCTTCGGTCTCGTACCGCCCGGCGGGATCCCAGCTGCTGTCGCCGTGGCCGCGGGCGTCGTAGGCCACGACGTGGTGGCCGGCGGCGTGGATGGTGCGGGCCGTCTTGGCCCAGGCGTGGCGGTTCTGTCCGCCACCGTGGAGCAGGATCACCGACGGCTTCTCGGTGGATGACTGTGGATAGAGGTCGGCGACGAGGTCGACCCCATGGTGGCCGGTGACGACGTTGGATTGGCGGTAGCTCATGCGGGCTCGACGATCGGTGGCTGGGATGTCATCGCGGCCAGGTCACGCAGCGGGAGCTCGCGCATTCGGATCGAGATCACGAACGCGCCGACCATGACCATGGCGGCCGCGGCGAACACGGTGGTGATCGATGCCGACAGTGCACCGGCCGCTGCGCTGTGGAGGGGCTCGGGGAGCGCAGCGATGGCTCGCGGGCTGCGAGCGAGGGTGTCGCCGGTGACACCGGGGGGCAGGTCGACACCGACGAGCCGGTCGGTGAGCTCGGTGTCGAGGCGGCTGGTGAGGATGGTGCCGAACACGGCGACACCGATAGTGGAACCGAGGGTGCGAAAGAAGTTGACCGACGCGGTGCCGGCGCCGAGGGCGCGCGTCTCGACGGCGTTCTGCACTGCGATGGTGAGCACCGACAGGGTTGCGCCGATGCCGAGGCCGAGCACGATCATCCACATCGATGATGCGACCCGCCCGATGGCTGGCCGCATGGTGGACAGCAACCACAACCCGC
>CAUJET010000071.1 GCA_963169665.1 Actinomycetota bacterium | reverse complement strand
TCGAGATCGACGTGCACTTCGGTGTGCAAGGGTCGTTGGTGTCGAGCCGGTTGGACAATGACGTGCTCTTCGAGGCGCCGCAGATGATCGAGATCGACGGCCGTTCGGTGCCGGCACTGTCGGAGCCGGCGATGCTGGTGCACGCGGCGCTGCACGTCAGCAGTGCTGGATGGAAGATGTCGAGCGTGCCCGATGTGGCGCTGTTGTGCCGGCGCGTGTCACCGGACGACCCCCAGTTCGAGCGGCTCACCGAGCGGCCGGCGGTGCGGCATCTGTTCGTGTGGGCACTGATGCGTGTGGGCGAGTGGACTCCGCTGCCGGCGCCATGGGGGGCGTATGTGCGTCAGCACGCGCTCGCTCGGTCGCGCTTCGAGTTCTACCGGTGGGTGCACGGACGAGAGGAACGGATGCGCGTGGCGAACGCGTTCTTAGGCCCACAGCGTGGCCGTCGGATCGTGGAGACGGTGTGGCCCCAGCAAGCGTTCCTCGACGAGCAAGGCCTCTCTCGGACCGGGAATCTGGCTCGGATCGCCGGGGCGGGCCGCGCGGCGACGCGGGCGAAGTGAAACGAACGAGCCCAGCGGTTGGAGTGTGAACTCTCGAAGATCTTGGTCGATGAGTGACCCCTCTGGTTGCGGGGGGTGGAACAATGACTGGTGTTCTCAGATCCTCGCACGGAAGGGAGGCAGCAGTTGATGACGGCAGCGTTCGAACAGCGACGACCGACCTCACAGGTAGGCGCCCGGCCCCTGCCGATCATGCAGAGCGCATCTGTCCCGTCGTTGGCAGGCGTGTCGGTGCTGGTCGTGGGCATCAACTTCCCGCCGGAGCCCACCGGTATCGCGCCCTACAACGGTGCGTTGGCACAGGCGCTCGGCGCCGCTGGTGCCGATGTGCGAGTGGTGACCGGGGTGCCGCACTACCCGATGTGGAAGACGCAGGCGCCGTACGACCATCTCCTCCGGCACGACGAGACCGCGGACGGGCTGCGTGTGAGTCGGCGGCGTCACTTCGTGCCGAAGCAGGCGTCGCTCCGCGGGCGGGCGCTGATGGAGTCGTCGTTCCTCGCCCATGCGACGCCGTCGGTGCTCCGCTCGAAAGCTGATGTGATCGTGGCCGTCACGCCCTCCTTGGCCGGCTTGGGTGCCGCAGCCGCCGGGCGTCGTGGGCGCCCGCTGGGCGTGGTGTTGCAGGACATCACTGGCGGCGCAGCCGAACAGACCGGCGCGGGTTCGCGTGTCGGTGGCGCGATCAGCAGCGCCGAACGACGCCTGCTGGTCGGTGCAGACCGCGTCGGGGTGATCTCCCGCGAGTTCGTCAAACCGTTGATCGACATGGGCGTGGATGAAGACCGCATCGCCCACGTGCCGAACTTCACCCACATCTCCCCGGTGCAGGCGACCGCCGCTGAGGCTCGGCGTCGTCTCGGCTGGCGCGACGACCGGTTCATGGTGGTGCACACCGGCAACATGGGTGCCAAGCAGGGCCTGCATCATGTGATCGACGCCGCACGCATGTCGTTCGACGCGGGCGACGGCGTGCAGTGGGTCTTCGTGGGCGATGGAAATCAACGTCGGCTGCTCGAACAGCGCGCCGCGGGGCTCGACAACGTCACCTTCGTCGACCCGTTGTGCGACGACGACTACCCGTACGCGTTGGCAGCCGCCGACGTGTTGTTGCTGCATGAGAATCCGGGGGTGCGCGAGTTCTGCTTCCCCAGCAAGCTCACGTCGTACGTGGTGGGTCGCCGACCGGTGTTGGCCGCCACGCAATCGGGCAGCGTCACCCACCGGGCGCTGACGCGAACCCCGTTCGCCCATCTGGTGGAGCCCGGCGACGTGCAGGGGTTGCTCCAGGGCGTACGCACGTTGCGCGCCAATCCAGCGTTGGGCCGGCAGCTCGTGGATGCTGCATCGCTGTACGCCCCCGAGACCAGTCGTGAACTGGCCGCTGAGCGGTACGTGAGCTTCGTCGGCTCGTTGGTGCGCTGAGCTCGGTGTGCCCGTGGTCGCCGGCGGGTCAGCTGGTGGCCGCGATGAACCCGGCGACCATCGCCTCCACGGAATAGCGGCTGACCGTTTCGTCGCGAATCGCAGCATGGTCGATCTCGCCGTCGGCAACGAGGCGGTGCACGTGGCCGAGCGTGGAAGCCAGGGCACCGCTCTGGGCGCTGGCCGCAAGGAACAGGCTGCGATCGACCGTGCCCACGCTGATCTCGGGCGAGTGGTTCAGATTGGCGATGGTGATGAACGGGACGCCTCGGCTGAGGCTCTGGGTGACGTTCAAGCCGGCGTAGCCGGCGCACACGCCGGCGATCGCTCCCGCGTAGAGATCGTTCAGCGCTGCTGAGCCATAGGCGGCCGGCCGCAGTTCGACGCGGTCGGCGAGATCGAGTCGGTCGACGAGCTCGGTCACGGTGGGTACCGCAGGGCCGTGGCCGACGATGACGAGCCGTACGTGGTCGGGAAGTAGACCCTCGGCGATGGCGGCGTGGAATCCCTCGATCAACGTGTCGACGCGCTTGTCGTCGACCAACCGGCCGACGTACAAGAAGTAGCTGCGGGGCGTGCCCTCGATGAGGGCTGACTCGGTGCTGAGTTCGGTGGCGTTCGGAGCAACCGTGACGCGCTTGCGGGGGAACGAACGCCGGAATCGTTCGGCGTCTTCGAAGGTGTAGGCGATCACGCCGTCCGACAGCGTCACCATGAGGCGACGGATGAAGCGTGGATGGACCTCCCCGACGCGGCGGCCTTGGAAGTGCCCCCAGAGAAGAACTCGGCGACCAGCGAGTCGTGACCGGATCAGCCCGAGCCACGCTGTGATGATTCGTGGGTTCAGCTCCCGGATCTCGTATCGAGGGATGGAGGCTTCGGCGTGGCCGAGTTGGATCAGCAGCCGACGCCCGAGCACGAAGTGATTCCTCAGATTCACATCGATGAGGCCGGTCTCGTCCAGCGTGCGAATGGACTGATCGAAGTAGTCGGTGCCGGCTGCAATGCGGAGCGACCTGCCGAAGCTCGTCGCCAGCTCCCGACAGAACGCTTGTCGGTACGGGGGAAGCGCCGTCTGCACGAGCAGCACTGGACGAGTGTCGACGCACGGTGGTTGGCGTCGTCGGCGCCGAGTTCCATCCACCCAATTGAGGGTACTCCTGTCGTCGCATCGGCCCGGGGCGGCCCCCTCATCCATGCGCCGGCTCCCTGCGGAGCGCTGGTCACCCTCGGCGGACGGCGGCTCGAAGAAGGCCTCGTTGCGTGTCGAATCGGTCTGCGAGGAAGAGCAGGTCGCGAACCCACGTCGCAGGGCTCCGGAGGGCGGCAAGCTGTTGCGAGACCAGCTGCCCTTCGACCAACTGCGCCGCAGTCCGCTGGTGCATCCAGAGCATCGCGTCCGCCAGCGCTGCGGCGTCATCCGTGCGGACCACCCTCCCGTTGACACCGTCTCGAACGAAATCATCGGCGGCGCCGACCGCCTCGGATGCGATGACATGCAGCCCCATGGACGTCGCTTCGTGGACGACGACGCCATATTGTTCGAAGCGGCTCGGCAGTACCAGACAAGACGCAGCGCCGAGCGTGTCGGGCAACCGAGACGGGTGCACGAAACCGACCATGTGGACACCTGGAAGGCCCTGCACGTGTGACGCCATTGGACCTGCCCCGCAGACAGAGAGCTCCCACGGCGCTTCGACCGCACTGCGGTATGCGAGGTATCCAGCCGCAAGGACGTCGAGCGCTTTCACGTCGACGAGCCGCCCAACGAAGATGAACCCCTGCCGCTTCGGGGTGCCGGCGAACTTCCGTGTGTCCGCAGTGATACTGCCCTTTTGATGGCGGGGGCCGGCGAACCCGAGGCGCTTCGCAAATGCGGCCTGTCGGCCTCCGGTAACGAAGGCGCCGTCGTACGAGGGCCAGAGGCGCAGCGGCGCAGTGATCACGCCGAGCCACTGTCGTGGCGTTGACAGCCATTGGTTGTCCATGTACACCAGCCGAACCGCCCGGTGGCGCCACGAGCGGGCGATCGACCGATACGCCGCGACATCCCAGCTGCAGATCAGCATGATGTCGGGGCCGAACCGTTCGAGTTCGTCAGCAACGCCGGCCGCGCCGGAATCACCGGACAACCGGCAACGGACCACAGGTGCATACCTGCTCAACTCATCGTCGAGGAGGCCCCGCGGCGTTGTCTCGCAGAGCAACACTTGATGCCCGTGCCGAGCAAGCTCGTCGAGCGAAGCCTCCAAGTAGTCGTTCCACACCTTCCAGAGAACGGCGACCTTCATCCGCTTTCCGCCAGGGAAGAGGAGCACATGGCCGTGGAGGGTACATCGCGCCCCAGGGGATAGTTTCCTGCGATGTCGCCGAGCGAGAATCTGGACAACCCGCCGATCGTTCGACGCGTGGTGGTGGTGGCGCCGTCGATGCCACCTGTGCATGGTCAAGCGATGGTGTCGAGGCGAGTAGCTGAGATCGTCGAGGAACGTGGCCACGACGTCGAATGGGTGAGCCGCAATACCCCAACCCTCGGGAGCGGTGTCCGATATCGCGTAGCCGTGGCCACTCGGGTGGTTCGCGCCCTCGCCTGCGCGCTGAGGCTCCGGAGCGGTCCGAGCAAGACGGTGTACGTCGGCAGCTCTGGCGGCCTGGGTGTGATCGCTGAAGGGCTCGTGGTCGCACTCACGAAGCGGCGACGCGATCGCTTGGTCGTCCATCACCATTCCTTCGCGTACCTCAACCGCCGTTCCGTCGTTTGGCAGGTGTTGGTCGGCACCGTGTATCGATCGGCGGTCCATGTGCTGTTGTGCGACTGCATGTCCCAACGGTTCGGCTCGATGTATGGCGTGACCGCCGACAAGCTCAGAGTCGTCGGCAACGCTGCCTTCGTCGATGCGCCGCAGGGGGGAATCAAGAAGCCTCCTGGTGCCGGGCGGATGCAGCTCGGACACTTGTCGAATCTCTCGGTCGAGAAGGGTCTTGACGTTGTGCTCGCGTCGCTCGCGCTCGAGGGTTGTGACGTCTCGTTGTCGGTCTACGGGTCGCCGACGGGACAGCGCGAGGTCGCCATGCTCCGAAGTGCGGCAACGCGGTACGGAGATCGCTTCGACGTCGTGGCGCCCACCGACAGAGCGGGCGTGTGGGAGTACTTGTCGTCGATCGACATCTTCTTGTTCCCGAGCAAGTACGTGAACGAGGCAGCGCCCTTGGTGGTACTCGAATCCCTGGCCGCGGGTGTTCCAGTACTCGTCAGCGACGTTGGCTGCCTCGAGGACATGCTGAAGCCTCACCTGTCTGAGTTCGTTGCCTCGCTGGCCGAGTGGAACGGCTGCCTGCGGTCGATCATCGAACGAACGGACGACCCAGGGTTCAGGTCAGGACTTCTCGAGATGGCCCGATCGCAGTGGGAGCATCTCTCGACCCAGGCCGCAGATCAGCTTGCTACCCTTCGTGAGATGCTGCTGGCCGACTAGTGGCGTACTTGCTGCGGTTCATCCACCCTCGTACTCGAGCGCAGCCGATGAGGTTTCGATGGCGAGCTTCCAGCTTGTAGTGATCTGTATCGTCTTCGTGAGCTGCTCGATGCTCACGTGGGCCAACCGTCGGGTGAGCAACAACCTGATTGCAGTGGTCGTCCTCCTGGCTCTGATGAGCCTCCGACCAGGCATCGCGGGGGAGACGCTCGGGCCCGTCGGGGCGGGTCTGTTGGCTGTGCTTGTGCTCTTCGTCTTCCGAGACGAGCTCCGTGGTGCGCCTCCTGGGCGTCAGGCCCTCGCCTTGATTCTTGTGCAGCTGTACGTCGTCCTGGGTGCGCGGGCCATCTCGATCGATGGGTCGCTGATCTCTGGGCTTGTGGTGACGCCGCTCGTGGCGGCCGCTGGCCTCGGCCTGGGACGCCGGCGGGGCGCAGCTGAGGCCTTCGTACGGGTCTGTTCGTTGCTCGCGGCCCACCAAGTTCTGGCCCTCGTGGTCTCTCAACAATTAGGGCTCCCGACGCGGGTGATCGTCTCGGACGTCTCTGGCCGCAGGGGGTGGGAGTATTCGCTGTCGGTGCTGGGGTCCGTGACCGTTGGGTCCGGAGGAGTGTTCAAGGTGTTCTCCGACCGCCTAACGGGCCCCTTCGGAGAGCCGGGTGTGTTCGCATCCTTTGCTGCGATCGTGGCAGCGGTCTCGATGGTGATCAGTCGCCGTTGGGTGGGCTCCATACAGATCCCATTGCTGGCAGCGATCCTTCTGTCCCAATCTGTCGCTGGACTCGGCCTCTACGTCGTCGCACTCGGGGGATTTCTCGGAGTTCGTTGGTTGGGTACCGGTCGTCGATTCTCGGCCGTGCACTACATCGCATTCGGAGGGGTCATGGCGATCGCCCTTGCTGTCGCCACACGGCCTGACGGTCTTCTGGCTGCGAAGCGGGCGGCGAATCCGGAGTCGTTCGACCAACGTTTGGGTGGTGCCTCCTTGGGCGAACTCGCTGCAACGTGGATCTCGCGTCCGTTCGGGCAAGGCGGATCTCTGGGTATCAACCTCGTCCAGTCGACGGTGGCGCTCGGGTTGCCGATCCTTGTGCTCGGTTTGTGGTTGTACGCAGCCCCGTTGCGTGGCCCCGCAGGAGGCCGAGTTGCTCCAGCCGTGGCCGTCGTGACGCTCACGGTGCTGTTCTCCCAACCGCCGATGCTCTACTCGTGGGTGCTGTTCGCGTTCGCGCTGAGCGGACTCTCTGAGTGGGATGGCGACCCTAGTCCTGGCCCTGATGAGCACGGAAGAACCGGTGCCTCCGCGCGCCGGGCCAACGCGACGTAGCGGGTTCTTCGCCAGCAGATGGAACCCGATAGTCGAAGGTCGCCCGATGGACGCGGCTTTGCCCGTCGGATCACAACGGGGGAGCAAGTCTCAGGCATGCCGCGTCTGTGTGTGCAGCCAGCAGCGCTCGATCGTTGCCCTCTGTTGAGGACTCCTGACCATGCCTTACAACGTCGAAGCCGAGCTCGCGAAGGTCCCACGGCGGTGCCGCAAGGCCCAGTCGTCGATATCCCCCGGATTCGATATGTGTGTTCGCTTCATCAAGTAGTGACACCAAGGGGTTCATCCCGGTCTGAATACGAGGACAGCCGCTCTCACTGCGCAGCCTGGCACATGACCGCGAACCAGGGGAGGTAGAACTGCTTCGATGGATGTTGAGTTCGACGGGCAGATATTCGGTCGTCAGCGAGTAGGGGGCATTTCGCGAGGGTTCGCCCGTCTCTTCGAAGAATTCGAGCGATCTTCAGAGTTCGGCGTGCGTGTCCGGCTGTCGTTCAAGTGGCATCGCAACAGCCATCTCCGTCCACTCGAAACACGCGTCCGCCGAGTGACGCCCGGGTCGGTCTTGGACCACCGTCGGGTCGTCGAAGCGCTCAACTTCCCCTACTCGTCGGTCCTGTGGCGGCGTACGTCGGTGCCCATTCACGGGACCTTCTACAGCAGCGCCGTCGAGAAGGCATGTGGCCGGCGGCCGGTCGTCGTCACCGTGCATGACATGATCCCCGAGTTTCCCGAGTTCGAGGTCGATCCCGCATCTCACCTGAACAAGCTGAGGCTGGTGGCCAAAGCAGATCTTGTGATCGCCGTTTCGCACGCTGCAGCGGATCAACTGGCGCGAGTCGGTGTGCCACACGCGCGTGTCGTCGTGTGCCCTTGGGGTGTTGATCCGGTCGCTCATGAGGCGGACGCCGTGCAACGCGATGACGGTACGTTTCGAATGCTCTACGTCGGCCAACGAGGTGGCTACAAGAACTTCGTGACGTTGCTGGACTCGCTCAGCAAGGTCAACCTGGAGGCCGCCACCGTGCTCACCTGCGTGGGCGGAGGGGCCTTCAGCTTGAACGAGCAGCGGTTGATCGCGCTGGCTGCGCCTGCCATCGAAGTCCGGCAGGTGTCGCTCGACGACCAACAGCTCAACGCGGAGTACAGGGTGTCCGACCTCTTCGTATCGACGTCGTTCGCTGAAGGGTTCGGGCTCCCCGTGCTCGAGGCGATGTCGGCAGGAGTGCCTGTGCTCTGCAGCGACATCGAAGCGCATCGGGAGGTCGCCGGATCTGCTGCTCGGCTGTTCGATCCGAGGTCGCCCGCCCAGTTGGCGTCCGCGATCGAAGAACTCTCGCGGACTCCGGAGGAGCGCGATCGGTTGCGCCGTGTAGGCGAAGAGCGGACGCAAGCGTTTTCCTGGCGTTCTGCTGCGCGGGCATACGCCGATGCCTATGCCTCGCTCTAGGTGTACTCGGCGAGGAAGTTGGTGACCGCCAATCGGCCGAGACGTACCTGGGGGGCATGCGGGGCATCCCCTGACAACGGCGGGGACCGAATCATTCCATCTACGGACAGAATGTCGGCCGTGAAACGAATCTGGATGCAAGTCGGGCCGGTCCTTCGTGACCTCTGGCTCAACGTCATCGTCGGTGGCGTCTGGCTGCCAAGGCAGCTGCGTGCCTCGGTCCTTCGAGCAACCACCAGACATCGGGTGCGCCTGTCGGCTGCCATCAGCCCCCGCGTGTTCCTGGGCGGATGGCGCGGACTGACGCTCGGCGACCGCACTTTCATCAACTACGGCTGCTTCTTCGACCTCGGTGAGAAGACCACCCTCGGCGATCGATGCGCCGTCGGCTACGAAGTGATGTTCGTGACCTGCTCGCACCAGATCGGGCCCGCCGACGAACGCGCCGGCGAGGGCAACAACCAGCCGATCACGATCGGGAACGGCGTCTGGATCGGCGCCCGATCCGTCATCCTGCCCGGAACGACCATCGGCGACGGGGTCGTGATAGCTGCCGGCTCGGTGGTGAGCGGCGCCTGTGAAGCCAATGCGCTGTACGGCGGGGTGCCTGCACGTCTCATCCGACGGTTGGATTGACGACGGGCCTGGCGAATACAGAGTTCGCTCCGCGATCTTGTTGTTGGCCACCCTCGCCGCAACCATCGGCGATGTCAGAGCGTTCTGAGGTCGCCGATGTTTGGCAGCCGCAAGACCCCGGCACTTCTTGAACCTGCGTCTGCTGTCGCAAGCTGACGGCTTGTTCAGTGATGGCCCCTTGCGAGACGGAAATGCCGCCCCGAGCTGACGCTCGAGATCGTCACGCAGTCCCTAGTCCCCTCACCAACTGACAGCCGAGTACAGCTAGGAGCCTGCTGAGCAATTGACTCCGCTGGAAGCTCGGCGACGCGGTTGTTGGGGCAATGTCGTGGCGGCGGTGGTGGTGCTTGTCGGTGATGCCGTCTCAGCGGTGCTGCGCGGGGCGATGTCGGCGTAGGTGTCCCCGTTTCAGGTGGCGAGGATCCAGCCGTTGTTCCAGTGGAGTCCGAGGTTCAGGAGTCGTCGGAGGTTGATGGTGGCGGCTCGGATGGTGAGTGCTTGGCGGTTGCGGTCGATGCCGCGGTAGCGGACTCGGCGGTGACCGTTCGCGACGAGCCAGGCGATGGTTCGCTCCACCATCGGACGGTGTTGCCGGTAGTCGCCGAAATCATCACCGGCCCGCCATTGTCGACGGGCGTCCGCGAGGTAACGGTCGTGCTCGGTCACGTTGAACATGCGCCCGGTCGCGCTCGAGGTGCAGCGTGATCTGAGCGGGCAGCTGTTGCATCGTGAACCGAAATCAGCGGTGCCTTTGGGCGGGATCGGAACGGTGTGCCCGTTCGGACAGGTGACGGTCCGACCGATGTGATCGATGGTGAAGTCGTCGCGGTGGAACTGATCGTCGCCCAGGCGCGGGTTCCGGGCGAGTGGCCATGGCTTGATGATCGCTCGATGCCCAGCACTGTCGAGCGCCGCCCGGGCGGGACCGGTCCCATAGGCGCTGTCGGCGAGCACGTCGAGCCCGCCGGGTTCACCCTCGAGCAAGGCGACGCCGTGGACACCGTCGGGTGCGTTCGCCGCGGTGAGGTCGACACCGGTGATCAGCCCGGTGTCGGGCTCGACCGCGAGATGAGCTTTGAACCCGTCGCGATACTCGGATCGGGACTTGTGCATGTGCCGTGTCTCCGGATCGACCGTGGAGATCACCCGTTCCTGGGCGACCTTGCGAGCGATCCGCCAACTGCCAGGCTGATCACCCTCTTCGACGTCTTGACCGGCGACCAACGCGAGCAACCCGACCAACCGCTGCTGGTCCTCGTCGAGCTCGACACCATCGACCGCAGCGAGGATCGCCAACGCGTCGTTCACGAGCCCGGACACCAACACCTCACGAGCGGCAGGGTCATCCCACGCGCACGCCGGCTTGCCCGACGAGTCATAGTCATGCGCCGACACCGCCACGACCGCGGCGGTCGGGATCGCGTTGCGGGTGCGGCGGATCATCGACACCAGCTGCGTCACCGTGTCCTGAGTCGCGACCGCGTCATCGAGCAACGTCGAGTCGAGCGCGCGGCGGGTCTTGCCGTTCAACACACCCGTCGCTGCGATCACGTCGCGGACGGTGTCGAAGATCCGCTCGGGACGATCGGACTGGCGGAGCTTGTTGCGCCACAACGTCAACACCGTTGGATGGAACCCCTCATCATCCAACGTGAGTCCCGCGGCGACTTTCCAGCGCAGATCCGTGCGGACCGCCTGCAGCGCTTCACGATCCGACAACCCCTCAAGCGACTGCAACACCAGGACCGTCGCGATCACCTCAGCCGGCACCGACGGGCGACCCCGGCCGGAGCTGAACAGATCAGCGAACAACTCATCCGGGAACAGCCGCTGGCGATGCTCCGCGAGGAACGCATGCACCGTTCCCGCCGGCACAAGATGACCGACCAACGCCTGCGCGTCGAGGAGTTCACGATTCGGATCCGACGAGCCCTGCACCCCACCATTCTTTTCGATCCGCACCCCGAACGCGAGCACCAACCACAGGAATTGCTCAGCAGGCTCCTAGTGTCCTGTCAGCCTGTTTCACCAAGAAATTGTTGAGTTCGGGAATTTTCGTGTGCGTGTCGCGTTCTCGCTGGTGTATCCACCAGCATCGAAGGGATCGCCATGGCCAGACGAGGACGACCACCGGTCGAGATCACGCTCACCGGCACCGAACGCCGACAACTGCAGAGTTGGGCGCGCCGGCACTCCAGCGCCCAGAACTTGGCGATGCGCTGCAAGATCATCTTGTTGTGCGAGGACCCGGCCCTGACCGGTGCAGAGATCGCCGCCAAGGTGGGCTGCAACCCTGCGACGGTATCGAAGTGGCGCAAGCGATTCGGTGAGCATCGTCTCGACGGATTGATCGATGAGCCCCGCCCCGGGGCGCAGCGGACGATCGGCGATGACGTGGTCGAGCAGATCGTGATCGACACGCTCGAGACAACACCCAAAGATGCAACCCATTGGTCGACGCGTTCGATGGCCGAACGGCATGGGATCTCGCGTCAGACGGTGTCGGAGATTTGGCGGGCGTTCGGGTTGAAGCCGTGGGAGATCGACGAGTTCAAGATCTCCCCCGACCCGCAACTGGTCGCCAAGATCCGCGACATCGTCGGGCTCTACATGAACCCGCCCGTCAACGCAGCGGTGTTCGCCGTCGACGAGAAACCACAGATCCAAGCGTTGAACCGCACAGCGCCGATGCTGCCGATGATGCCCACCACCAACCAGCGACGCTCGCATGACTACCGGCGCAACGGCACCATCGATCTGTTCGCCGCGCTCGACATCGCGTCCGGGAAAGTGATCCACGACCTGCGCCCGAACCACACCTCCGCGCAGTTCATCAAGTTCTTGAACAAGATCAACCGTGAAGTCCCCGACCACCTGGACGTGCACGTCATCTTGGACAACCTGTCGACCCACAAGACCCCAGCGGTCCACAAATGGCTCCTTCGCCACCGCCGATTCCACTTCCATTTCACCCCGACCTACGGGTCATGGATGAACCTCGTCGAACGCTGGTTCTCCGCGCTCACCACCAAGAAACTGCAACGATCCGCCCACGACTCCGTGAACGCCCTCGCCGCCGACATCGTCGAATGGGTCGAACACTGGAACGAGAACCCGACACCGTTCATCTGGCACAAGACCGCCGACGAAATCCTCGAACGACTCGGCCGCTACTGCGCCGACCTCACCAACACCGAATTACCAACCGAATCAAGCTGACAGGACACTAGCGCCGAGGTATCAAATCGCCGTCAGGCTTGAGAATTCGAAACACCCGGGTGAGCGCCCAACAGGCCACGAGTGCCGAGCCTGCCAGGGAAACGGCGGGCACGGCTGGAGCGCCGTACGCAGCGGCCAGCCCAACGGAGAATGCAACGCTGCCGGAGCTGAAGATCACGTACGCACGGCTCACTGCTCGTTCCTGTCCGCGGGCCTGCAGGAGCGCCACGGTTGGCTGTCCGATGAGCACTGGAATCGCCGCAAGGCAATACAACCTCAGGAGCAGTACGGAGCGCCCGTAGTCGTCTCCGAGCAGCGAGTCCACCAAGATTGGCGCTGCGAGAGTGAGGCCGAGCGATATCAACAGACCCAGCCCGATCGTTGGCGCCGCGAGCCGCAACAGCCGGACTGCATCGAGATCTGATCGCGCGGCGGCGAAGCGAGGGGCCATGAACGTCGCGTAGGAAGCCGCAATCAGAGTGACCGGCTGCGACCAGCGGCTGACCGAGCCAAGCGAAGCGGCCGCCTCCGATCCGGCGACGACTCCGACAAGAGGCACGATGAACCCGCCGAGCGTGACAGCGAGCGATGCGATGCCGAAGTGTCGGCTGCCTCTCCATGGATTCTCGAACGGTTGCCGGGGCGCGCGTGACGGCTGAACTCGTCCCCGTACCGTCGAGTAGCCGAGTGACGCCGTGAGCAGCCAGCTCACGCATGCGGCGAGCCCTGCAATGCTGAGAATGGTTCGTTCAGTGCTGACGAGCGCGGCCGCCAGAAGCATCAGGTTTCCAGCCGCAATGAACCACTCGGTGCGAGCCGGGGAGGCGAGGGCCCGCACCGCTGCGCCCGTCGCTCCGGCGAGCCCGATGGTGAGTGCCTGCAGGCACACGCCCACGATGCACCAGATCGGGAGTTGGTCGCGAAGGATTGCGATCGCGACCACCGTGAAAGCCCCAACCGGCAAGCATGCAACCGACGTCCGCGTCGTAAGCCGCCGCCAGTACCCATCGGTCGGTACGCCTCGAGCGAGTTCGCGCGACCAAAAAGCACTCGACCCGAAGTCGATGAGATTGCCGACGGTGATCGCTGCGGCGTACAGGCCGATGAACGCCCCGAATTCGCTCAACGATGTACGGCGGGCGATGAAGATCAGGGCGACGGCGTTCGCCGCTTGCCCGAAGACCATGCCCGCCAACGTGCCGGCCGTTCCCATCGAGGCCCGCGCAAACCCGCGGATGCCCGGCTTCTGAGCGGCGATGGGCACGGTATCGCTATCGTCCGGTTCGATGGAGGTGCCGTCGGCAGTCATGTTTCCGCTCACACTAGAGGCTCAGCGAGCCTCGGAGCCCTCCGGCGACGCGGTGCCTGCACGACCTCGGCGACCCCCTCGGGACGCCACCTCCGAGGTCGACGGGAAGTGATGAGACCCTCGCGGAATGCACAGCGATCGGCGGCTGCCGTCATCGTGGAATGGCGACCTGGAGGTCACCGGCTTGCCTATGTGCGCTGTCTCGTACTGGCGGCGCAGCACGTTGAAGTGAGGCCGGTGTTGATCACCACCTCGCAGCTGCTCGAGTCGTCCGAGTATGCAGTACAGCTGCGTGACCTGGCCGATGCCGACGTGTTCGACGTGCGCCTGGATGACACATTGTCGAGTCGCGACGGGCTGATGCGGCAACTCCAACAGTTGCGTTCCAGCGCAGGCACGATCGTATTGCCGGAGGCGGACCGTTTCCTGCCTGCGGTGGTCGTCGCCAAATTTCGGCGCCGGCTGCCGCGCCGACTCTCGCTCATCGTCATGCGCTCGCCTGGCACCTTCGGCATCGGCCTCCGAAACGCCGTCGCAAGGTTGACCAAGACGGCATCGATCGTCGTGCTGAGCTGTTTCCGACAAACCGTTGCGATTCGCCTGCTCGAGGATCCGCTCGCTACCCGGCACGGACGTACCTGGCCTTGGCCCCTGGCATCGTCGCGACTGCGTCTCGACGACCCGAACCTGGTGGCGCTCGAGACGCCGGAGCGACCGGCTGAACTCGCAGCGCTCGCCACCGACTGCCGGGTGATGTCGATGCTGGGCGCCATCGACGACCGGAAGCGTCTTCCCGAGGTCCTCGATGCGTGGGCCGCGATACCACCAGATGCTCAACGGGTGCTCGTCGTTGCAGGGCGGATGACGGCACGTGTACGTGCGCAAGTTGATGCCCAGTTGGTCCACATCGCCAACGTCGTGGTGATCGATCGTTACATGTCGACCGGCGAGTTGCGCTGGGTATTGGAACGGTCGAACGGCGTGGTCGCGTTGTACGACGGCGGCATGTCGAGCGGAGTGGTCACTGCGACGGCTGCGTTCGGGCGGTGGCTCGTGGCTCCGGCGTCCACTCGATGCGGCCGGATCGCTCGTGAGCACGGCTTCGGAGTCACGTTCGAGGACCGACCAGGAGCGCTCGCCGAAGCGATGCAGAACGTGCTGGGTCGCGACGCAGCTCCGTCCCCGGTGTCGGTTCCATCCCCGGTGGAGTTCGGGCGTCGTGCGTGGGGATCGTGGGCGATGTGAACGTTTCGGTGTAACGGTCAGACAGCGTCGGCCGAATGCACGAACTCGCCCAGCGAATCGATGACGACATGCACGTGGTCGGCATTCGTGCGCAGTTCGACCGTGTCGGTGCGTTGGGCGCTGAGGAACAGGTTCGTCGCGATCTCGTGCGCTGCCACATTCACGTTCGAACTCCCCACACCGTCACCGGCCTGAGCGACGTTCACGTAACTGTCCACCGAAGGGGTCACTGCGGTGACCGTGGCCAACTGAGCAATGCCGTCGGTCGTGCGTGATGCCATTTCGATCTTGGCGCCGTTCGCGAGATCGGTATCGGGCGCCCGCGAGTCGAACACTCTCGAGGGCAGGTGTGGGCGGAACCATCCGTCCCCGTCAGGGGCGAACGACCCGAGGACGTCGATCACGATGTGGACGTCGCCCGCGTGATTGCGAAGTCGGATCGTGCCTCGTTCACCGAGCGCGACGAAGGCGAGGTTCGCGGTGGTGTCGCCGGCGCGAGTGTTGATCGTCGACCCCTCGGGGGCGCCGTCGATCGATCTCGTCACCGACAAGAACGTGTCCCTCGTGGCCTCGGTGATCGTCAGGTTGACGATGGCGACTTCGGCCCCCGCAGAGACGCCCGCCCACCCACGCACAGGCACTTCGAGCACTTGTCCCTCGCCGATCGGCCAGTTCACGTCACGAGTGTCGATCAGCCGTCGCGTCGTCCACGATGCAAGGCGGAGCGGCGCGGTGGGGGAGAAGTAGCCGACCAGGTCGAACACGAGGTCGACGTCACCGGCGTGGTTGTAGAGCACACCCTGGCCGACGTCGTTCAATTGGCAGACGGTGAGGCCCGCGGTGGCGCGGCCGGGCAGCGCCGTCACCGACGTCGCCTCTGGCCGTGGCACCTCGCCGTTCCACATCAGCAGGTACGTCGCTTCGGTCGGTCTGATGGCCGTGATGTTGACCACGACGGCGGTGGCATCGTCGGGAATGCCGTAGCGGCCGGCGAGCGCCACCGACATCAACTCGCCCGACCCGAGCGGATGGCCTCGACCACCGGTGCCGTCTCGGGTGTCGAGGATGCGCTGCGGCTCGAGCGGGGAGTACCCACCCAACGCAGACCGGTCGTACGTCGGCGCCGGCGTCTGCACCGGCGGCACCACGATGATCGGAGTCGACGCCGGTGGCGCGGTTGCGCCAGGGCCTCGGGCGAACAGGTCGAGATCGGTGAACGAACCGTTCAGCACCGAGCTCGCGCCGCCGCCCATCCAGCCGTCGATCACGCTGCCGTAGACGGACCGGAAGTCGACATGGGCGTGCATGCGTCCGGTGCCGTTCAACGAGGTGAGCGACGGCATCTGCCCATGCAGACCGCCGCGCACATTGGTGCCGATCACGAAGACCGGGTTCGAGGTGCCATGGTCGGTGCCGCCGCTGCCGTTGGCGGCGACGGTCCGCCCGAACTCCGACATCACCACCACCGTCACCCGGTCGCGCATCGCCGGTGACAGCGTGTCGAAGAACGAGTGCAACCCATCGTCGAGGTCGGTCAGTTTGCTGCTCAACACCGACATCTGGTTCTCGTGGGTGTCGAAGCCGTTCGCGCCCACGTCGACGACGCGCAGGCCCAGGTCGGCGTTCAGCAGTCGAGCCGCGATCGTCAGCTTCCTGCAGAGCTCGCCGCCGGTCGGCGTGGCCAGCGCCATGGTCGGCGCCACCAAGGTCGCCAGCTCGAGCTGGCTGGCCATCGTGGCAGTGAACTTGTCGTGCCACGTGCCCCTGCCCGACGGACTGTCCGACATCGACCGCAGCCCATGGAACAGCCTGCCGTCAGCCGCAGTTCCGCTACCGCCGAACATGTTGCCGTCAGGCGGGATGCCGACGCCTCGGCGCACGATGCCGCGCAGGTGCAGCGGCACGGTCTGGTCGAGCGTGGCCGCGGCAAGGTCAGCCGAGTCGGCCGGCAGGCCGTCCAACCAGCGCCCGACCCAGCCGTTCATCGGTGGGCCGCCCGGGATGTTGCCGTGCATCCAGATCGCCATCGAGGTGAAGTGCGACAGGTCGGGGTTGGCATAGCCCACCCCTTGCACGATCGCCACCGAACCGGCGTCGTAGAGCTGCTTCAGGTAGGGCAGTTGAGGCGCCAGGCCGATGCTGCCGTCGATCGCCAACACCTGATTCGCCGGCACCGCCAGCCCGCCCCGGAGGCCCATGTACGTGCCGTTGGTGTACGGCACCACGGTGTTCAGGCCGTCGAAGCCGCCGTAGAGGGTGACCAGCACCAGCACGCCGTCATCCGGCCCGATCGGCGCTGCCCACGCGTGAGCCTCGCCCATCAGTTCGTCGGCGACCGGCCCGATCGCTGCGCCGCCGAGCAGACCGGCGCCAATCGCCTGCAGGAAACGCCGGCGCGACCACCCGCGCGGGCCGCTCGCTTCGTCGGCGTCTTCCGACACCGACAGCAAGGCCAGGGCACCCTCGGTGGAGACATCGTCTAGCACGGCGCGTTCATCTCCCCGGTCAGCATCGTCAGCGTCAACAGGTTGGTGATGGCGCGAGCGACGCTGCCACCCACGGCGGTCTTCTCCGCGTCGTACGCGTCGATCAACACCTGTCTCGTCGTCGCCGCCAGCGGCGCAATGCCGAAGAAGTCGGCCACCGAGTCGACGGCGTCACCCGACGCCATCGACCCCAACGAGTCGAACCCTCCGTTCGCCCGCATCAGGTCGGCCACCCGATGCGCCCACGTGGCCCGCGCACTGACGGCGGCAGTCGACAGGAAGTAGTCGTTGTTCTTCCACCCGGCGACGTTCGGCGGATCGAACACGCGCTGACCCATGAGGATCGACCAGTCGAACGCACGAGTTGTCGTCGCCGTCAGGCCGGTGTGGACAAGGATGGCCACGATCCACTCCACCGGCGAGCGAAGCAGTCCTTGTCTGGACTGGGAGCTGTAGAACTCCGGGTGCAGCAGGATCGCTCGCACGAGCGGCCGCAGCTCCATGCCAGCGCCGACGAACACGCCTGCCAGCTCGTCGATGAGTGCTGGCTGAGGCTGCGGATGCGCCAGGAATTCCCACAGTTTCGTGGCGATGAACTTCGCGGCCACGAGCTGCTTGGCCGCGTTGTCACGGAGGATCTCGTCGATGATGTCGGGGCCATCCCAGTTCCGGGTCTGACCGAAGAACGTCTTCGCATCATTGTCGTGGTGCTGGGGGTAGAACACGTAGCTGTTGTCGGTGCCCCAGTTGTAGTTGTGGCCGGTCCAGGCCCTCGCCGACGCGTGGACGTCGTCTTCCGTGTAGTTGCCCACCCCCAAGGTGAACAGCTCCATGAGCTCCCGTGCGAAGTTCTCGTTCGGAGCGCCCTTGATGTTTCCGCCGTTCGACAGGTATCGCAGCATCGCCGGCTCGATCGCCATCGATTGGGTCAGCACTCGGAAGTCGCCCAACGCGTGATCCCGATACAGCTGGTTCTGGCGCATCATGAGGTCGTTGCGTTCGCTCTGTGCCCACTCGGTCGTGAAGTGACCGTGCCAGAACAAGGTCATCTTCTCGTGAAACGGCCGAGGCTGTCGGGCCATCGCCTCGAGCCACCAATCGTGCAGAAACGGTCGTTGCGTCCACCGGTTCGCGATGTCGTTCACGTCCATGCCCGGCAGCGGCGGGAAGACGGGGTTCAGTGAGAAGTCCATCACGTCGTCCACCGCGTCCTCGAGCGTCATCGCACTCAACGCAGAGACGCGCGCCGGCCGTGCCGTGAACTCCGTGCGCCGGAGCAAGTGGATGATGTCGTTCGTGTCCGCCATATCAGCGACCCGTCAAGAAGGTCACTGTGGCATCGGCACGCCTAGCCGGCGGCACTACGAGTTGTCACGTAAGGTTTGTTCTGGGTTTCCTCAACAATCGCGCTCTCAGCCCAATCCGGGCGAGCAAGGCTGAGGAGAAGGGCGATCATGGGTACACGGGTCTATGACGAGGGCTTCTACAACGCGCTGACCGACGACTCGGCTCGATCGGCGGCCAAGGTCGTGCCAATGATCATCGACCTGTTCCATCCGAGTTCGGTCCTGGATGTCGGCTGCGGCACTGGCACCTGGTTGGCGGAATTCGTTCGCCACGGGGTCGACGACATCATTGGTGTCGACGGCGGCTTCGCGGACACGGCTCAGCTCCGAATTCGTGGTGAGCAATTTCGTCGCGTCGAACTCGAAGAGGGATTCGACCTCAATCGCACCTTCGATCTCGTGGTGTCGCTCGAGGTCGCAGAGCACCTGTCGCCGGCGGCCGCAGACCGATTCGTGGAGAGCCTGTGCCGTCACAGTGATCGGGTGGTGTTCTCGGCGGCGATTCCCGGCCAGTTCGGCCTCAACCATGTGAATTGTCAGTGGCAGGACTACTGGAGCGGTCTGTTCGAACAGCGCGGTTTCAGCTACTTCGACGAGTTGCGGTGGCGCACCTGGGGGGAAGGTGACATTGCCGCGTACTACCGGCAGAACATCATGATCTTCGCCAAGGGTCCGCGGGCGGCAAACTTGCCTGCACCTGTGAGCCCACCTCGCGTCGTCCACCCAGACGTGTACGCCGATCGATGCCTCGTCCCGATCACAGGCGTCATTTCTCAGCGACTTCGCCAGTACGGCATTCGCACGAAACTGCGTGCCTCAGTACGAACGTTTCGCGATCGGTTCGATCGTCGCCGTGACTAACGGCGTGTCCTGCGACCGAATTGCGCGGCGAGCTCCAGCAGTCGGTAGGAGTCATCCCGAATCCTCTTGCCGAGAGGCGATGTCGGGACGCCGAGCCGCCGGGACAAGTAGCGAGTCAGCAGCGGGCCTGAACCAGCGTCCTGGAGTTCCCCGCGCCCAGCCACGAGGTCTCGATAGATCGTCTTCAGACCGAATCGCTTCTCCGACGGCGTGTGCCACAGAACGAGTGTTGTCTCGTCGCCAGTGAGATTGACGTAGGTACGTGTTTGTGTCCAGCACCGCTTGATGAACGGATTCGCTGACCCGGCAGCAACGCTCAGGGTTGCGTACACGATCGACAAGAGGTGTGCCTCTTCCCGAATCGGCTTCTCGTCGCGGGCGAACATTTCGTGGGTCAACTGCCAGAGTTGTGAACTGAGTTGTGAGACACGATCGAGCATGTCGCCGCGAAGCGCTTGGATCTCGCCGCCTTGGTAGCTGACCGGCGGAAGCTGCAGACCGGTGAGCACCGAACCGATGGCGGAAAGTTCGTACGCCGTCAGGCCATTCTCGGTGGTTGCCAGCGGGAATCCGAGATCGTATGACAGGCAGCCGACGTCGTCGATCGCTTGCCAAAGGGGTTCAGCCGGCGCGCCTGTCCACACAACATCGCTGTCCAGAATGACGAAGGCATCGCTATCCGAGCGCTTCGTGGTTGCGAGGTGGTTGAGAACGTCCAACACGTAGAACTGATTTCGCCAGGCGTCGAACCATCCGGATGGTGGGGTGCTGATGTACGGCAGCACCCTCACGTCGACTCCAGCTTCATCGAGCTGCGACCTCAGAAGTCTGGCTACAGCAGTGGCCTGACTGAGCTCACGGTTCGTGTAGAGGATGAGCTGGGCCGTGGGGTTTGCCAGCCGAGCCGTCAGGAAGAAGGTCGGAAGACAGCGACGGTAAACGTCGCGGAACGCCTCCGAGCTCGAGGTGCCCGGTACTTGGGCGTAGCTCCCGCCCTCATCGACGCCTTGTTCGTAGAACCACGTCACGATGTGCCGACGACCTGGCGGCGAGCCGGACTGTTTCGCATCGGTCGGCACGTCCCGACCGTAATCGCACTCTCCGCTTCGCGACGCCCATCACGAATAGTGCTCGTACCCTCCGTCGTCTCGACTGAGCGGATCGTCAAGGAATGGGAAAGACACTCACGGAGTCCGTCGGCCGCCGCAGTCCGGGTGCCACAATCCCGTGTTCCGATCCCTCCCCGGAAGGTGGCGTCTGCATGGTCATCGTCGAACGCGCCGGCGTGCTCCGGGTGCGCGCTGGTGTTCGATCGCTCCGGGGTGTACTCGTCGCTCTCCTCGCGCTCGCCAGCACCCTGGTCGTGACGGTGCCGGAGGCGACGGGCGCCCCCGCACCACTGCCTACCGGGCTCGTCTCGCTGCAGCCGGCGCGGCTGATGGACACTCGAGCCGACGGCACCACCATCGATGCCAGGTTCGCCGGTGACGGCCTCACCCCCGCCGGCGTCGCCCGCTCCTTGACCGTCTTGGGTCGCGGTGGTGTCCCCACCACCGATGTCGCAGCAGTGGTGGTCAACATCACCGTCGACAACTCGGGTCGGTCCGGCCAGGGCTTCGTCACCGTGTACCCCACCGGCGTGAGCCGCCCCAACGCCTCCAGCGTGAACTACGCGCCCGGCGCCGTGGTCGCCAACGAGATCGTCGCCCAGGTGGGTCAGGGCGGCACCATCGAGCTGTACACCCAGGCGAGCACCCACCTGGTCGTCGATGTCGTCGGCTGGTTCCCGTGGGCCTCGTCGAGCGTGTTCCCGCTCACGCCCACCCGCGTGATGGATACCCGGGCCGACGGCACCACCTTCGACGCCCAGTACGCGCGCTCGGGGGCCGTTCGCAGCGGCCAGGCGATCGACCTGCAGGTGGCCGGGCGCGGTGCGGTGCCCGCCGGCGTGGCCGCGGTCGTGATGAACGTCACGGTCGTCAACGAGAATCGGCCCGGCGCGGGGTTCGTCACCATCTCACCCGCCGGTGCACCACGACCATTGGCATCCAGCCTCAACTACGCGGCCGGCAAGGTGGTGGCCAACGAAGTCATCGCCGGGGTCGGTGCGAACAACCGAGTGAGCGTGTACGTGTCGTCGGAGACCCACGTGGTGATCGATGTCGTCGGCTACTTCTATGCCACGGCTGCGCCCGGCGTGGTGAGCGCCAACCCGGCTCGACTCATGGACACGCGACCGGGGGAGACCACGATCGACGGCCTGTTCGCCGCTGGTGGGGTACGCCGCGGTGGCACCACGATCGACCTGACCGTGATGGGCCGCGCGAACGTCCCCGCTCGTCTGGTCGACAGCGTCGTGCTCAACGTCACCGTGGTGAATCCGGGAACCGCCTCCGGCTTCGTGACCGTCCACCCCGCCGGCACCGGTCGGCCCACCGCGTCGAGCGTGAACCACTCGGCCGGACAGGTGGTGGCGAACGAGGTCATCGCCAAGGTCGGTGCCGACGGCGCCGTCTCGGTGTTCGTCTCGTCCGACACGCACGTCGTGATCGACGTGGTGGGCTGGTTCTCGGCCGTCGAACCGCCCGTCCCGCTCACCTCCGTGCAGGCCGTCTACGTGCTGCCGTCCGACGGTGCGCCGGTCGCCGGACGGCTGCCGGCGATCGCCCACGAGGCCGCGGTCGTGAACACCTGGTTCGACGGCCAGACCGGCGGTGAGCACCCCGTCTTCGTCAAGACCGGCGGCCAGATCTCGGTCATCACGATCACCGTGCCCTACACGGCGGCACAGATCGCCGTCGATCCGGCGGCCGAGTTCACGCTCGAACGCGCCGTTCGCGACCAGATGAGCAACGGTGGCCGCGGCACCGCGCTGGCGATGATCTACGAAGGCAGCGGAGGCCAGGGCTATTGCGGAGCGATGTTCGGGTCCGCCCTCATCATCCCGATCGACAACTGCGCGATCGCCCCGTCGGCGTCATCCGTCTGGCCCGGAGGCATGAGCTACCTGCTCGGCCACGAGCTCACCCACCTCCTCGGCGCCGTCGAGGCGTGCGCACCGCATCACAACAGCGGCCACGTCAACGACGATCCCCGAGACGTCATCTACCAGGGTCCGCTCCCGCGTGATTGGAACAACCTGATGCTCGACTCCGGACGAGACGACTACTTCCGTCACGGCCGGAGCGACTGTGGCGACATCGACGCCAGCCCGCTGCTCGGCACCGCCTGACCCGCCGCTCACTGACCGTTTTCGCGCCCTCCCGGCCGAAGATCGATGCCTCGCGTGGGGGCGACCTCGCTCTCAGTGGCAACTTCAAGTACCCTTGTCGACTTCATGGTTGATGTCGAGCGCCCAGAGATGACGCTGCGCGACTACTGGCGTGTGGTGCTTCGCCGGAAGTGGCTGGTGGTTGCGGCGATCGTGTTCACGGTGGGGCCCGCCGTCGGGCTCACCGCGCTCCAAGACCCCGTCTACCAGAGCAGCGGCGACGTCCTCGTCGACACCTCGTCGCGCGACACCCTGTTCGGCAGCGGCTCGGGCACCTACGTCGACCCCGACCGCAAGATCCAGAACCAGATCTCGGTGCTCCAGAGCCGCGAGGTGTACGACCGGGCGCGCACCATGCTCGGCATCACCGCATTCCCGCCGGGCCCCAGCGGCGCGGCGTCCAACGTCAACGATCTCGTCCGCGTGTCGGTCCGGAGTAGCGAGCCGGCATTCGCGGCCCAGCTGGTCGACACCTACATGGCAGCGTTCGCCGAGGTGGCCAAGGAACGGGCGGTGAGCTCGCTCGACGCAGCTGCCGCCGAGCTGCAGACCACGGTGGAGCAGCTGCAGGCCCAGATCGACGCGATCGACGACGCCATGGCCGAGACCGACACCGACGACGACACCCGTCGCGAAGCCGATCGGCGTGTGCTCATCGACCAGCAAGCGGGCTTCAAACAAACGCTCTCACAGATCCAGGTCGACGCAGCGCTCGAGACCGGTGGCGTCCAGATCGTCCGCCCGGCCTTCGTGCCGATCGACCCCGTCGAACCGAACCCGACGCGCACCGCCATGCTGGCCGCGGTGGTCGGACTGCTGCTCGGCCTCGGCGCCGCCTTCCTCCTCGACTACCTCGACGACTCGATCTCGGGTCCTGACGACCTCACCAAGCTCGGCCGCGACCTGCCCGTGCTGGCGATCGTGCCGTCCGATGCGTCACCTGACCATCGGCCGATCTCGATGAGTCGACCCGACGCGCACTCCGTGGAGTCATATCGCACCCTGCGCACCAACGTGCAGTTCCTCGGCCTCGAACGTGACGTGAAGGTGGTGCAGGTCACCAGCGCCGGGCCAGGCGAAGGCAAGACGACCACCGCCACCAACCTGGCCGTCGTGCTCGCACAGACCGGAGCGTCGGTCGTCCTCGTCGACGGCGACCTTCGCAAGCCGCGCATCCATCGCGTCTTCGCGACCGACGGCTCGTACGGTCTCACCAACAACCTCGTCGGCGAATCGATCGAGATGACGCTCACCCCGATCGACCCCCACCTGTCGCTCATCGCATCTGGCCGCGTGCCGCCGAACCCCAGCGAGATGCTCGCCGGTCGGAAGATGGCCAGTCTCATCGAGCAGTTGAAGGCTCGATTCGACTACGTCATCGTCGACTCGGCCCCGGTGCTGTCCGTCAGCGACGCCGTCGCACTGTCACAACACGCAGACGGACTGATCGTGGTGCTGCACGCCGGACACACCTCCGCGCCTCAGGTCCGCAAGGCGCTCGACGCCCTCGAGCAGGTCGACGCACCGGTGCTCGGCATCGTGTTGAACCGCGCCGATGCCAAGTACCTCCCCGACGCCGAGGCCTACCAGTACGGGTACACCGACCAAGCGTCGAAGCGATGACCGCTCGTCGCAGGAGACGGTCCCCGAAGCAGACGGAACGCCTCAGTAGGCTCGCCGGCGTGCGAACCCCACGGCTCTTCCTGTGTCTCCCCGCGCTGATCGTCATGGGTGCTGCAGTCGGCGCAGGCACCGCCGCCGCGGAAGACCCCCCGTCATCGGCCGCGATCGCCGCGTCGTACGGCGCCGCGACCGCACCCTCGGTCACCACGCCCACCGGCGCCGGCGGCCCCAAGGAAGACGTGACGGTCACGTTCACGGGCTTCTGCCCCAGCGAACTGCTCACCGTCACCGTCGACGGCACCTCCATCGGCAGCTTCCTCATCGGCCCCACCGGTTCGGTCTCCGTGCTCGTTCCCGGCACGATGCTGCCGTCGGGCGTCGCCGGTGCGCTGATCGTCGGGGTGGTCGCCAATCCCACCGTCGACGGCTGTGGTGAGACCGCATCGCTCGTCCCTGTCCAGCAGGCGTCGCTGCCGGCAATCGCATCGCAGGCCGCCGGTACGGGGCAGTCGGCAGGCACGGGTGCACGGCTCCCCACGACCGGTGCCAACTCGCTGTCCACCCTCCGGCTCGCTGCCGCGCTGCTCGCCGCCGGTCTCGGCATCGTGGTGGTGACGGCCACCCGTCGCCGACGCGTCGACCTCGGCGCCATCCGCAGCCGCTGAACTCCCGACGGCGTCTCTGCCGTCGGCCGGCGAACGTCGGCCGGCGAACGTCGATCAGCGACGGCTCTCACCGGCGGATTCGATCGGCCCGCCGCCCCGGATCGTTCCATCGACCGTCACCGTCAACGGCAGGGGCCGAACCGTCGCCGGTACTCGCACGGCCACCGGTCCGTCAGCCGCAGGCACGCCCTCGAAACGCACCACCAACCTGGCCGACTCCTTCGACGACAGTTCGACGAAGGCCGATGCCACCGCCCAACCCGCCTCCGCACCCGACTCCATCTCGATCGGCTCGCCGTCGAGGGTCGCGCTCGAGAACGGCACCGCCGAGTAGACCGACACGTACAACGTGCTGGTCCCCAACGGCTTGTCGAGGTTGTTGCCGATCACGTAGAACGGCAGCCCCGCCGACGGCGCGCCGTTCGTGAGGTCGAGTGTGAGCACTGCCGACGCCCCGCCCTCGGAGGTCGTCACGTCGTACGACATCGCACCGTCGAGGTAGTAGTCGATCTTGCTGTTGCCCGCGTTGTTGAACGTGACCGTGATCCCATTGCCACCGGCGAGTGCCGGCAGTGCCCCGTCCATCCGGACGTTCTCCAGCAGCGCCTGCTCGGCCGGAACCCGCGACCAGCCGAGGAGACGACCTTGGTCGACGTACGGGCTCATCAGCTCCGCCAGCTGCGGCGGAGACGGGAGATCTCCGTTCAGCAGTCGTTCGACGGTCGTGAGCGCCACCACTTCGAGCGCATCGACGCGTTCGGGCACGTCCTCGAACAGCGTGTACTGCGATGACAACATGAAGTCCGCAGCGTTCTCCGGGGTCACTGCGAAGTCGAGGCCAGGCAGCTCGACCGGCCCCGTGATCTGCATCAGGCCGGCGAGCGCGTAGACGTCCATGGCGAACACGCCGTCGAGCTCTTGACCGCCGCTCTGTGGATACAGCTGAGCGATCACATCGGCCACGGACGGGAAGTGCGGCGACATCGTGACGTCCGACCAGATGTTCGAGCGCATGGTCCCATCGGCATTGCGGAACCCGAAGTCGGCGTACTGGGCGAGGAAGTCGGTTGGTCCGTCGAGCGACCGCGTGGTGGGATCTCCCGCCTGGTTGAGGTCGGTGTGCCGTCCGAACCCGGAGATCTCGATGTCTCCGTCGGTGATGGTCACCTCGGCCCAGTTCCCCATGAACCCGCCGAGACCTCGAGCCTCGACCGGTGTGGTGAATGCGACGAAGTACACCCGCCGCCCCTCCCCGCCGAGCAGTGCAGGCGCCTGCTGCACCGCAGCGATCGCGTTGTCCCCCTTCAAGCGCTGTCGATCGATGTCGCCCGAGAGATCCTCGAGCCTCGTCGTCAACTGGTCGAGCAACCACGGACTGTCGACGGCCTCGATCTCCCCCGAGAGGTCGGTCAACGCCCCCTGGAGACGCACCAGCGGATCCTCGAGGGCGCGCACCGCGTCGAGGTCGATCCGCCCGTCGACCACTCGTACCGCGTCGACGTCGATCTCCGCCAGTGATCGAGCGGCCTCCGCACTGACCGCGGCGGCAGCCGCCGTCAACCGAGTGGCTGCGGACCTGTGCTGGGCGACGACCGGCAGCAACCGCGCCGGCTGCGCCCAGAACGACGACAACCTCGACGATGCCCGGTCGAACAGCACAGCCGCCCGATCGAACGACGTCCGGGCGCCCACGAAGTCGCCGTCGGCCAGCTGAGCGACACCCTCCTGAGCGGCATCGGCTCCACCCTCCAGATCATGGCGTGCCGTCGTTCCGGCGATGGTCGCCCCGATCACCGCGATGAGCACCACCCCGAGCAGCGAGCCGAGCACGATGCCGACCACGCGACGTTCCCGCCGCGGGCGTCGCAGGACACCGCTCAGCGCCAGGAACGACGCCACCGAGATCGCAACGAGTGCCGAGATGCCCAGGTGTTCGAGGTTGTCGAGCCGCGCCAGGACCTGCAACGCGACGGCCGCCACGATCGCTCTCGACCACGGGACAGCGCGTCGAGCGAGTCCAACGGCGACGCCACCCGCCGCACCGACGAGTCCGAGCATCGCGAGCACCCAACCGGGGGCGCACGCGGCAGCGACCGCACACGCCGCCACGCCTGCCCACCATGGCGCGCTCGCCGCCGCCCAGATCGTCGCGGCGACGGCAGCCCCGACCAACACGACATCGATCACCGCGCCGCCCGTGGGCGACGGTCCGGCGACGAGCACCCCGAGCGCGCCGATCGCTGCGATCAGCGTGACCCACCAGGCGTCGGATCCCTCTACTCGAACTCGTTGCCTGGCCATCCGGCTCGGACGCTATCGGCTCGCACCGAGGGCGAGCAGCGTTCCCTCAGGCAGTGCGGCTGAAGCGAGGCGACGCCGGGCGAACCGTGTCGAGCGCTGCGCCGCCGATCGGATCCGGGCCGGCCGCATCCGTCGCCGGTGGCACGGGCGCAACTCGGGTCCACAGCGTTCTGACCGCCTTGGAGATCACCTGCTCGATCGTCGCCACCACGATGACCGCGTCGAGGTTCAACGACCAGTTGTCGACATAGAACAGGTCGAGACGCCGGTATGCACCGAAGTGCGGGTTGTCGCGGGCCTCGACCTGCCACAGCCCGGTGATGCCCGGCCGCATGTCGAGACGATCGAGCAAACGATCGTCGAACTGCGCGACTTCCGACGGCAGCGCCGGACGAGGCCCGATCATGCTCATCTCACCGCTCAAGACGTTGAAGAGCTGCGGCAGTTCGTCGAGCGACGTCGCACGGATGAACTCGCCCACGCGGGTGACCCGAGGATCTCGATCGAGCTTGAACAACGGGCCGCGACGTTCGTTGGCATCGGACAGCGACGCGAGACGAGCCTCGGCATCCACCACCATCGATCGGAACTTCCAGACGCGGAACTCCCGACCGCCCCGCCCCACGCGGGTCTGGCCGAACAGCACCGGTCCACCATCGGTGAACTTCACCGCGCACGCGACCGCCAACAGCACCGGCGACAGCACCACCAACAACACGGATGCCGACACCACATCGATGACCCGCTTGGCACCCAACTGCAGAATCGTGCCGTCGTTGGGCTCGACGTAGTAGAGGGACTGGTACGCCACCGGTGTCGCCCGGAGACGACCGGTGCACATGCCGGTCAGGCCGTTCGACAACTGGATGTGGAGACCGCGCGCCTCGAGCGGAGCGAGGAAGCGGGACAGGTCTCGTGCCGGCATGACGCCGGCGACCACGATCACGCCGGTCACCTGGTGAGCGTCGATCAGGTCCTCGATCTGGTCGGCCGACCCGAGGTGGAGCGGTCCGAGGCCGTTCAACGTGGCCATTGCCGCTTCGCCGACGACTCCGACGACCGTGAAGCCTGCTTCCGGGTGCTCCTGCAGGGTCAACACCAGATCGGCCGCGTCTGCGTTGGTGCCGATCACGACGACGTTTCTCGAGAACCGACCCTTCAGCCGCGCGGCGCACAGCCACGCCCGGTATCCGCCACGCAACCAGAGGAGCAGGTTCAACAACAGCACCGGGCCGGCGACGATCCACACCACCGGCAGGTCGACGCTCATCGCGGCGAGGAGGGCGCTCTGGCCGAGGCCCAGCAGCAGCGTGCTGCGCACGATGCGCCGGATCTCCTCGGTGCGGCTCGACGCCACCCTCGACAGATACAGACCCTGCAGGCGGAAGATCGCCAAGCCGCTCACCACGAGCGCGCCGACCATGACCAGCAACTTCCACTCAGGCATCTCGCGCTGGATCTTCCAGATCTGCGCCGGGAGCCACGCGAGAACCAGGGCCACGCCGTCGAGAAACACCAATCGCCGCCGCAAGTCCGGGGTCACCGACCTCGAAGATCTCCGCCTCAACATGTCATTTCCGCCCTTCCCTGCTGCCCGCCACAGGCCGTCAAGATGACACTTCGACCATAGATCACGCCGAGCGTCACGAACAGTCGGTGTTCTGAACGTTTCGTGACAATCGGCTGACGGGTTCGCGCGACAACCGTCGATGGCGGCGTCGTCGCGCAGTGGACTGATCGTCGACGCGGACAACTCTCCATCGATTCGCGCACCGGCGCAGAAGATAAGCACCAGACGGGCGGTCGAACGCGGATCCCCCCACGAGCAGATGACAGGTCGAGCGGCCCCTGGCCACGTCTGAGCAGCGAGGAAACCACCACCGGTCGCGCGAAGGCACCCGCCGACGGCGCTGGTACCTTTCCACTGATGCGATCGTCGTGGATCTCCTGGGCGCTGGTAGCGGCGGCCGGTATCGCGGCAGGATTCGCGATCGCCGGCCCGCCCCAACGCGCTGCGCCCGTCGTGGTCGCGGCTGCGACCTCCGACGTGCCGACCTCCCTGCAACCGCCCGCGACGCTCGGCACCGTTGCGCCGACCACGACGTCGCCCGTCGAATCGTCGGTGCCATCCGCGACCACGACCGAGGTCGCCAGTGACGCACCGGCATCGTCGGAACCCGTCGCCACGGAGGTGACGACCACCACGGCCCCCCCGGTCGAAACCGAGACGACACCGCCGCCACCGGCCCCGACGGAGCCCCAGGTGCCGACCGAGATCGACCGCGCCTCCGTGCGGCTGGTCGTCGCCAACGGCGACGGGCGATACAACCTGGTCGGCCGCAACGTCGACCGGCTGCTCGCGCTCGGCTACGTCACGATCGACCAGACCGACCTCAACGGCAGGGTCGAACGGACGACGTTGTACGTGCGCCCCGGTTTCGAAGGTGCGGCCGCCGTCCTGGCGGTCGACCTGCAGGTCCCGGGCGCTCTCGTCGTTCCACTGCCGGAGACGCCTGTCACCGGCAACGACCAGGCAGGCGACATCATCGTGGTCCTGGGCCCCGACGCGGTGCGGTGACGCCGTGACCGTCGTTGCGAGCCCACACGCCGCCGCGCGACGGCCCGCAGTTCGTCGTGTCTCGATCCACACGATGCGGCGATCGATCAGTCGAGTGATCGTCCGGCGTCGTCTGCTGATCCTCGTGGCGATGGGTGCGACGGCGCTCACCACCGTCGTCCTGGCGACGATCACCGGCGACGTCTATCGCAGCGACGTCGAGATCCTGCTCCGTGGGTCACCGGTCGACGAGCTGCTCCAGGCACCGACCGCTGCGATCGACGATGCAGCCCTGGCCCGACGCGCCCGCAACGAGGTGGCGTTGATCGAGGGCGACGCCGTGTACGAGTGGGTCCTCGCAGACCTCGGATTCTCGTCCGGCCCACGAGCTCAGGCGAGCGTGCAGCGCGGCATCGATGGCATCACGATCTCCGTCGAAGCCCGATCCCCGACGATGTCGGCCAAAATGGCCAATGCGTATGCCACCGGATACATCGAGGTGCGCGGCGCCCGAAACGCCCAACTGAGCGCGACCGCCCTGGAGCAGCTCTACACACTGTCGACCGATCTCGAAGCACGGATCACCGAGATCGACGAGGCGCTGGCCGCCGCCGACGACCCGGCGCTGATCGCCGAGCGTGAGGTGCTCGAACGCGAGCGCGATCAATTGTCGGCCAACTTCACCAGCTTGCGGATGGAGATGGGCCTGGGACTCGCGCCGGCGGAAGTGGTCGTGGCTGCCACGGCGCCCGAGGATCCCGAGCATCCCGGTCTCCTGATCGAACTCCTCCAGGCCCTGTTGGTCGGAGCAGCGATCGGACTCGCCGCGGCCGTCGCCATCGACCGGGCCGAGGGGCGCATCTACCACGCGGAGGATCTGCGCCAGTTCGCCGACCGCGCCCCTGTACGAGCAGCCGTCCCCGTCGATCCCGCCGCAGACGGATGCACGCCGACCCGGCGCGGCGTCGACCCATCGGCGGAGGCATACCGGATGCTGAGGACCCAACTCCTCGCGATCGAACCCGATGTGCGCAAGGTCGGTGTCGTCCCCGTGCACCTCGGCTGTGGCGCCACCACCACCGCGGCGAGCCTCTCGGCCGTGCTCGCGGAGCGGGATGGTGAGGTGCTGGCCCTCGACGGAGCACTTGCCGACCCAGAGCTCCACCATCGCTTCGGTGTCGATGGCAGCTTGGGGCTGATCGACTGTCTCGCCGGCGAACCGATCGACCTCGTCCTGTTGCCCTTGGACGCCCATCTCTCCTGCCTCGCGGTCGGCCTTCTCCCACCAGATCCCGCCGAGGTGCTTCTCTCGAGTCGACTGCCGCTCCTCCTGGATGAGCTCTCGTCACGCTTCGAATGGATCGTGGTCGACCTCCCTCCCTTGGCAGGCGACGAGGCGGCCGCCACGTTGATCGACCACGTCGACGGAGTGATATCGGTCGTCGAGCTCGGCGTGACCACGAGCAGACAGCTCCGTCAGCACCTCGACACGCTCGACGCGCTCCGCATCCGATCCCTCGGCATCGTGGCGAACAAGGCGACGTTCGTGCCGCGGCCTCGTCGGTCGGTCGTCGGGGCCGGCCGGGTCTGACCGTGCTCCGGCAGACCCGCGTGCTCGTCATCTGCACGGCCAACGTCTGTCGATCGCCGGCCGGCGCGGCACTGCTGCAGGATGAGCTCGACAAGCTCGGCGTGGACGCCGCCGTCACGTCTGCGGGCACGCAGGACACACGCCGACCGGTGGACCCGGTCATGGTCGCCGCCGCACGCGAGCGAGGCCTCGATCTCTCGCACCACGTTCCCCGGCTGGTGACCCCCGAGATCCTCGAACGAGACGGAGCGGATCTCGTCCTGACGATGACACGCGAGCACCTGCGAACGGTGGTCGCCCTGCGCACCTCGGTCTGGCCGCGAACGTTCACGCTGCTCGAACTCGCCCATCGGTGTCGACAGTCGAGCCACCTCGACGCTGCCGACACCTCGCGATGGGTGGCCGAGCTGGGCCGTGACCGAAAGCCGTCGCAGCTCCTCGGCCCGAGCGATCGAGACGACCTCGACGACCCCTACGGCCGGGGGCGCTCGGCGACCGTCGGTGCCCTCGATCGTCTGGCCGCCGCCACTCGAGCCATCGCTCAACACGGGGTGTGGCGCTCACCGGTCCCCTGACGAGCGGCAGCGGGTCGCGGAGGCACTGGTGGAGGCGGGGTAGGTCCAACGGACTACCGATGTCGACCCTCGGTGGTCGTCCGAGGACCCACTGTTATCCTCGCCCCAATGACAGGTCATGGACCAGGTCGCGGCATGCCCGACGGATGGAAGTTCTACGGGATCGCCACCGCCGACCGGCCCGAGCGGCAACAGCACGTCCTGAACGAGCTCGGTCGGGCGCACCTCGACCACACCCTGCACATCGCACAGCGCCCACCCGATGCAGGTGGGTTCTCCGGCATCGGCGTCCGCGGCTGCTTCGAGAGTCACCTGGCATGTCTCAAGCAAGCGCGTGACGAGGGCGTGCGGGTGTGCGTCGTCGCCGAGGACGACATCGTCATCGTTCGACGCCTGGGTTCGTTGCTCCGCACGATCGACGAAGAGCTCGAGGGCCTCGAGTGGTCGGTGCTGTACCTCGGGTACCTCACCGACTGGTCGCCGGTCTATCGGCAGCCGGTGGTTCCCGTCACGCCACACATCGTCCGGTCCGAAGGCTGGGAGGTGACGGGTTCGCACTTCGTCGCCATCAACGGATCGTCGCTCGACGCGGTGATCGCCAACTTCGAGGAACGGCTGCTGCCGGGAGGGCATCGAATCGGTGTCGACGCGGTGCTCAACGAGTTCCGTCGAGATGCCCCGGCAGACACGCTGTTGTGCGTCCCGAACCTCGGCTTCCAGGGGCCCTCACCGAGCGGCATCACCGACTCGTCCGGCATCCGCACGAGGCTGCTGCACCGACCGCGGATCCGTCATGCCGTCGAGATCGTCAAGCGTGTCGGCTGGAACGTTCAGTCGTTCGTCCCTGTGAATCTCACGATCAAGCGCTGGAACCGTCGAGCCCGTGCGGCTCACCCATCGAAGGAACCGTCATGACCGCAACGAAACAACCCCTCCACATCGTGCTCGCGTGCGATGACATCTTCGCCATGCCGCTCGCCGCAGCAGGTGCGTCGGTGTTGCGGCACGTGTCGTCGCCGGAACGAGTGGTGTTCAACATCATCGACTGCGGCATCTCGGCCCGGAACATCGACCGGATCCGCCGTTCGCTCAGCCGCAAGGGTGCCACCGTCCGGGTGATGAAGTTCACGACCCCGGTTCCGACGAGCTGGCTGCAGGCCGGGATCATCCCGTCGGTCGCGACCTTCGCTCGCCTGTTCGTCCAGGACTACGTGACCGAAGACGTGCGTGCGGTGTACCTCGACAGCGACACGATCGTCTGCACGGACATCGCGCCCCTCGTGGAACAGCTCGCCGACGGCATGCTGGTCGGAGGCGTCAGCGACGACCCCGCCGGCGGCGTGACGGCGAAGGGGCTCGAACGTCTCGCGAAGTGGTTCCCCGCCGACGCCGAGGACAGCCCGTACATCAATGCCGGAGTCATGGTCTTCGACCTCGGGGCATGGCGATCGGCCGGACTGTCGCAGCGCTTCAAGGAGTTGATGGCCGACACCGACGCCATGCAGTTCGCCGACCAGGATGCGATCAACATCGTCTGCGCCGGCAGGATCCAGACGTTCGAGCCGCGCTGGAACGTGCAGACGCATCACCTGCCCAGCCTCGACGGCGCGATCCTCGACGATCCGAACGCATCGCCACGTGTCATCCACTTCACCCATCGGCCCAAGCCCTGGCACGGACAGGGTGATGTCGGGATGTCTCGCCCGTTCTACGAAGCGATCGACGAGACCGAGTGGAAGGGCTGGCGGCCGACCGGCCTTCGGCTTCTCGTGCCGAAGCTCCGGCGCGGTTGGCGGCTCGCCCGCCAGCGCCCGACCCAGATGCTGAAGCGTCTCGTCGGCAAGGGCTGACGCCGCACACGCTGCCGTCGCCTGCCGGGAGCCGTTGAAGCTCGAGGTGACCTTGGCGGTGCGCAGGTGTTCTCCTCCTGGAGACGAGGTCCTGGTTCCGGTGTCGATGGCGGTCACGGCGTCGATGCCGGCATCACGAACGAGGTCCGTCGCAGCTCGCGACGTCGCGGTCAGGTGCGATTCGAGCGGGCGGTGAGGCGGCCGCTGACCCAGGTGTCGATGGGCTTCGACAGGTGGGGGCCGAAGCCCTGGCGGATGTCGAAGTCCTCGGTGTGGACGGCCTTCGCGCGCAGGCGGCGACTGGTCTGAACGACCGCGGCGACCAGGGGGTCTGGTCCGCACACGGCGACGTGCACGCCGCGCAGGTCGGGTCGCTCGGCGATGTCGGCGAGCCGGTCGGGGTCGAGGCGCGTGCCCTCGTCGCTCACGTGCAGCGACAAGCGGAGCAGGCCCGCGGCCGCGGCGGCTTGCAGTTCGGGCAGTGCCATGGCGTCGGCCCGGGTGCGGACGCAGTACACGAGGGTCGGGATGTCGGGAGCACTCGAGGGCAAGCCGGCGACGGCGGCGAGGAACGGGGTGATGCCAACACCGCCGGCGACCCATAGGTCGTGGCCCGTGCTTGCGTGCGGGCGGAACCTGCCGTACGGCCCTTCGACGATCACCTCGGCGCCGGTGAGCTCGGCAACGTCGACAGTGAGGAGTCGCCCCGACCAGTCGCCCAGGTCCTTCACGAGGAAGCGGAGCTCGGAGTCGGCGGGGTGCGAGGCGATGGTGAACGGGTGCGGTTCGCGTCGGCCGGGGAGCTGCAGCTTCACGAAGGCGAACTGGCCGATCCGTTGGCCGAACGGCCGTCCGTCGACGGGCGCGAGGCGGAGGTCGGTGACGGTGCCGGTGGTGTCGGCGCGCACGACGCGGTAGCGGCGTCCGGGCAGCGCGGCGTCGAGGACCACGACGCGTGCGAGCCAGGCGATGGTGCCGACCATCATCCACACGCCGAACCACCAACCCCAGGCGGAGCCGTTGGCGTAGGGCTTCTCGGCGGTGAAGAAGTGGAAGCAGGCGAACAGGTAGGGAACCCCGAGCAGCTTGTGGGTGAGGCGCCACAACCGGTAGGGCACCCAGCGGATGAGGGTGACGCCGATGAGGACGTAGAGCAGGATTTCGCCGACACCGGCGAGTTCTTCGGCCGATTCGGCGAGGTTCTCGCCGGCTCCGAGGATGCCGCGTTTGATTTCGGGCTCGATGCGGATGTGGAAGAACATCGCGACGACGGCGATGGAGCCGGCCCAGCGTTGGACGCGGTACATGCGGTCGAGTCCGCCGAACAGCGCCTCGAGGAACCGGGGCCTGAGGGCGAGTACGAAGCTCCACGCCATGAGCAGGATCGCAGAGGCGCCGAGGAACAGGGCGAACCCGGAGTTCGCCCGGCCAATGACCGAGTCGAACGCGAACCAGGAGCAGGCGACGCTGGCGGTGACGAGTGCGGTGCCGATCCAGCTGATCCTGGGGTGGGGCATCGACGGTGTCGGACGGACGAGCCTCCAGTCGGCGCGGCGTCCGAGCAGGCCTCGCACGATGGTGCGTGTGGGGGAGTCGGCTGTGGATCGCTCGTCGGTGTCGGTCACATCGGCACGGATCGGGTCGCCTGCATGCGGCCCGAGGGTATCGCCCGGGGCAGCGGTGCTCGCGGGTCTGCCCGGCCGGGCCCACGGTGACGACGGCGGCGAGGGATGGGGCTCGGCGGCCCAACCTCGAACCTCGGAAGCCGCACACGACGTCCGATGAGTTCCGGCCGGGTCGGCCGTCGGACCCATCTGACCGCGTCACACCGGCCACCTAATCTGAACGTTTCCGCCGGCCGTGCTCCCCATTCGCCCAGGCGGCAGACCCCGAGGAGATTCCCATGGCCCCCTACGTCGCCGACCCCGAGCTCGACCTCGTCCTCGAACGCACCATCCCGGTCGCCCCCGACCGGGTCTGGGCCGCCTGGACCGAACCCGAGCTCATCAAGCAGTGGTTCACCCCCGCCCCGTTCAAGACGGTCGGCGCCGACATCGACCTCCGCCCCGGCGGCCGCTCGAACATCACCATGGAATCGCCCGAGGGCGAGCAGTACCCCAACGACGGGTGCTACCTCGTGGTCGAGCCCGTGAGCCTGCTCGTGTTCACCAGCGTGATGACCGAGGGCTTCCGCCCCGTCAGCCCGTCCAACGGCGCCGACGACCTGCCGTTCACCGGCCGCATCGAGCTCACGCCCTCTGGCGACGGCGGCACCCACTACCGGGCCATCGCCATTCACGCGGACGCCGACGGCTGTCGCCGCCACGACGAGATGGGCTTCCAGGCCGGCTGGGGCGCAGCCCTCGACCAGCTCGTCGCCCTCATGTCATGAGCGCCGCCATCTCGCCGACCCGCCATCACCGAGGAGCTCGCCGATGACCACGGCCGCCGTCGAAGCGATCGACATCCACAAGCGCTACCGAGGCCGCGACGGCGAAGTGCACGCCGTCCGCGGGGTGAACCTGTCGGTGTCCGCCGGCGAGGTGTTCGGCTTCCTCGGCCCCAACGGTGCGGGCAAGTCCACCACCGTTCGGATGCTCACCACGCTCATGACCCTCACCGCCGGCTCCGCCCGCGTCGGTGGCGTCGACGTGGCCACCGACGCCCACGCCGCCCGACGCAAGATCGGCGTCGCCCTGCAGGAAGCCGGGCTCGACCCCCGTCAGACCGGACGCGAACTGCTCGTGCTGCAGGCCCGCCTGTTCGGCATGTCGAAGCACGACGCGCTCGCCCGGGCGGTCGAGCTCATCGAGCTGGTCGAGCTCACCGACGCCGCCGACCGCCGCATCAAGGGCTACTCCGGCGGCATGAAGCGCCGTCTCGACCTCGCGTCCGCGCTCGTGCACCGACCCGAGGTGCTGTTCCTCGACGAGCCCACGACCGGCCTCGACCCCGCCAGTCGCCTCACCGTGTGGGACGAGGTGCGTCGCATCAACGAGCTCGGCACCACCGTGTTCCTCACCACCCAGTACCTCGAGGAGGCCGACGCGCTCTGCAACCGCCTCGCCATCATCGACGCAGGCCAGATCGTCCGGGAAGGCGCACCCGCCGCGCTCAAGGCCGAGCTGAAGATGCGCCTCGGCCTCGATGCCGACCCCACGCTCGACGAGGTCTTCCTCGACGCCACGGGCAGAACCCGCAGCCGCGTCGCCGGCGACGTCCAGGAGGTCTGACGATGTTCAAGGACTCACTCACCCTCGGCGGACGGTCGATCCGGGAAGCGCTGCGCACACCCGACTCGCTGGTGCCGTCGATCTTCATCCCCGTGTTCTTCCTCGTCGTCAACGTGGGCCAGACCGCCCGCATCTTCCCCGCAGGCGAGACCGGCTTCCTCAAAGGGCAGAACTACGCGGCCTTCCAGCTCCCTGCCTCGCTGCTGTTGTCGGCATCCTTCGGCGCCGCCGCGCTGTACCTGGTGGAGGAGATCGAAGGCGGCTACTTCGACAAGCTGAGGGCCACGCCCATAGCACGCATGTCGATCGTCATCGGACGGCTGTGGGCCGAGTTCGTCAAGACCGGCGTCCTCGCCGCTGCGATGCTCCTCATCTCGCTGCCGTTCGGCATCCGCATCGAATCAGGCCCGCTCGGCTTCCTGCTCCTCCTCGTCGTGGTCTCGCTGTGGGGCGTCGTGTTCTCCGGGTTCATGCAACTGGTCGCACTCAAGACCCGCTCCGCTGCCGCGACGCAAGGGGCGAGCATGGTGTTCTTCCCGCTGCTGTTCGTCACCCCCAACTTCGTGCCGCGCAACCTGCTCACCCGCCCGATGGAGATCGCCGCCAGCATCAACCCCGTCACCTACGTGATGGAGGCCACGCGGTCGCTCATCCTCGACGGCTTCGACGCCACTGCGCTCGGCAGAGGCTTCGCCGTCATCGCCGTCACGATGGCGCTCATGCTCGCCCTGTCGGTGCGGATGATCAACAACTACGACTGACGCGCCACGCCCGACGGCACCGACTCGGTTCGGCGGCCTGCGAATCGACGCGATGATGGCGCCATGCGCGAGCACACCATCACCATGCCCGACGGCCGAACGGTCGCCTTCGCCACCTACGGGCCCGACGCCGGCACGCCGGTGCTGTGGTGCCACGGAGGCCCGGGCAGCCGGCTCGAACCCGCCGGTGTCGAACCGTTCCTCGACGCGCTCGGCCTGCGTGTCGTGGGCATCGACCGTCCCGGCTACGGGTTGTCGTCGCTGCGGCTCGGCCGTTCGATCGCCGACTGGGTGCCCGACGGTCTGGCCGTCGCCGACGCGCTCGGCATCGACCGGTTCCTCACCGTCGGCGTGTCCACTGGCGGTGCCTATGCGCTCGCCACCGCAGCGCTCGCACCCGATCGGGTGCGTGGCGTCGTCGCCTGCTGCGCGATGACCGACATGCGCCACCAACCGTCCCGTGAGACCATGAGCAAGGAGGCCTGCCGCGACGTGTGGGACGCGCCCGATCGGGCGTCGGCGATCGAGGTCGCACGCGAACAGTTCGGCGACGACGGCACCAAGATGCTGCTGTCCGGCAACGCCGGGAATCTGTGTGCGGCCGACCTCGCCTTCCTCGAACAAGCCGCCACCGACCCCGGCCAAGCGGCATCGACGGCTGCCCGGTTCGCCAACGGCGTCCAGGGCTACGTCGACGACCGCCTCGCCGACGGCGTCGGCTGGACGAGCTTCGACGTCTCGGCCGTGTCGTGCCCCGTCGTGGTGCTGCACGGCAGCGACGACACCATCGTCGGCCCCGTCAACGCGCACCACACCGCATCCCTGCTGCCGCAGGCGACCCTTCGCATCGAGCCCGGCCAAGGCCACCTCAGCGTCATCGCGTTCGTGGTCGAGCCACTCATCGCCCTCGCCGCCAACCCGAGCTGACGCGCCGCCGTCCACCTCGATTTCATCGTCGGCGGGGGCGGATGTAGTAGGCACGTCGGCGTGACGATCCACGTGCATGCACACCAGGCGCACGAGCGCGGGCGGGTGGCGTGAGGTGAAGTGGCGGTCGTGGCTGCGGGCCGATCCCGAACGCATCCCCGAGGCGAGCGGCTACCACGTGCCGCCGTCGCGGCCCCGCTGGCTCACCACGCTGCTGTTCGCCGGTGTGGTCGTCGTGGCAGCCGGCGTGGCGCACCTGTTCCGGCACGCAGCGAACCGCGTCATCGAGTGGTACTCCGACGAACGCGACGTCGTGTCCGCCTCGTCGTCGCTGCACTGGTTGGTGGTGTTCGGCATCGTGTCGGCGTCGGTGTTCGTCGCCGCATGGCTCGGTCGTCTCGTCGACGCTCGGCACGCATCGTCCACCGGTATCGAAGCCGTCGCCGCCTCTGCCCGAGGCGAACGGCGCTGGATCTCGCTGCGCGCATCCGCAGTCCGCGCGACCGGCACGTGGATCGCCTCCACCGGCCTCACCTCCATCGGGCGCGAGTCGGCCATCATCGAGATCGGCGGCGCCGTCGGCGCGGTCGCCGGCCGCCGCTCGGGTGGACGAGGCGACGCACTCGCCACCGCCGGCATCGCCGCCGCGTTCGCCGCCGCCTACCACGCACCGTTCGCCGCGCTGTTCTACCTCGGGGAGCACCTCGGCGTGCACCGCTCGCGACGAGCGCTGTGGTTCGCCGCCACCGGCGCCGCCGCCGGCCATCTGTTGTCGGTGCACCTCATGTCCGGGCACGTCATCTTCCCCACACCCGAGGGCTCGCGGTGGGAGACGCTCGGCCTCGCGCTGCTCGTGGTGATCCCAGCCGTCACCGGTGCCCGCGCATTGCGCGTGCTGCGTGTGCGGGTGAAGGCGGCCGACATCGCCGGACCCCTCGGCTTGCCGTGGTGGACCGTCGTCGCCGTGTTCGCACTCGTCGCCGGTGCAGCGGTCGCGACCTTCCCGTTCGCCGCCGGCAACGGCATGGAAGCACTCCGCCAAGCCGCCGTCGGCCCCACCGTCGCGATCGCCGTGGCGCTCAGCCTCGGCAAGCTCATCGGCACCACCGCATCGCTCGGCTCGGGAGCGCCCGGCGGCGCGATCAGCCCCAGCCTCAGCGTCGCCGCCGGCACCGCACTGCTCACGGTGTACGGCCTCGACGCGCTCGGCATCGAACCCGACGCCGCGGTGATCTGGGGAGCGCTCGTCGCCGCGATGGCCGTCGGCGTCGCCGTCGGTCTCCGCTCACCCGTGCTCGCCGTCGTGCTCGTGCCCGAACTCGTCGGCGACTACACGTTCCTGCCGTTGATCGCGGTCGTCGTGATCGCCGCCCGACTCATCGACCTCGGCGTCGACCGCCTCATGTCGCGACTCGCCACGCCCGTCCCCGACATCATCTACGGCGACGACGCCTGACCGACTCGGTCGATCAGACAGCGACGTCCTTGGCGAGCGACTCGCGCGCCACCAGGAACTGCGCGACCAGATCGTTCAGGATCGACGCCACCATCGCGTCGTCGATCGCCGGATCGAGCTCCACCAGCTCACCGATCAGCTCCTCGAGCGTGCGAGGACGATCGAGCACCGCCCACACCATGGCCGCGCCACCGATCAGGTCCATCGGCTTGCCTGTAGGGGGCGACAAGTGCACGCGTCCCTTGCTCACGGTCCACTCCACGAGTGGCATTCGCCTGTACGTCTCGACTGTCCCGCCCACGAAGCGTGACGTTATGCAACCTCACTTCGCGGAACGTGGATGCCCCCGATCAGAGGATCAGGCGCAGGTGTAGGCGGACATGGTGGAGTCGAGTGCGCCGGTGCAACGGGCGACCATGCCCGAGGTGACGTTGTGGAACACGCTGTCGAACGCGTGGACCTGACCGGTCAGCCGGTAGACGCCGTAGCTGTTGCCCAGGAAGCTCGAATCGCGGATCACGGCCGTCGCGCCGTTGAGATACAGGCCCGAACCCGTCGTGCCCGCGCCGGTGCTCGTCGCCGTCACGCGGTCCACGGTCGCCGTCGAGTTCCACACCGTCAACGCATCCGAGTTCACACCCGAGTCGGAGTCGGTGGTGATGCGGACCTGATCGACCGTGGCCGTCGAGGCGAAGTTGTGCACGCCGGTCGCAACACCGTTGCAGCTCGTCACCGACACGACCGAGTCGATCAACGTGGTCGTCGAGTTCTCCGTGCGCACGCCGTAACAGTTGTCGAAGGTGCCGGTCGAGGTCACCGTCGCCGTGGAGTCCCCGATCACCGCGGTCGCGCCACCTCGAACGTCGATCGCGGTCTTCTCATCCGACGCCCCGGCCGCCACGGCCGTCACACCGCTGATGGTCGCTCGGCCGTTGTCGAGCGCGACCGCATACGCGATGAAGTCCGACACTCCTGTCGCAGTCACGGATGCGTTGGTCAGACGTGCGTCGGCAGGATCGCCCTGTGACGTGAAGAACACACCTCGCGTACCTGTCGTCGTGACCGAAACGTCCCGCAGTTCGGCGTGGATCATGCCGGAGAAGCGCACCGCGGCACCAGAGGTCCCGGAGCCCGTGGAGGAGATGACCGACGTCAGGCCGGATCCCTCGATGTCGACATAGTTCTTCATGTCGATGCCGTTGTTCTCCGTGTAGGTGCCCGGCGCCAGTTTGATGAGGTACCGATGTGTCGCGTCGTTGTCGGTGATCGACGCGAGCGCAGCCGAGACGGTGGTGAAGTCGCCGCCGCTCGATGCCACCCAGATGATGTTGGCCGGGTCGACGCCGGGCGCACCCTGCGCGCCTGGAGGGCCGGCCGGGCCGGCGGGTCCGCTCGTGGACGGTTCGTAGTAGCCCACCACGTCCGCGGCGATGTCCACACTGCCGGCGAGGTTGAAGAAGCTCAGCTGGCCGGTGCCGCTGAGGGTGGCCGTGACGGCGTTGGGAGTGGGCGCCTGGCCGGCGGTCCAGTTGAGGCTCGATGCCGTCGGTCGGCTGGTGCCGCCCGGGTAGACCGTGAGATAGCTCGAGGCGGTCGGGCCGATCGCCACGACGTTCAACGACAACGCAGTCGCGCCCGTCGGAATGGTGCAGTTGCCGTTGGTGCCCCAGGTGTCGACGGTGAACACGTCTCCGGCGCCGAGGGGGATGGCGCGTGCGCCGATGTTGTCGGGTGCGGGGCGGGTGTCGAACAGTCGGCACGGGGTCATCGGCACGAACGACGACGCGTTCGACGAGCCGGCTGCGACGGATGAGATGACGGAGACGCCGGCTGCTGCGGCCACGACCGCTGCTGCCACGACTGCTCCACGAATGGTGCCCTTCTGCATCGTTCGCACCGTCCTGACCGTCGCCCGTTTGGCAAGAAGCCTTCTCGTCCCGTGTTGGTGGCCGGCGTATTGACCGGCTTGACTTGACCGGGTTGACCGGTACGATGAGGTCATGACCGCCGCCCGCACCATCGACCGTTCGGTGAAGGCCTTCGAGGCCGAACTGCGCCGCCAGGTGGCGATCCACGGCACGTTGGCCGGTGATCCCGATGAGCTGGGCCGTCGCGCTGCCCGCGCCGTCGTCGCCGGCGCCGCGTGGGCCGCCGACGTCGGTCCCTTCTACGACACCGCCGGAGCCCAGGCCGCGCTCGACGGCGTGTCGAAGCAGGCCGTCTCCGCCCGTGCCACCGCCGGCCGCCTCCTCGCCCTCCGCCTCGCCCCCGACGGCAGCGCCCGCGACCGCCTCGTGTACCCCGTGTGGCAGTTCGTCCCCACCGTGCTCCGTCACCTCCCGCGCGTGCTCGCCGCCGCCGGCCACGACCCCGAGCGCACCACCAGCGGCTGGACCGTCGCGACCTGGCTCACCACCCCACACCCCGACCTCGGCCACCGCTCGCCGCTCGAGGTGCTCCGTGCCGACCACGTCGACCCGGTGCTCGCCCTCGCCGGCGACGTCGCCCACGCTCTCGGCGCCGCCGAACGCACTGCCCTCCGCGCGCCCGTCCGTTCCGCCTCATGACCGAGTCCTTCGTGAGCGACATGCGCCGTCTGTGCGCACCCGGCTCACGAACGAATGGGGCTCGCGAGCGTGGTGCGTCGTCGATGCGCAGATCGCGCACGGTGCGGATGGTCGAGGTGGCGGGATGACGGTGGCGACCGGGCTGGGGGAACCGCCCGACCTGCTCACCGGGTTCCCCGAAGCCGCGCCCGTCACCCAGCTCCACCGGCTCTCCGAGTTCCCCGGCTCGTGGTGGTTCGCCAGCGCGGCGATCGACCACGATGGCGGCGGCCGGTTCGACCTCCCCGACCCTCACGGCACCTGCTACCTCGCCGACTCGCTCACCGGCGCGTTGGTCGAGAAGCTCCTCCGTGCACCGGTGAAGGTCGTCGTCGCCGAACGCCTCGACGAGTTGTTCCACTCCGTCGTCACCGTCCGTCGCACCCCGCGCACCGCCGACCTCGCCGCCCGCCGTGCCACCAGCTACGGACTCAACGCCGAGATCCACACCACGCTCGACTACCGCCGCACCCGCCGTTGGGCCGTCGCACTCCATCGCTGCGGCTTCCGCGGACTCCGACACCGCCTGCGCGGCGACGTGACCCAACGCCTCGCCGGCTGGGCGCTGTTCGGCACCGCAGGCCTCCGTCACCGCGCACCCAACGGCATGACCACCGCCGTGCGAACCCTCGACCGGGACGAGGTGGAACGCGCGCTCGAACGTCTCGGTGTGGAACTCCGCCCGATCCCCTCCGTCGTCCCCATCGTCCCCCCGCCGGGCATGCGTCGCTGACGCAGGCGCCGGTGGGCGGTCACGATCGGTGCGATGCCACCTCGAGCAGGTCGTCCCAGATCGGGTCGAGGAGCCCGACCGGATCGTGGATGGAAAGCCGATCGATGAGCGAGCCGTTCCGCACGAGCGAGCGCGCGAACGCCACCGTGGCCGGTTCGCGCCGCTCGCTGGCCACGAGGATCGGGTTCTCCGGACCCGCCACCCACGCGACGTTGTGCAGGAACAGCACGTTGACGGCGACCGCCCAGATGTCCAGCTCGTCCGCCCGATCCGGTTCCGTCGGGGGAGCGGCGTCGTCGGAGGGATCGCGGGCGAGGTGGTGGACCGCTCGCACCCCCACGAACTGCGCTGCAGCGCGGCACATCGAGCAGGGGGAATGGGTCGTCCAGAGATCGCACACCGCGAGATCGATGTCGGTGCCGATCTTCGCCAGCGCGTTCATCTCCGCATGCGCCAGTGCGGTCCGCTGCAACGGATCGGAACCGCCCGCTGTGTCGTAGACGCGGTTGCGCCCCGTCGCCAGCACCCCGTTCGTGTTCGTGACGGCCGCACCCACGGGCAGGCCCCGGGCCGCGAACGACTCGACGGCCTGCTCGATGCACACTCGCCAGACGGCCGGCAGCGCGCCCCAGCTGTCCTCGATCGGCGACGGCGGCGACCCCATGTCCCGATCGTAGGAGGGGCGGCGACATGGCGCGTGTCGCCGAATTCGCGCCGTCGGGTCAGGGCGTCGGTTCGTCGATCGCCGCCAGCAGCGCTCGATAGGTCGTGTCGACGTCGCCGTGAGCCGCCACCTCCCGTACGGTCGACCGGGTTCGGGTGATCTCGGCGAGCCGCTCGATCGCATCGTCGACGGCCTCGCCGATCGCGGCCTCGTCGACGTCGGCCTCCGGATGCCTCACGCCGCGAGCGGCGAGATCCGTTCGACGCACACCGAAGCGATCCATCGACACCTCCGGCTCCACCATCAAGACGACCTCCACGAACGAGGCGCCCTGACGCGCTGCGAGCGCAGCGAGTTGGTCGATGAACTCGATCCGACCCACGTACTGCGGCACCACGACATCGTGCCCCGACGCCAGGTGCGCCTCCGCCAGCGCGAGCGCGAGCCGTCGGGCGATGACCCTCGACTCCTCCCGCTCGGCCCACTGACCGAGGCTCGCCCGGAGATCGTCGATGTCGATCATCAACGCCAAGGGGTGATCGACCAGGAAGCGAGCGGCGAGCGACGTCTTCCCCGAGGCCGGCGCGCCGTTGATGTGGATGAGACGAGCGATGGCCCAGTCTGACCCGTCGCCACGGTCACCGAAAGAGCGAAAGATTTCCCGCCTGATCTGTTGACGATCGAACGTATGTTCGATAATGTTCCGGTCATGGAGACGGCGGTCCTCTCTCTCGACCAGGCGGTGCGCGACCTGTCGCGTGTGCCGTTGGACGAGTTGGATCCGTCGGAGTTGGGGTCGCTCGCGGTGCGGGTGGGGCGGCACATCGACAAGGTGAAGATGCTGCATGCGCGGATCGTGGTGGAGGCCGACCGTGCCCAGTCGTGGCGTGAGTCGGGGGCGCGTGACATGGCCGATTGGTTGTCGGGCAAGACCGGCACCTCACGCGGTGAAGCACAGTCGCGTCAACGTCTCGGGGAAGCGCTCGACACGTCGCAAGAGCTCGCGGATGCGGTGGAGAACGATGAGTTGTCCGCAGCTGCTGCGGAGCAGTTGCACGACGCGATCATGAACCCGCCCGAAGGCACCGACGCGGAGGATCTGGCGGATCTGATCGACGCCGCCAAGGGTGGCGGCCCTCGTGACGTGAAAGCCGCGGCCGATCGGTGGCGTGAGACGCACTCGTCGGAGACACCGGAGCAGCGTTCGGCGCGCCGATATGCGAAGCGGTCCGTGTCGTCGAGGCCGCCGTCTGACGGGACCGTGGAGACGACGGTGATCCTGCCCGAGCTCGAGCATCGTCAGTTCATGAACGCGATCTCGCATGTCGCAGGGGACTGGGATGCGAACGACACGCGTACCGCCGCCCAACGTCTGGCGGACGGTCTGATCCAGTTGTGCAAGGCCGACGCGGCCGGGACGGTGACCGGAGGTCGGGAGAAGCCGACGATCCTGATCGGATGCACCGCGGAG
>CAUJET010000070.1 GCA_963169665.1 Actinomycetota bacterium | reverse complement strand
ATGAGCGTGGTCGCGTCGCAGATCGTGGAGACCACCGACCGGAGCGAGTCGCTGTTCGTGGCGATGGCCACCCGCCACACCCAGCACGCGCTCGATCTGGGGTCCGAAGCGCTCCTCTGACGCCGCTGCCGCGTCGTATCGTCGCCCTCATGTCGCACGAGCTTCCCGACTTCCACATCCCGCACGCGGAGAAGATCGAGTGGATGATCGAGACGAACGGTTGGGCACTCGAGCCCGTGCTGCCCCGCACGGACACCGATCCGCCCGTGCCCGGCTATGCGTACACGATCGGTTTCCCGGCGGCGTTCGGCTTTCCCGAGGTGCTGTTGTTCGGACTGACGCCGGTGGCGAGCAACGGCCTGATCGGCCTCGTCGCCGACATGCTGCGTGGCGGCACCGAGATCCCGGTCGGGGTGGAGCTCGTCGGGTTGTTCGACAACGACCTGCGATGCCTCTTCGCGCCGGTCGACCTCGAGGAATGGGGCGCGTTCACGGCGACCGCGACCGCCTGGTACCGCGGCGCCGACTACCAGGTGGTGCAGCTGTTGTGGCCCGACCGCAACGGCTTCCTGCCGACGGAGGCCGGTTTCGATCAACGGGTGCGGCCGGCGCAACCCGTGATCGGTGCCACGGGCTGAGCGTCCTGGCCGCCGGTACGGTGACCGCGTGAACATGTCGCTCCCCGCAGCGCCCGTCGTCCCGGTGCTGCTGTACGACGGCGACTGCGCGTTCTGCTCGTCGAGCGTCCGGTTCCTCCGCCGCATCGTGAAGCGCTTGCCCGAGGTGGCGCCCTACCAGTTCAGCGATCTCGATGCGTTGGGCGTCACCGCCGACGAGTGCGCGGAAGCGGTGCAGTGGGTGGGACCCGACGGCGCCCGGGCGAGCGGACATCTCGCGGTCGCCCAGGTGCTGCTCGGAGCGGGCCGCGCATGGCCGCTCGTCGGCCATCTGCTGCGGGCGCCCGTGCTGTCGCCGATCGCCGGCTGGGTGTATCGGTGGATCGCCCGCAACCGCCATCGCCTGCCCGGAGGCACGCCTGCGTGCTCGTTGGGGCCGGACGGCCGCCGACCCTGATCCGTCAGCCGGCGGCGCCGCCGTCTCGCCCAGCTGCGTGTTCGTCGATGAGTTCGCTGATCGAGACCATCCGGTAGCCCTCGGCCAGGTAGTTCTCGATCACCTCGGGCAGCGCATCGATCTCGGTGCGTCGTGCGAGCACGAGGTCGTCGTCCGGGCCGGTCGCCTCGAAGGCCGAGCGCCCGATGCCGTCGTGGAAGATGACGACGGCACCCTCGTGCACCGCCTCGATGTAGTTGGCCCGCACGCCGGCCATGTCGTCGACCGCAGTGCCGTTGCCGGGATCGCGGCTCACCGACCACAGCGCCAGGTCGTGGCCGAGTTCGGCCGCAGCGGTGAGCACGGTGCCGGTGACGTGGCCCTTCACCGGGCGGAACCAGCGGGGTCTGTCGCCCACCAGCTCGGCGATGGCGTCGGCGCCGCGCTCGATCGTGGCGCGCACATCGGCGGGGGACTGGATGGCGGCGCTGAAGTGGTCGAAGGTGTGGTTGGCGACCAGGTGACCGTCGTCGACCATCCGTCGAACCAGATCGGGGAGGCGGGTGACCATCTCGCCGATGAGGAAGAACGTGGCCGGCACCTCGTAGCGGCCGAGGATGTCGAGCACCTCGGCCGTGAACTGCTTCGTGGGCCCGTCGTCGAAGGTGAGCGCCAGGACCTTGTCGCCGTCGGTGTCGACGCTCCACCACACGTTGACGCCGCCGCGGGTCATCCCGGCCTTCACCGATGCCGAGTAGTTGCCGTCGAGCTGGGTCGACCCCACGTGGTGGCCGAGTGCGTAGGTGCCCGCGGGGGCTGCCACGGCGGCCACCCCGGCGCTGCCGAGGCCCGCTCGTCGGAGAAACGTCCGCCGGTCCACGGCCGATGAGCCTACGAGGCGTCCCTTCCGGGTCGCGGCCTGCGACCGGCGGCGTCACCGGATCGTCACGTCGACCCGATCGCCGGATCACGATCGCGAGGTGAGGGTCCTGGTCTCGTTGAGCTCCTGGGCCAAGGCGTCGAGGGTCGCAACGTCGGCGGCGAGCAGGCGGGTGCGTCGGTCGTCGTCGAACGGTCCGGTGGTCACCAGGGTGCGGTAGTCGGCGTCCGGTCGGTCGAGCACGATCCGCATCGCCATCGTGAGCGCGGCGACGGGATCGGCGTCGTAGGTGGCGAGCATGGCCTCCACGTCCCGCTTGCGAAGCGTCGGCACCCATGGAGTCTGTCAGGTCGTTTCAGGCGAGGGTGGTGTCAGGCGACGGCGAGTCGCCTTCGATCCTCCACGACGTGAGGCACCCGGTGCTCGGCGAGCAGGTCGAGGAACGGCACGGCGTCGAAGGCCTCGGGGCCCATCACGCCGCTGCCGGTCCACACGCCGTGGGCGAGCAGTTCGACCGCGACCACGGGGTGGACGGCGGTCTGCCAGACGACGGCCTGGTGGCCGTACTCCCGCATGGTCCACTCGTTGTCGACCACCTGGTAGATGTACGACTCGCGCACCGAACCGTCCTTGCCGAGGCCACGCACCAGCGAGCCGGCGCACGTGCGCCCGCGCATCCGGTCGCCGAGTTCGGCGGGGTTGGGCAACACGGCGGCGACGAGGTCGCGTGGCGACACCTCCACGCCGCGGACGTTCACTGGCTTGGTGCTGTCGAGGCCGAGTTTGCGCAGGGTGGCGAGGACGTCGAGGAACTCGTCGCCGAGGCCGTACTTGAACGTGACGCGGCCGACATCGAGCCACCGCGGCATGAGGATCACCTCTTCGTGCTCGACGTTGACGCAGCCGAGTGGGCCGATGTCCTCGGGGAACACGAAGGTCTCGGGTTCGCTGAACGGTTCGGTGGTGAACCAGCCGCGATCGCGCTCGTAGACGATGGGCGGGTTGAGGCACTCCTCGATCGTCGTCCAGATCGAGAACGTCGCGGCGAAGGCGAACCCGTCGATCACGAGGTCGCTGCCGTCGCGCACGCCGATCTCGTCGATCCGGCTGAACAGGTGGTCGGAGGCGAACCGTGCCGCGACGTCGGAGAAGCCCGGCTCGACACCCATGCCGACGAGTGCCAGTTGGCCCCGCTCGACCCAGCGGTCGGCGACGGCGAACTGGGCGTCTCCGAGCATGACGCCCGGGGTGTTGTACGGATCGGTGGGGTGGGGGACCGACATGTGCATCGCCATGTCGAGGTAGTGACAGCCGGCTTCGAAGGCCGCGTCGAAGATCGGGGGGTTGAGCCGGGGATCGCAGGCGTTGACGATCACGTCGGCGCGGCACGACCGGGCGAGCTCGACGATGTCGGCACGGTCGGAAGCATCGACCTTCGTGGACACCACCTTCGCCGACTTCGCCTTGGCGGCCGCACGAGCGGCCCGGGCCGCATCGATGTCGGCCACCACGATCTGTTCGAACACGTCACGACGTGCAGCGATGGAAGCGAACGCTGCTCCCACGCCACCGGAACCCACCACCAGTACTCGCATGGGGCGTCAGCATACCACGCCGCTGACTGGTGAGTCAGTCAAACTGACGGATGAGTCGGTCAGACCATCCGGACGGCCGTCGAGGCCGGTCGATCAGAGTGCGAACGCCCGCCGCTCGGCGCCGATCGCGACCAGCTTCGAGATGCGTCGTGCCAGGTAGGGGCTGAAATGTCCCCGGTAGCGGAGCTGCAGCTCGGGCAGCATCCAATCCTGCCCGGTCACTGACCCGCGACACAGCGGCGAGCCGCAGGTGCAGTCGAACGAGTCGTAATCGTCGCCGTCGGTCATCGCGAAGTCGTAGGTGAGCGCCTCGCCCGGGGCGATGTCGCGCAACGCGACCAGCAACATGCCGCCGCTCATCCCGCAGTT
>CAUJET010000069.1 GCA_963169665.1 Actinomycetota bacterium | reverse complement strand
CTTCGCCTCGGGCATCTACCACTTCACGAACACCGTCACGATCTCCGCCTCGGCGAGGGTGGTCTTCGGCGAGGGCCGCGTCGCCGGCTGTGCCGTCGACTCCGATCTCGCCCTCAGCGCCGCTGCGCTCACGAACCACTCCATCACCGGCAAGGGCGCGACGCTCCTCCTCGACGGCACGGCCCGGTTGGTGATCCAGAGCTCCTCCGTGATGATCAACCGCCGCGTGTCGACACCGTCCACCCGTGGCAGCGAAGGCGTGTCGATCCGCACCGTCAACCTCGGCGTCGCCACCGCCGATCTGCAGGTGCCGCGCGACATGGTGCAGCAGGGCGAGTACCCGTGCATGCAGTCGTCGCCGGGCGTGTGCGCCACACCGTTCCTCCCCGACGTCACGAACTCGGCGAACGCCGTCGACGTGCTCACCCACAAGGTGATGCTGCCCACCGTGCCGACGCAGACCGCGCTGAAGTACACCGGTTCGAGCCTCGCCAGCACCGACCCGGCCGTGCTCGTCGACTTCACCGGGTCGACCAGCCAGACGCAGAGCCAGTTCGAGGCCGAGGGCTACATCTTCACGCCGAACGCCGAGTTCGTGCTCCGCACGCCGACCTCCGGCGCCAACCAACGCGCCTGGCGGTTCGTCGCCAAGAGCGGTGTCGTGGCGTCGCGAGTGAAGCTCGACGCCCCGCAGCTGCCGAGCGATCCGGTGAACAACTGGTTCCTCGGCGTCGAGGCGCAGCCGACGCAGCTCCGCGTGGGCCTCGTCGCCCGGGCGACCAGCCCGTCGGGCCGCCAGAGCACCTCGCGGGCGATCGTCGAGGTGCGCGCCAACGCCGCCTACGCCGTCAACTCGTGGACCGTCGACCCGGACCAGGGTGGACCCACGACGACCACGCCACCGGTGACGACCACGACGGTCGCCCCGACCACGACCACGATCCCGGTGAGCACCACCACCTCGTCCACGACCACGACGTCGACCACCACCACGACGACGGTGCCGGTCAGCACGACGACCACGACGACGATCCCGGTCACGACGACCACGGTGCCCGGCACCTGCCCGGCGATCACGGGGTGGAAGGGCGAGTACTTCAACAACACCAGCCTCGGTGGCTCGCCGGCACTGTGCCGCAACGATGCATCGATCAACTTCAACTGGGGCACCGGTGCGCCGGCGACGGGTCTCCCGTCGAACTCGTTCTCGGTGCGCTGGACCCGCACCCAGACCTTCAGTGCCGGTACCTACACCTTCACGGCCGGCTCGGACGACGGTGTCCGACTGTTCATCGACGGGGTGAAGGTGATCGACGCCTGGGGCGATCGGGCCTACGCCACCAACTCGGTCACGAGGACCCTGACGGCCGGTGCCCACACGATCCGGATGGAGTTCTACGAGAACTCGGGCAGCGCCCGGGCCACCCTGGTCTGGAGCTGACCGGGCAGGGCGCATCCGACGGACACGAACAGAGACGGACACGAACAGAGACGAACACGAACGGAGACGAACGAGCGGCCGCACGCCTGTCACACCGGGTCACTACGGTGGGCAGGGATGTGCGGCCGCTTCGTCTCCAGCAACACGCCCGACCGGATCGCGTCGTACTTCGGTGCGTCGTTCGACACCGACCCCGATGCCACGGCAGCCGCGGGCGAGTCGTCGTCGACGTCGCCCGACGCGCTGCTGGGTTCGAACTTCAACGTGGCGCCCACGAACGACATCTACGCGGTGGTGGCCGACGCGCACGCCCGACCGGTGGTGCGGGCGTTCCACTGGGGCCTCGTGCCCAGCTGGGCCAAGGACGTCAAGATCGGGTCGAAGATGATCAACGCCCGGGCCGAGACCCTCGCCGAGAAGCCGGCGTTCAAGTCGTTGTTCCGGTCGAAGCGGGTGATCGTCCCGATGGACGGTTTCTACGAGTGGAAGGTCGTCCCCGGACAGAAGACCAAGCAGCCGTACTTCATCCACCGACGCGACGGTGAGCCGCTCGCCGTGGCCGGGCTCTGGGCGGCGTGGCGCGACAAGGCAGCCGGTCCCGACGCGCCGTGGCTGCACAGCTGCACGGTCATCACGACGTCGGCCAACGCCACCATGGCGCCCGTGCACGACCGCATGCCGGTGCTGCTGCCCCCGTCCGCCTGGCCGCAGTGGCTCGACCCCGACGAGCACGACCTCGAGGCACTGTCCGCCCTGCTCGTGCCGGCGCCCGACGACCTGCTGGTCATGCACCCGGTGTCCACCGCGGTCAACAACGTCCGCAACAAGGGTCCCGAGCTCATCGAGATGATCGAGCTCGACCAGGTCGAGCTCGCCGAGTCCTGAGCCGGCTGCTGAGCCGGCTGCTGAACCGGATCAGCCCGTCTGCACCACCCACGAGTTCACGGCGTGACCGCCGGTCTCGTTCACCTGCACCAGTGCGATCGAGGTGACCTTCGGCGTGCCCGACGTGGTCTCGGTGACGATCTTGAAGGTCTTCTGCACGACGGGGTTGAGCAGGCCGAGCTGCAGGAACTCTGGTGCGTTCCCGGTGACGCCCATCTGCGCGGCGAGGATGCCGCCGCCGAAGGACAGCCACTTCCCGGCGCTCATGCCGGGGGAGACGCTGAGGCTCACCGACCCCTGCGGCACGCTCACGTACCCGGGGATCTTCACCTGCACCGTCGCCGCGTTGGTGAACTGCAGGTCGACGATCGGGCACGCCGCGGTCACGCCCGACAGCGGCAGGCCGCAGCCGATCGGCGCTGCGGGCGTCGACACCAGCGTCGACGCCTTGTAGAAGTGCGTCCACGGGTCGGGCGACGTCGCACCGCCGTTGAGCACCGGCGTCACGGGCACGTTCAGCTGGCCGGGGAGGTCGAGCGCCGTCGTGGTCGTGCCGTTGAAGACACCGTTCACCGACATGATCGACACGTCGTTGAGGACCGAGAGCGGGTCCTCCTTGCCGACGAGGCGACGGTTCATCACGAAGCTCATCGACGAACCGCTGGTGAGGGTGTCGACCATCAGTCGACCGGTCGCGCCGAACACGAACGTGGTGCCCACCCCGCTGCTGCTGGCGTCGAAGGGCGCGTTGATCGCGTCGGCGACCGCGACCGCGTCGCTCTCGACGCAGCCGGGTGTCGATCCGGTGCCGGCCACGACCTGGGCGTTGCCGGAGATCCGCAGCGCCTTCTCGAAGTAGTAGACGCCCGACACGAAGTAGGTGGGCGTGCTGTCGGTGATCACGACGTCGTCGGTGTACTTGCCCGGGAAGTACACACGACACGGGCCCGTGTCGCCAGTGGGCATCATGTAGCCACCTGCGAACGCGAGGTTGTTCGAGAACGGCGGCAGCGACGGGAGGAACACCTTGCTCCCCGTCGAGGTCGACACGGCGTCGACCTGCCAGCTCGTGGTGACGGCAGCGCCGTTGTTCGGGTACGGCTTGCCGCACGGCAGCTTGGCCATCGGGTCGGCCGACACCATGCTCGTACACCACGTGGGCGACATCGTGCCGTCGAGATCGGGGCGCTCGGGTTCGGCCACGTACGTCGGCGGGATCGACACCTGCGAGCCGACCTGGGTGGTGGTGAGCGCGAATCGCTGGTCGCTCGGTACGTCCTGCAGCGCGTCCTTGGTGGTCGTGCACGACGACTGGATGCCGAGACCGGGCGGGACCGCGAGCGGCACCGCGACCGTTCGGCCCGAGTTCACGCACGCCTGGTACAGCGCGACCGGGTCGTACAGCGCGGTCCGCAAGCCCCCCTTCACCGCCTCGGTTCGCACGGCGAGATTGGTCCGGACGGTGCCGGCGCGCATCACGCTCATCGTGTACGACATCACCGGGAGCACGACCATCGACGCGAGCAGGATCGTGATCAGGGCGAAGATGAGCGAACTGCCCTCGTCGCGGCTCGTGGTGCGCTCTGTCACCGAGGGGTGACGTCTCATGTGAGCACGACCTGCTGGATGCACGACACGGCCTGGTTGGGGTTGACGGTCAGCGTGACCGAGGTCCACGGTGCGTGACCCGGCACCGGTGCCGTGGTGAACGGGTAGGGCTGGCCTGCGCTCTTGCACGACCACCCGGCCGGTTGATAGCGCACCAGATTGGTGAACTGCTGCGGCGAGATGGTGACCGTCGTCGACGCACCGCCGGGCAGGGCGATGTCGAAGGTGCCGCTGCGGTACGCGGCCGAGGTCTGCACGATCTCGTTCGTCGTGGTGTTCTCGTACGTGAACGGATCCTGCGCCGCCGACGACCCGACACGCGTCTGCATCGTCACGGTGCCGCCGCACTGGCCGAGCGCGACCGACGCGAGCGCCGGCCCGAAGTTCGAGTAGTTCGGCAGCACGAACAGATCCGCGGCCGCAGCGTTGGTGTACGGGCCGCCGCGGGGGAGTGCCTCGACGAATCCGCCCTCGGTACCCGAGGTGTTGCCGACGACGATGTTGCCGATGGTGGCGTAGTTCTTCAGCGGGGCGTTCACGGTGTCGGCGAAGAAGTCGTACGGCGGCTCGAAGACCTGCACCGACTTCCACCCGTCGGCATCCGTGCCCACGGTGTTGCTCTTGTCGTAGACGGTCTTCGTCACGGCGATCCAGTTCGACGCGCCGCCCGACGTGGTGGTGCGCCACCCGTCGGTGTCGGCTGCCACGGTGTTGTTGGCGTGGTAGGTCGCCTCGGAGACGTTCGTCCACCCGCTGATCGAGGTGCGCCACCCGTCGGTGCTGTCGGACGTGGTGTTGCTGCCCGTGTACCGATCGAGGGTGACCGCGACCCAGGGCGTGCTCGAGGCGCCGCTCAGCGACGTGCGGAACCCGTCGGACGTGGCGTTGGACGAGTTCGCCGCGTAGTACTGCGCTTCGGTCATCGTCGTCCAGTTCCCGTTGCTGTTGCTGATCGATCCGGTCACACGGGTGCGGTAATTGTCTGACGACGTGTTGTTCACGTTGCTGGCGAGGAACGTCGCGCGCGAGATGCTGGTCCAGGACGAACCTGTCCACCGTTCGAACTTGAGGTCGCTGTCGGTGCTCACCTGGAACACGACGTTGTTCGCACGTTCGTAGCCGTTGGCGCCCTGTTGGAACACCACGTTGTCGCCGCGGAAGTAGTCGAGGTGGTAGCCGGACCGGGTGACCCACTGCGACTCGGCATCGGTGTCGCTGTTCACGTAGACGCCGATCAGGTTGATCGAGCCACGGTCGCGCAGCAGTCGCTCCGTACGGTTCCACCCCACCTGCGAGAAGTCCTGCCCGTTGGACGCTTCGAGACCGGCGTCGTCGGGATGTGAGGTCGCCGCGGCAGCCGCCGAGGTCGCGTCGAGGCGGCTCCTCGTGGGAATGCCGTCGGTGAAGAACAAGATGGTGCTCGGGAGCTGCGACTGCACCGTGCCGTCGCTGTTCTTCAGCATGCGGAAGAAGCCGTCCTCCCAGTTGGTGCCACCGGTCGAGGTGACGCCGCTCACCAGGCCCTTCAACGCCGTGACGTCGGTGTCGATCAGCATGTCGTAGTACTTCGTCCAGCCGCTGCCCGACCCCAGGGTCGAGGCGGTCGAGCTGAACGTGACGACCTGCAACTTGACGGGGGTGCCGGCGAACGCGTCGATGAAGGTGTTGATGCCCGCGTTGACGGTCGTCATGTCGGTGGCACCGATCGAGCCCGAGCGGTCGACGATCAGACCGAAGTTGCCACCGCACCGGCTCCGCGCCGCCGTGAACGTGGGCGCACCGACCAGGTCGTCGGTGCTCAGGTTGGTCTGGCGGTTGGTGCCACCTGCACTGAGGCTGATCTGGTTCTCACCACCACCGGCGCCGGCCACGTCGCCACCGCCGTTGATGGTCACGACGACTCGCTGGGCGTTCTTGTTGGTGAATCCGGCCTCCGACGTCACGGGTTGGGTCGTGATCGGACCGTCGACGGCGTCTGCGGCCGACGCCTGGGTGACCGAGATGATCCAACTCGGACGGGTGGTGCCCGGGAACCACTCGACGTCCGGTGGCGGTGCGTCGAGGTTGCGCAGCACCGTGCGGGCCATGCACGACAGTTCCTCGCCGACGAAGCCGTTGCATTCGATCCGCAACAGACGGAACTCCTCGCCCAGCTGCACGACCCGGTACGACACGTTGGTCACCGTGGTCACGATGGAGTTCGTCTCCACGTCGAACTCCTGGCCCGACCAGGTGAGCATCAGCGCGTTCGAGCCACCGAGGTCGACACCCGGCGGGCAGGCCGGCGTGGGTCCGCACGGGACCGCGCCGGGCTCCACGTTCACGATCTCGGCCGACGAGAGGTCGGCCGGCATGTAGAGGCCGACGTTCTGCTCCGAACGGGCGTTGTTCGAACGGCCCTCGGTGTTGTCCGCCTGCTGGATGATGACCCGCGTGGCCATCGCCAGCGTGGTGATCATCAAGCCCATCACGAGGGTGGCGACGAGCACCTCGGTGAGGCTCATCCCGGCGTCACGCCAGCGGCTCGTCCCGTCAGGGCGGCGCCGTGAGGCCGAGCGGCGACCGACCTCAGACATCGCTCTTCACCACCTTCACGGTGCGGGTGACGTTGCCGGAGGCGCTCGTGACCGAGATCGTGACCAACTGGATGAGCCGCGGCGTCCGGGCGTTTCCGGGACAGGCGCCCGATGCCCAGGTACCAGGGTCGCTCGCGAGCGCGCTCGCGCCGGGCACGTAGTACTGGTAGGTGGCGGTCGCCCGGTCGGCGGGCCAGCCCTTCGACAGGGCGGCGGCCTCCACGTAGATCTTGTAGTCGCACAGCGTGGGTGCACGGTTGACACGGTCGGCCGCGTTCGAGAGCACGGTCTCGACCTCGGCGCTCTCGCGGGCGACCGACGATGCCCGGATCGAGGTCAGGGTCGCATCCATCAACGGGATCACCGCGATCGACACGAGGGTGATCGTCATCATCACCTCGACGATGCTGAACCCCCGGTCGCGGCGGGCGCCGAGACGGTGCTCGGAGACGTCGCCGTCGACGCGGTCGAACGCACCGTCGTTGCTGTCGTGTCGGGGGCGTCGCTCGCTGCGCCGCCCGACCCTGATGCTGCCCATCGTCCCTCGCCTCGCGATCGTGTCGATCGGTCATCGGCGGTGCCCCGTGGGCACTTGACGCAGCGGGCCGCGATCCCCCTGATCAGGGGAGGAGCGGACCGAGGTCGGTGGAGCGGCTCAGGAAGCGATCTGGTTGCGGATCGCCTCGGCAGCTTCCTCGAGCTCCTCGCGCGACGCCGACGCCGCGGCGTTGGCGAAGTCGAGCTGACTCATGTTCGTCGTCGGGATCAGGTGGATGTGCGCGTGCGGCACCTCGTAACCGGCGATGATCATCCCGACCTTGTCGCACGGGAACGCGGCCCGCTGGGCCTGAGCGATCTGGTGCGCCACGGTGAACAGGTGCTGCGATTCGTCGATCTTGAGGTCGACCCAGTGGTCGACCTCGCGGGTGGGCACGACGAGGCAGTGGCCGGTCGCGAGCGGGTTGATCGACATGAACACCGCGCAGCGCTCGTCGCGGTGCACGAACGTGCCGGGCAGATCGCCCTCGATGATGCGGGTGAACACGGTGGCCATCAGACGAACCCTCCAGACGCGGCGAAGACATCGCCATTGCAATAGCTACTGTCCGGCCCGGCGAGGAATCGCACGAGTTCGGCCAGTTCGTCGGCCGTGGCCATGCGACCCCTCGGGATCTGCATCACGATGCCCGCCATCAGCATCGGGTCCATCGGGGCGAGCAGCGGTGTGTCCACCCAGCCCGGGCACACGGCGTTCACCCGTACACCGAACGGCGCCACTTCCTGACCGACGCTCTTGGTGAGAGCGATGATGCCCGCCTTCGCCGTCGCGTAATGGAGGGCTCCGGCCATCGGGCGGAGGCCGAGCACCGAGGAGATGTTGACGATCGAACCGGAACGGGCCGGCGTCATGTGCCGCAGCGCTGCACGCGTGCCGTAGAACGTGCCGTACAGGTGGATGCGCATCATCCGGTCCCAGTCGGCGTCGCTCAGCCCGACGGTCGAGTCGGGGGGCACCATCTCCTCGAGCTTGCCCTCCATGCGCTTCATCTGGTTCTCGATCGATCGCTGTGTGCGCTCCGGGTCGGGTGGGGGAGCGATGCCGGCGTTGTTGATCATGATGTCGAGGCGCCCATGCCGCTCGACCGCCTTGTCGACCTCCGCGTCGAAGGCCGCCGAGTCGCCGACGTCGAACACGGCCGTGTCGCCGTTCAACTCGATGGCGATGGCGGAGGCCGCGTCGGCGCTGATGTCGTTGACGACGATGGTGGCGCCATCGGCCGCGAGACGCCGCGCGAACGCTGCGCCCAGGCCTGAGCCCCCACCGGTGATGAAGGCCACCTGGCCCGTGAGATCCCCCTGAGACATGTTCGGGACTGTAGGTCCTGTTGCGGTCGCGATCGGGCTTGTACGATCCGATCGTGACCGAAACCGAGACGACCCAGTTGTCGACGCATCGGTTCCTCACCGCTCCCAACCTCTTCACGCTGCTGCGGCTGTGCTGCATCCCGATCTTCGTCTGGCTGCTGTTCGGCAAGGACGATCAGGTCGCCGCCGCCTGGCTGCTCGGCGGTCTCGGTGCCACCGACTGGGTCGACGGATGGCTTGCCCGCCGGTTCGATCAGGTGAGCGAGTTCGGCAAGATCTTCGATCCCACCGCCGACCGGCTCCTCTTCATCGTCGCGATCGGCAGCATCATCTCGTACGGCATCCCGCCGACCTGGGTGCTGTGGGCGATCGTCGTCCGTGAGGTCGTCGTCGGCGCGACGATGGCGATCGCCACCCTGGCGTTCTCGATGGAGCGCTTCGACGTCACCTACTGGGGCAAGCTCGCGACATTCCTGCTGATGTTCGCGATCCCTGGGTTCATGCTCGGCGATCCCGACTCCGGCTCGTTCGGTCAGCAGGGCTTTCTCGTGGCGTCGTGGATCCTGGTGGTCCCCGGCCTCGCACTCAGCTACTGGACCGCTGTGCAGTACGTGCCGAAGATCCGCGCCGGCGTCGCCGCCGGACGGGCGAAGCGGACAGGGGAACCGGCCGCGCACCCGGCCGCCGGTCGACCGACACCGGGGAACGAGCGCACGTCGTGAAGGCGGTGATCATGGCCGGCGGCGAGGGCACCCGTCTGCGGCCGCTCACGTCGAACGCCCCCAAGCCGATGCTGCCGGTGGCGAACCGTCCGATGATGGAACACATCATCCATCTGCTGAAGGAGCACGGCTTCGACGAGATCGTCGTCACCGTGGCCTTCTTGGCCAACCACATCAAGACCTACTTCGGTGACGGCGCGGAGTTCGGCGTCACCATGCGCTACGCCGACGAGCCCGTGCCCCTCGGCACCGCCGGCAGCGTCGGCAACGCCAGGGCGTTCCTCGACGACACCTTCCTCGTCATCTCCGGTGACGTGCTCACCGACATCGACCTGACGAAGGTGCTCGAGTACCACCGCGAGAAGGGAGCCGTCGCCACCATCGGGCTGACACCGGTGGAGAACCCGCTCGAGTTCGGCATCGTCATCACCCGCGAGGACGGCTCGATCGAACGATTCCTCGAGAAGCCGACGTGGGGCCAGGTCTTCAGCGACACGATCAACACCGGCATCTACGTGTTCGAGCCGGAGATCTTCGACTTCATCCCCGAGGGTCGCAGCGTCGACTTCTCCGGCGAGGTGTTCCCGTCGCTGCTCGCTGCCGGCAAGCCACTGTTCGGTGCGGTCGTGGAGGGCTACTGGGAAGACGTCGGCACGCTCGAGGCGTACCTGTCGTCGCACAAGGACGTCCTCGACGGCAAGGTTCGTGTCAGCGTGCCCGGCTTCCTCGTGAACGACGGGGTGTGGCTGGGTGAAGGCGCCGAGATCAGCCCCGACGCCCACGTGGTCGGGCCCTGCGTGATCGGCCCCGGCTGCAAGATCGAGGCAGGGTGTCGGGTGGGCGAGTACAGCGTGCTCGGCTCGAACGTGCGCCTCCTCGGCGACGTGCAGGTGGAACGGTCGGTGCTCCACGACAACGTGTACGTCGGTCATGGCGCTCGCATGCGCGGTGCCGTGATCGGTCGCAGCAGCAGCATCCGCAATGCCGTGCGCATCGACGAGGGCGTGGTGATCGGCGACGAGGTCTTCGTCGGCAACGAGGCCGTGATCTCGAGCGACGTGAAGATCTACCCGTTCAAGACGATCGAGGACGGGGCGGTCGTCAACTCGAGCATCGTCTGGGAGAGCAAAGGGGCGCGCAGCCTGTTCGGCCGCGACGGCGTGAAGGGCCTTGCGAACGTCGACGTCACGCCCGAGCTGGCCGTCCGGGTCGCCATGGCGTACGGCACCGCGCTCCGCAAGGGCACCACCGTGGTGACCTCTCGCGACTCCAGCCGTGCGGCGCGGATGCTGAAGCGGGCCATGATGGCAGGCCTCAACGCTGCCGGCATCGACGTGCTCGACCTCGAGGTCGCCAGCGTGCCCGTCACCCGGTTCCTCGTCCGGTCGCCGCGGGCGTTCGGCGGGTTGACCGTGCGGCTCGACCACAACGACCCCGACCGGGTGATCGTCCGGTTCTTCGACTCCGCCGGCACCGACATCACCGAGGATGCGCAGCGCAAGATCGAGCGCCTCTTCCAGCGCGAGGACAGCCGCCGAGCTCTTGCCGAGGAACTGGGCGACATCCAGTTCCCGCCGCGAGCGCTCGAGGAGTACACGGTCGCCCTCGAGGCCACCGTCGAGCCCGCCTCGATCCGTGCCCACCGATTCAAGCTCGTGGTCGACTACAGCTACGGCGCCGCCAGCACCGTCATGCCCACGTTGCTCGGCAAGCTCGGTGCCGACGTCCTCGCGGTGAACCCGTACGTGTCCACGGCCGGCCGGGTCGGCTTCGACACCGAACAGGCGCTGTCGCGCGTCGCCGGCCTGGTACGGGCGTCGGGCGCCCATCTCGGTGCCGTGATCGATGCCGACGGCGAACGCCTGCGGCTCGTCGACGACCAGGGCCGGGTGCTCACCGACACCGAGGCGCTGCTCGCGTTCGTGGAGCTGGTGTCGGACCACCTGCTCGGCGACACGATCGCTCTCCCGGTCAACATCACGCGCTGCGCCGGCGAGATCGCCGCGGCCCACGGCGTGCAGGTGGTGCCCACCAAGCTGTCGACGCCTGCGCTCATGACAGCGGCGAACGACCCCGCCGTCGGTTTCGCCGCCGACGGCACGGGTGGCTACATCCTTCCGGGGTTCCTCCCTGCGTTCGACGGCGCCGCGGCGCTGCTGAAGATGCTCGACCTCCTCGCCCGTTCAGGGCGTTCGTTGAGCGAGGTGGTGGACGGCCTGCCGAAGGTGCACCTCGTGCACGAGACCGTCGTGACCCCTTGGGAGCAGAAGGGGATGGTGATGCGTTCCCTCATGGAGATGGGATCGCGCGACGTGGAGCTCGTCGACGGCGTGAAGATCAACCACGCCAGCGGCTGGATGCTCGCCCTGCCCGATCCCGAGGACCCCGTCACCCACATCTGGGCCGAGGCCGGCACCGACAGCGAGGCCCGGCAGCTCGCCCAGGAGTACGCCCGCCGCATCCGTCAACTCGTCCGCTGACCGTCGTCGCAGACGGTCTGCGCCCGGTCTGCGCCCGAGTCGCGACCCGAGTGGCAACAGTTCCGGACGGGCACCCCGGTGAGGTAGTTTCTTCCCTCATGTCCATCCCCGAAGCACTCAGGTACTCCAGCGATCACGAATGGATCAGCGTCGAGGGCTCGAAGATCCGGATGGGGATCACCGACTACGCCCAGGACGCGCTCGGCGACGTCGTCTACGTCCAGGTGCCCACCGTCGGTGCCTCGGTCGCGGCCGGCGACACGATGAGCGAGGTGGAGAGCACCAAGTCGGTCAGCGACATCTACGCACCGGTCACCGGCACCATCGTCGCGGTGAACGAAGCGCTCGGCGATCAGCCGGAGACCATCAACAGCGACCCCTACGGCGCCGGCTGGATCTGCGAGATCGAACTCGCCGATCCCTCGCAGCTCGACGGCCTGCTCGACGCGAGCGGGTACCGCGCCCTCGTCGAGGGCTAGAGTCGCGCTCCTCATGGCGTACGTGTTCTGCAACCAGTGCGGGCATCGCAACACGAGCGACGCCGTGTTCTGCTCGTCGTGTGGCGCGCTGCTCGACCGACCCGCCGATCAGACCATCACGCTCGCGAAGGTCGACCCGCTCCAGGACGCCCCCGGGCCCGGCGACGACACCGTGGTGCAGCTCGACCAGTTGCCCGCCGGCGTGCCGTCGTTGGTGGTCCGCAGCGGTCCTCAGGCCGGCGCGACGTTCGCGCTGCGCGGGTCGCTCACCCGCCTGGGCCGGCACCCGGACAGCGAGATCATCCTCGACGACATCACGGTGTCGCGCCGCCACGCCGACATCAGCCGCAGCGGCGAGCAGTACGTCGTCCGTGATGCCGGCTCGCTCAACGGCACCTACGTGAACGCCGAGCGTGTCGACGAGGCAGTGCTGCACCAGGGCGACGAGCTGCAGGTGGGCAAGTTCCGCCTCGTGTTCTTCGAGATCGGCACAGGCCCGGCGTGACGAGCGGTATCAACGAACGTCCGTACCTCTCGATCGGCGAAGTGCTCGGACTCCTCCTCGAGGAGTTCCCCGACGTCACGATCTCCAAGATCCGCTTCCTCGAGAGCCAGGGTCTGATCGAGCCCGAGCGCACTGCGAGCGGCTACCGGAAGTTCTTCGACGCCGACATCGAACGGTTGAAGGTCATCCTCCGCGAGCAGCGCGAGAACTTCCTCCCGTTGCGTGTCATCCGCGATCGACTCGAGACCGGTGCCATCGACGACAGCGGCGGGATCGCCATGCCGTCGCTCGCGGGCACCGACGCCACGGCCGGCATCCCCGTGCCGGTGGCCGCGACGACGGGCACGGGCAACGTCAGCCAGTTGCATCAGCCTCGCGGCATCCGCAATGTCCGCGTCGGCGCCGAGGCGGGTCGCTCGGGTGCCCTCGACCTCGACGACACCGGTCCGATGGGCCGAGGTCGCGACGACACCAGCGGGTACCTGCTCGACGACCCGACCGGCACGATCAGCCCGCACGCCGACCAGGTGAACACCAACCGCCATCCGGCGGCTCAGGGTCGACCGGCAGCGGCGGCCGACTCCTCCGGCGACCACACCACCTCGATGCGCCTGCTCGCTGCGGTCGGCCCGAGCGACGTGTACGACCGCAGCGAACTCTGCTCGCTCGCGGGCATCACCCAGCCTCAGCTCGCCGAGCTCGAGTCCTACGGCCTGGTCACCGGCCGGGGTACCGGCAGTTCGGCCACGTTCACCGAGGGCGACCTCGCCGTCGTTCGCGCGGCGGCCGGCTTCCTCGCCCGTGGCATCGATGCCCGTCATCTGCGGTCGTGGCGCCAGAGCGCCGAGCGCGAGGCCGGCCTGTTCGAGCAACGCATCCTGCCCTTGCTCCGACAGCGCAATCCCCAGGCGCGCCAGGAAGCCGTGCAGCTGCTCGGCGAGCTCGCGGACCTCGGGGCCGAGCTGCGCGAGGCGCTCGTCGTGTCGATGCTGAAGCACCACCTCGACAGCTGAAGGCGGCTGGCCCGATCGATCACCCGGGTGCCCTCCGTGGCCACCCAGCGTCACCGAAAATCACTCGCCCTGATGGGGACGGCGTGCGACGGCGACGGCTATCGTCGGCGGCGTGGTCCCCATGGAACTCGTCGGAGTGCGGGTCGAGGTGCCTGCCAACACGCCCGTGGTGATCCTCCGCGAGCAGACCGGCACACAGCGACTGTTGCCCATCGTGATCGGCACGCCGGAGGCGTCGTCGATCCATGCCGCGCTCGAAGGCATCGAATCGCCCCGTCCGCTCACCCACGACCTGCTGGTACAGATTCTCGGGCAACTCGAGACCACCCTCACGCGGATCGTGGTGACCGAGGTGCGCGAGCACATCTTCTTCGCCGAACTCCACCTCGTCACCGGCGGACGTGATCTCGTCGTGTCCTGCCGTCCGAGCGACGCGATCGCGATCGCGGTGCGCACGGGCAGCCCGATCTTCGCCACCGAGGGACTCCTGCTGCAGGCGGGGCAGCACCCGGTGGAGATCGCCGAGGAGAACGACGAGGAAGCGATCATCGACGAGTTCCGCGACTTCCTCGACGATCTCGATCCCGACGACTTCAAGGGCGACTGATTCGACGGGATCGCGCGGCCCGCGCGAATGTTCGCGCGCCGAGTGCTTGAATCCATGCCAGGAGGTGACTAGCGTGGTCTCGTGACACGGGCGTAGTTACGTCGATGTCACCGGGCCGACGTCAGCGAGATGTCACGGACACGGTCCTGACGATCGCCGCTGGCCGGAGAAGGAACACATGACCTCGACCCCCATCGCATCCGCCACCGACGCAGCGATCCCGACGGATCCCGTGATCCCGGAGGCCGGCTACAGCGGCACCAAGGCGGCCAAGATCGTCGGCATCTCGTACCGGCAGCTCGACTACTGGGCCCGTACCGGTCTCGTGCGTCCGTCGCTCGCCGATGCGAAGGGCAGCGGCAGCCGCCGTGAGTACTCCTACCGTGACCTGCTCGAGCTGAGAGTCATCAAGAGCCTGCTCGACGCCGGCATCAAGCTCGAGTCGGTGCGGGTCGCGTTCGAGTACCTCCGCGAGCACGTCGACACCGACATCGCCGCGGCGCACCTCGTGATCAGTGGCAGCGACGTCGTGCTCTGCGAGGGCGATCAACTCGTCGACGTCATGCGCAACGCCGGTCAGGGCGTGCTCAACATCCTCGCCATCGGCGGGGTCAAGGATCACCTCGACGCGGCCCTCGTGCCCGAGCGGTCCAGCGTGCCCGACGGCGCGCACACCACGTCGCCGGCCCGCGTGGCGCTCTGAGCGGTCCGAGCACGAGCCGCACCGGAACCGACCGTGACCTGATGGACGCCGACCAGATCGACCAGCCCCACGAGCTCAGCCCGCTCGACGCCGCACACCGTCGTCTCGGGGCGAAGATGGTCCCCTTCGGCGGCTGGGAGATGCCCCTGTCGTATGCCGCCGGCACGATCGACGAACACCTTGCGTGCCGCAACGACGCGGTCGTGTTCGACGTGTCGCACCTCGGCACCGTCCGGGTGGAGGGTGCCGACGCCGACGAACGCCTGCAGTGGGCCCTCACCAACGATCTGGCCAAGGTGAGCCCGGGTCGGGCCCAGTACACCCACCTCCTCGACGAGCTCGATGGCTCGGTCCTCGACGACATCATCGTGTGGTGGATCGACGACGAGGTGTTCGACGTCATGCCGAACGCATCCAACACCGACCGCGTACGCGCCGCCATCGGCGGCACCGAGACGACGCACGGTCGTGCCGTGCTCGCCGTGCAGGGACCGAAGGCGCTGGAGCGCCTGGCGTCGGTGTTCCCCGAGGCCGCGGCCGTCGGCCGTTTCCGCGTCGCCCGGTGCACGTGGGAGGGCGTCGAGTGCACGGTGGCGGGTACGGGCTACACCGGCGAGCGTGGCGTCGAGATCGCCGTGCCGGCCGGCGCCGCGGACGACCTCTGGACCGCGATCGTCGCTGCCGGCATCACCCCGGCCGGACTCGGCGCACGCGACACCCTTCGTCTCGAAGCCGGCCTGCCGTTGCACGGGCACGAGCTCGGCGCCGG
>CAUJET010000068.1 GCA_963169665.1 Actinomycetota bacterium | reverse complement strand
TGCGATGGCCACGAACACGAGCAACACCACGGTCGTCCTGCCAGGCGTGTCGCTCGTCAGCGCAACCGAGATGGCGACGATCGGTCCCAGTTCGCCCATCGCGCCGCTGGCGAGGAAGTTGGCACCGAGCTTGGTCTGCAGCACACCGGCGTCGCCGAGGATGGGCAGCAGGGTGCCGATCGCGGTCGTGGTCAGCGCGATCGCGACGAACCGGATGCCGGAGGTGACGTCGAGCGCGTGCAGGGCGACGGCCACGACGATGCCGAGCGCGAGCGACACCATCCATCCCTGGACGGCGAGGCGCACCGGACGTCCCTTCACCTCGTCGGGGTCGATCTCGAACCCGGCGAGGAAGATGAGGAACACCAGCCCCATCTCCGCGAGGACGTCGATCACCTCGTCGAGATGGGCCCAGCCGAGCACGTGCGGGCCGATGACCATGCCGAGCGCGATCTCGATGACGACGCCGGGGATGCGGGTCCACCGCTTGGCGAGATCGGAGATGAACGGACTGAGGACCGCGATCGAGACGATCAGGACCAGGGTGCGGAGGGCGTCGGATTCCACGCGGTTCGCCTCGGGTTCAGCGTGATGCGTCGGCGCGTTCGCGGCGCAGGGACTCGCGGATGATCTCGATGCCCTCCACCTCGCGGCGGGTGGCACGGAACCTGTCGAACAGGGCGATGAGCATCGACAGCAGCAGCATGAAGAACAGCGTGTTCGTCGCCGGTGTGTCGCCGCCGCCGTCGGTGAGCAACACGTCGAGGAAGACGATGCCGAGGTTGATGGCGAGCATCGCGACGAACAGACGGAAGATGCCCTGCCACGAGCGACCGCGGCGCCGCAGCCACTGGCTGATCGCTGCGTTGGCGACGACGAGCGCGGCGACGCCGAGCGCGAGGCCGAGGTTGGTGGCACGGACGTCGGGCAGGATCTGGGCGAAGATCACCGAGATCAACGACAGCAGCACCACCTTCTCGGCGAGGATCACCGAGAAGAAGCGCTCGTGGCCGGTGATGGTGTCGTCGAGCTTGGGGAGGTGGGCGTCGACGCTGACGGTGAACGGCCAGTCGGCCGGCGGGATCGAACCACGCTTGATGTAGCCGACCACCGCGGCCGCGACGGCGACGCCGCCGAGCACGGCCCACATGTAGCCGTGGTCGGCCATGAACTCGGTGAAGTCGAGCTTGGCGAGGTGGATCCACCACTCCTGGGGGAGCTTGACGAAGATCCAGATGAACGCAGCCAGCGACACCACCGCACGAGCCGACAGTCGGAACGGGTTCCACCTGGTGCGAACCGCCTCGTAGGCGATGAAGAAGTACTCGAACGTGTTCGCGAACACGAACACGATCCACCGCTGCTCGAGCAGCTCGAACAGGGTGACGCCCACGAGGCGGTACAGGTACAGGAACCGGGCGACCTCGAACGCGACCGGCTCGCGCCAGTTGCGCATCGCGGAGATGTAGGCGACCGCGAGGTAGTAGACGTCGAGCGCCTTGTCGTAGGTCTGGTAGCCGAGCAGCGGGTCGTCGGTGAACGCCTGGAAGATCGTCTGATCAGCGGCGTCGAGGACGAGGCAGGCGATGATCGCCGGCAACGGGAACCGCGGGATGAACAGCGGCAGGACGAACCGCATCACCACGACGGTGATGAGCACGGTGGTCGCCATGCGGCGGCATCGTACTCACCCCGATCGGGTGGCGATCCCGCCGTACTCGGTCACCAGCGGTAGACGTCGAAGTAGTCGTTGAGCACCGCTCGGGTGTCGGGCGTGGCGGTCCAGCTCTCGTCCCAGTCTGGGGCCGACTTCACGTCCTCCTTCGTCATGTTGACGAACACCGCTCGGGCGTCGTGGTCGACACGGGACACCACACCGGCCGGGATCACCCGCTTCTTGCCGAAGATCCAGAAGCCGGTGTCGACGATCAGGTGGCTGCTGCCGACCTCCCAGTCGGCCGCGTCGACCTTGCCGATGCGGCCGTCCTTGGCCTCCACGTCGTACCCGGCCAGGTCGACGTCGGTCATGGTCATGTCTGCTCGATAGCTCCAGAGATCGGTCATGGCAGGCTCCTCGTGAGTCGTCCCTCCGGTGAAGGGGAGTGCCAGCGCGGTACCCGGGTGCGTCGCTGCCGACACACCGAGGCGTCAGCCCGAGGACATCGCCCGCAGCCGCAGGCCGTCCCGATCGACGATGTGCACCGTGCGACCGTCGATCGAGATGAGGTTGGCGCTCTCGAGCGCGTGCAGCAGTTGGTTGACCGTCTGACGCGCCCCACCGATCATCTGCCCGAGCTCGCTCTGGTTCAGCACGAGGGTCACCTGATCGGTGCCCGCCGTCTCGCACTCGCGCAGGAGGTACTTGGCGAGTCGTCCGCCGAGATCGAGATAGGTGAGATCTGCGAACCCGTCGTTGGTGTGGCGGAGCCGATCGGACAGCAGGTCGACCAGTCGACGTGCCATCGCAGGTTCGGTGTCGTACGCATCCCGGAACGCAGCGGCCGGGATCTCGACGACGATGGACGGACGCATCGCCGCGACAGACGCCGACCGGGGGACGTCCGCGAGGACGCCCAGCTCTCCGACGACGGTTCCCTCGGTCAGCAGGGCGAGGGTCGGTTCCGAGCCGTCGAACGACGTGACGAACACGCGCAGCAGCCCTCGGGCCACGACATGCACGGCGCTGGCGCGGTCGGCCTCCAGGAAGACGAATGCGCCGCGGTCGTACCGGCGCACGAACGAGGCTGCCACGACCCGGTCGAACACGAGAGCCGACATGGCAGCGAACAACGGCGCACCCGACAGCGCCGACGCGATGTCGACGTCAGCGCTCGTCCCTCGCCCCGGCTTGGTCGTCATGGCGGCCGAAGGTAGTGCAGGTCGCGACAGCCGGCGATCGCCGACCGGCTTCGAGCGCCGCCGGGGTCGCCTGGGGCCCGTCCGCGTCGGGACGACGCTGCGTCGGGTCAGACGACGTTCTTGGTTCCGAGCGCCTCGACGACGGAAGCGGGCAGCGTGCCGAGGTCGCCGGCGCGCAACACGAGCACGACGACATCGGTGACGGCACGCACCGTGGCGTCGCGCGGCTTGCCGGTGAGCGGCGACCGTTCGCCGACCACCGAGCCTGGGCCGAGACGCACGAGCCCGCCGCGGGTGTCGACGGCGAGCGTGCCGCCGAGCAGGAACAACATCTCGTCGCCGGTGGTGCCCTCGACGAACACAGTGGTGCCGGCGCCCATCTCGAGCGTGGCGGTGACCGCGGACAGTGCCATCCGATCGTCGGCCGACAGGCCGGGGAACACGGTGGCCAACAGCTGATCGACGCTCTGGCCGGGCACGGGCGGCACGGCGGGATCGTTCTCTGTGTCGACTGCGATGCGGGCCGCGCACGCGACCTCCACGTCGCGCACGAGCGCGTTCAGCGCCTCGTCGAAGTCGGGACGGCTGCCGCGGGCGATGCCACGGATGACGGGGCGCAGCAGGCGCGAACGCTGCACGCGACCCTCGTCGACCCACGCCCCCTCCTCGAGGGTCCAGCGCCCGTCGTTGCCGACCTCGAACTCGAGCAGGCTCTGCGCGCCGCTCTCGACGACGATCTCGACGCGCTTGGGTCGCTTGCCCTCGTGGTGCAGTGCGGTGGCGTCGAGCGCGCGCACGACCCGCACCAGTGCGGCGTCGACCGACGCCGTTCGTTCGTTGGGCCCGGACCAGGCCGACGCGGCCCCGGCGATCTCGTCACGGACGTCCGGTGCACCGCTGTCGCTCATGGACGCGATCGTAGTCCCACGTTTGATCACGCCGTGGACGAACCGTCCTGAACAGGGACGACGGCGTCAGGCGGCGACGAGTCGGCGGGCGCCGGCGCCCATCATCGTGAGGAAGTTGTCGCAGTAGAAGGCCTGGCGCACCGGCTCGGGGGCATCGCCGAGGCTGCGCTCGAAGCGCTCGATCGGGCGGCGCCCGCCTTCGACGTGCGGGTAGTCGCTGTTGAACAGCACGGTCTCGGGGCCGGCCTGCTCGATGATCCAGCCGACGTCCTCGGTGGGGTACGGCGTGAACTTCATCGAGCGGCGCACGTAGTCGCTCGGGCGCAGCTGGAGATCGCGCACCCGCTCCTCGTGCTTCACGAACGCCTCGAACGCGCTCTCCATCTGACGCATCCAGCTCGGCACCCAGATCGCGCCCTGCTCGATGACGCCGATCCGCAGCCGGGGAAAGCGGTCGAAGACGCCGTCGAACACCATCGTCGCGAGGGTCTGCATCGGCGGGAACGGGATCGCCATGTAGTCGACCGAGCGGAAGTTCTCCTCGCCGCCGTGGAAGTCGGGCGGGATCGGCAGCCCGTTGCGGAAGTAGGCCGGATCGATGAGGTCGCCAGTGCCGCCCACGTGGAACACGACCGGCAGGTCGGCGTCCTGGGCGATCGCCCACACGCGGTCGAGTGAGCGGTGCGAGGGCGAGTGCCCGGGTGGGCAGCTGCTGGCGATCAGCAGTGCGCTCGCACCGAGCTCGACGTTCTCCTCGGCCATCGCCGCGGCGCGGTCGAAGTCGACGAGCGGCACGTAGCAGGTGGGCAGGAGCCTGCGGTCGGCAGAGCAGAACTCGACCATGCCGCGGTTGTGGGCGCGTGCCGCGCCGTACGCGAGCTCGAGATCGCCGCTGTGTTCCCAGTCGCGCAGACGACGGTTGTGGAACGTGTTGAACATCAGCTGGCTCTCGAAGCCGAGCAGGTCGACGGCGCGGCCGCGGTCCTCCGGGAGGAACGAGCCGGTGGCCGCGTAGTTCTTGCGGAGCATGATCTCGTCGGCCTCGACCGCGCGGTACTCGTCGGAGCGGTGCTGCTGCACCATCCGCTGGAATGCGACGTCGAGGTCAGCGAGCTGCTCCTCCACCGGGCCGGTCTGCTTCAGCTCGTTGCCGCCGCTCAGGTCGAGCGGCTGGATGCGGTCGCGCAGCGACGGATCGGCATGGTCGCGGAGCCAGGTGGGCGGCTCCATGATGTGGGCGTCGGCGTCGTGCACCACTCGACCCAGCTGGTTGTACGTCATGTCACGTTCCCCCTCGTGCGCGTGCCGCGATCGTAGGCCGTGCGACGGGACCCGTGACCGGGCGAGACCCGGTCCGGTCAGATCCGGGCTGCGAGGACGTCGCGACCGTCCCCCGAGAGGAGGTCGAGCAGCGCCCGCCTGCCGACGAGGGCACCGCACAGGGCGAGCGCCGGTCCGCGCACGACCGCCGATCCATCGCCGCAACGGACGCCGATGTCGGTGGCCTCGAACGACAGCCCCACCACTCGCGACCGGGGCAGGAAGCCCTTCGCCTTGCCCCTCGCGAGCCAGCGCAACGACACGGCCAGTGCGTCGGGGTCGGCGGACGCCGTCCGCTCGAGCGGGTGGAGGATGTCGGCACCGTGCACGAGCACGTCGGTGAGCGGCGCTTCGGCGCCGGAGCCGGGCGGGGTGAAGCGGTGCTCGGCGTTGGCCCGCAACCCGGCGATGCTCTGTTCGGGGGTGAGCCTGCGGGCGAGGTCCTTCGCCACGGTGTCGAAGGCCTTGTCGATGCTGCCGAACGAGCGGGCGATCTGGAGCATCACGGTGGGCAGGCCCACCTCCCACGGGGCGTTGAGATGTGCGGCGACGACGCGTCGCGACCACCCGGCGCACAGCGACGGTCCGTCCCAGTCGTCGGGTGCGATGGTGTCGAGCACGTCGGCGAGTCGCCGCCGCTCCTGCGCGATGAGCGCGAAGGTGTCCATGCGCGGGAGACTACGCGCCGGTGGTCGCCCGCTTCGCCGGGCGCGTCCCGGCGGCGGCGTTCTACGCTCTGGACCGTGGCGATCGATCCCGACGAGTACGACTTCGAGGAGTACGACCCGCTCGACGAGCGCTCGGTCGAACCCATCCAGCGCAGCCGCGCCGTGCGATGGACCGCGATCCTCATCGTCGCCTCGTTCGCCCTCGCCGGCCTGTCGTCGCTGTCGAACTGGTGGTGACCCGCCGTCCGCCCTCGCTCTGCGGGACGTTCGATCAGCATCGGTCGTAAACGACGGATATCGCGAGAGGGTCGGTTCAGCGATGGGCCGAGCCGTGCGTCGCGATCAGCCGCTGACCGGCGCGCCACAGCAGGTCGCGCAGCTCCGGTGGTGACAGGACCTCGAACGGGAGCTCGAGCGAGACGAGGTGGCCGGCGAGCGAGGCGAGGTCGTCGGACCCGACGGTGAGCAGGGCGCCGTCGGGATGCGGCGCGATCACGGCAACCGTCGCAGGCACCTTCGCCGACACCGCTGCGACGTCGGCGTGCACCACCACCTCGGCGACATGTCGGTAGGGCGCGACACCCGAGGATCGACTCACCAGTGCAGCGGCATCGGGTGGGTCGACCACGGTGAAGCGATGGCCGGTGGCCGTCACCTCCGACACGCGGTCGACCCGGAGCGTGCGCCAGTCGGCACGGTCGACGTCGAACGCGACCAGGTACCACCGCCGACCCGTGGACACGAGTCGATGCGGATCGACCCGACGTTCGGTGGCGCGACCTTCGCGGTCGACGTAGGCGATGCGGAGACGTTCGTGATCGGCCGCCGCCTTGGCCATCACCAGCAGTGCCGATGCGTCGACCGGATCCGCACCGCCGAGCGAGAGCGTCGTCGAGCGCACTGCGGCGATGCGGGAGCGGAGGTGGGCCGGCAGCACGCGGTCGAGCTTGACCATCGCGGCGACGGCCGCGTCCTGCACCCCGTCGATGCCGCCGGCCGCCGACACGCCGAGGGCGATCGCGATCGCAGTCGCTTCGTCGTCGGTGAGCAGCAGCGGCGGCAGCGACGCACCGATCGCGAGCCGGTAGCCACCGAGCGAACCGGGGGCAGCGTCGACGGGATAGCCGAGGGTGCGCAGCCGATCGATGTCGCGCCGCACGGTGCGCGGGGTGACAGTCAGGCGTTCGGCCAGCTCGGGTCCGCTCCAGTGCGTGCGCTGCTGCAACAGGGAGAGCAGCTGGAGCAAGCGGGCAGAGGTGTCGGCCATGCGTCGAAGATTCTTCCATGATGCGGACCGAATCTGTCCGCATCGTGAGGAACGATGGCGTCATGGATTGGACGACGCAGCTCCTCGAACAACTGACCTTCCACTGGGATCACCAGGTACGCCCAGGACTCGCCGACCTCACCGACGACGAGTACCTGTGGGAACCGGTGCCTGGCATGTGGAGCATCCGTCCGCGTGCAGCGGCGCTGTCGGCGATGGCCGCCGGCGGTGGCGAGCTCGTGGCCGACTTCGAGTTCCCCGAACCGACCCCGCCGCCGGTGACCACGATCGCATGGCGGCTCGCCCACGTGATCGTCGGCCTCTTCGGTGAGCGCAACGCATCACACTTCGGTGGACCGCCGATGACGTACCAGACCACCGTGTGGCCGGGCACGGCGGCCGAGGCCCTCGCGATGCTCGACGAGGTCTACGCCGGATGGATCGCGGGTGTCGCGTCGCTCGACGAGGCGAAGCTCGCCACGCCGGTGGGCGAGGCCGAGGGTGAGTACGGCCACCTCCCGTACGCGGCGCTCGTGCTGCACATCCACCGCGAGGCGATCCACCACCTCGCCGAGATCGCGCTGTTGCGAGACCTCTACCGCGCCCAGCACTGAGCCTGCCGGTCACGCGACGACCGCGTCGGGTGAATCTCGCTGGACCTCCGTCGCCGATTCTGGTGGTGTGACGCGATGACCGTGATCGACCTGGGCGACGTCCGCCTCACGCGTGTGCTCTACCTCGATGCGACGATCGACCCGGCGCCGGTCGGGCTCACCGCCGACGAGGTGCGCGCGGTCACGTGGGGTGCGCCCCAGTGGGCCGACGACGGACAGGTGCGCGCGGCCAGCTGCGTGTGGGTGATCAGCGACGGTGGACGCCATGTCGCGGTCGACCCGAGCGGCAACATCGACGAGATCCTCCACGACCAGGCGAGCACGGCCGCCCACCAGGCCGCGTACGCCGCCGCCTTCGCTGCTGCCGGCACCCCGATCGAATCGGTCGACACCGTGCTGCTGTCGCACATCGAGTCGATCGGCCTGAGCGCGGTGCGCGACGGCGACGGCTGGCGACCGTTCTTCCCGAACGCCCGCCTGTCGATCAACGATCGTGCGTTCGCAGCGTTCGAGGCCGATCGGCCGTTGGGCGATCTCGGCGACGCATTCCTCGCGCTGATCGACGCCGACCTCGTCGACACCTTCGGAGACGGCGACGAGGTGCTGCCGGGTGTGAGCGCCGAGTGGACCGGCATGCACAACCCTGGGCATTGCGCGTTCCACGTCGGCCGATCCGCCACGTTCGTCGGGCATCTCGCCGTGTCGCCGCTGCATCTCGGTACCGGCCCGTGCCCGCCTCAGCACGCCGAGCCGGAGGCGGCGTGGCGATGGCTGCAGGCCCTCGTCACCGACCCCGAGCGGATCATCATCGGCCCGCTCTGGCCGTCACCCGGTGCCCTCCGGTGGCGCAGCGGTCAACCCGAACCCGTCGACGCACGCTGAGGCGCGTTCTCAAGCAGGTGGCATTCGACACCGATGAACTGACGTGCCAGGCCAGACGACACCACGTTTCCCTCGGCTGCGCTCCCGCCGCTCGATGGTCGCCTGGTGCCCGGCGCTGTACCTGCTGATGCTGTTCATCGCTGAGAACCGCATCGACGCGATGTTGGACAGCACCGACGGCCTCGGGGTGCTCGTCGTGCTGCCGTTCGCGCTCGTCCTCTACGGCCTCGGTGGCCACATCGTGTACGGCCTCGTCATCGCCAAGCTCATCCCCGCCCCGCGGTGGCGAGCACGCATCGTGCTCCTCGTGCTCGGCACCCTCGTGACCTCGGTCGTGACCGCCATGGACCCCGTGCATCCGCTCGCTGCGATCCTCGCCCGGGTCGCCGTACCTGCCGGGCTGGGTTTCCTGGCCGCCGAGCCCCGCCCGACGACCACCTGGATCGCCGCCCCCGTCGACCGATCCGCCCCCACCGACGCACACTGACCCAAGACGCGAGAAGACCCCAGCTTTCGCTGGGGTCTCGTCACCTGTGGGCGAGGGGGGACTTGAACTCTGATGGACCATGTCCGCTGACGTTCGCCGACGTCCGCCCTGTGCCGTCTGAGCTGGGGTGACGCGAATGGTCGTGTTGAACCGTGCTGATCCAGATCGCCCGATTTCTACCCGTCCGGTAGAAGATCCGGTAGAAGCCGGGCCACCGGTCGCAAGCGTGGCGCGATCGCGGGTAACCAGAGCGTGAAGAGCTCGCCGAGTGATTCAGACCCAAACGCTAGGTTGGCAAGCTGAGAATGCATTCGCAGTGCAAGGCGGCCAGCATGACTTCTTCCACGCATGCCGACGGCGCCGGAAAAGGGAACCGATTGATGCGGGACTGGACGGAGTGGAACTACACGGAGTGGGCTCAAGCACTGCTCCGGCACTATTTCCAACGGAGCACCGAACTTGACCCACCGGTGACGTCGATCCTTGCCACCTCGAACGAAATCCACCGCTGTGCGGGCATGCCAGCGGTGGCGCCTGATGAAGTCGTCACCCGCTTCGTCGAGATGACGGTCAGGGCGGCCGTCTCAAGCGGACAGAGTTTCTGGGCACACGCCTTCTCGCGCTCGTCGATGACGGAGCCGTTCCACTTCGCCCATCTGATGGTCGGCTGTGTCGTGGCGGCCGAGGCCAGCGAGCTCTCGGAGCGTTCCTTCATCGAGCGTCTCAATCGTCGTACGCAGCCCAGCAGCGGTGACCAGGGCCTTGAGCGAATGCCAGAGCTCTGGGAACGCCTTCAAAGCTGGTTGACGGACAACGGAGAGACGTATCGCCCGCTCGTACTACCTGACACCGGAGGGTGGGTACGGATTGGGCACACCGTCCGGCTTGCGTTCCCAAGCCGTGCCGATCAGCGGAGGTTGAACGCGTGCCTTGATGACGCTGGGCTCCTCATCGAAAGCCCACCGCTGGCCCCAGTGCTCGACGGCCTTATCCGTCGGCGGCAGCAGTTCAGCGATAGGTTCCGCGACGAACTCGACTCGTTCTTGGCTCTCCATCAAGCAGGGGCAGCGTCCGATGTGCTGTACGCAACACCGCTCTGGTCCGCTGTTGCCTCAGTTACGCAGGACTGGATGGATCTCAAGGAGGAAGGCTCGATCCACGCGAGGTGGACGCTCATCGCAGACGACGACGGTCGAAATCTCGATGTCGCAGTGGCTACTACCGAGGAGTGGTCGTCGGAAGACCTTGCCACCGTGCCGGCAGTTGTCTCGTACGGTCCGTGGAGATTCTCGCTGCAAAGGGGATCATCCATAGGTGCAGCACTCGACGCCGTGCTGCACGGTGATCTGCGCTTGCAGGGGCTCAGCGATCTGGTTGCATCGGGGGTCGTGCCTCTCTTCGAGAACGACGAAGGTGCGCTTCAGGCCGCAGGGCGGGCAGATCTGTCGCGGGCAGGCTTGGCCTTGGTGCGCCGTGAACTGCGCGACGCAGTCGTGGCCAACTTCGGAGATGAGCGAACGCGCACTCGAGAGTTCCAAACCGAGGGCTGGGAGGTTTGTCGCTTCCTACAGTTCCGCCCACTGGATGATTCGGCATTGGACGCGTCGCCGCTCGCGAAGTGCTGGGTGTTCAGGGCCGCACCCTCACCACGCGGCCTCCGAATTGTCGGCGGGCTCCGTTCCGGAGACTCGGCCTGGATTGGCATCCAATCCGCCTTGCCCGTCATCTCGGCTTCGGGCTCGTCGAGCGCCCGACTGATCGTGGGTGGCCAGGTCTTTGAGCTGTCTGGAACCGCTGGTGAGTGGGCCCTACCGCGCCGTCAGCTGCGCGGTCAGGCGACGATCTCGGTCGACTACACAGATGGGCGGCGAGAGCGGTCGATTCTCTTTCTGTCCGCACCTCCGCGCGAGAGCTATCGGACCGTTCGCCAACCGGAAGGATGGGCTGTTGAGGGACTCGCTCGCGCGATCGCCTTGCCCGATGACGTCACACTTCATGCGGAAGAGCCTTGTTTGGTTCGAGGGCTCGAAAGGTTGACCTACCTCGGTCTGGTCGTGGGGGAGTTCCTTCCGGGTAGTGACAACGCCGCTTGGGAAGTATGCGAGGTCGGAGATCGGCTTTCGGTCAAGAACCTGATTCCGCTCGATCGGATCAACCCATCCACGCGAAGCGATTCGGCACGGGATCGCCGGGCATGGCGGAAACTCCTCAACCGCGCTGCGCGGACCCCCGGCTGTGACGCGGCCGTCGCGGCCGCGATACGGCATGTTGTGCAGGTAGTTGACAGCGACTTGTCCCTTGTCGACCAGCCCGCTCCGTACCGGCGCCACACGATGCCAAATGCTGCCCAGCACCCAAGAGTCGACGGAGTTATGGGCGCGGTCGCTGCCCTTGCGAACTCCACGGCCGGGATCGCTCCGGAACTCTTGCTTCGTCTCTTCGTCGACGAGTTCGGCGTCGAACGGACCGGCGCGTGGGCAGTGAAGCGGGCGTGGCAAGAGGCAGGCATGATCCGCGAACTCGTCAATGTCAGATGGTCGAACCGCCGAGTTGTTGCGGTGCCACCCTGCCTTCAGATCGTCCGCTCATCGCACGGAATCAGAGGGATCCTCTCAGGGCTCGCCCTACCGACGACGGTTCTGGCGGTCAGGAATGAGGCGACAAAGAGAGGCATGTCGATCGAATCGATTGGCGCGCTCAGCGCATTCGTTCCTTCGACGATCATGATCAGATGCCACGACGTCGTTGCCCTCGCAGGGCTCGCAAGCAACCAGGGGCTCGCGATCGACTACGTAGCTGACGAGCCGTTCACGTTCATCGGGGGTCGTGACCTCACCCGAAATCGGCCGAGCGGGTACGCCGCAGGCCATGTCGATGCAATTTCCGATGACCACGTCCGAGTTCAACGATGGTGGTTGCGAGGCGCTCCCAGCTACTGGTCGGTGGATGCAGTCGACAGAAGGACCTGGACGCACTTCCGGGACTCGGCGTACTTCTGGGCGGCCGCAATGGCCGGTGCCGAACCTGTGCGATCGTCGCAAGGGGGGGTCCTGGTCGTCGAGAGGTCCTACCTTCCACTGCAGGTCGCCCGTTGGTTGAGTGCAGTCGGAGGCGTGAGGGCAGGCCCGGGCGGCGATGGCCTGTACCGATATGGCACGCCAACGCCCGATGTCGAACATCTGGTGCTCGAAGGCACGCGATCAATCATTCGGCAAGGCTTGTCTCAGATGCGAGAAACGCAAGGCCAGGAGGCTCACGGACATGTATGACCCGATCGGTGGATTTCAACGGATCCGCGAGCAGTACCTCACCTATCTCGAGACTGCCTTCCGTATCGCCGATCCGGCAGTCGCGGCTGAGAGGCGGGCTCTCCTGAAGCGTCCCGGTCAGCTGTGCACCGAGCCTCTGGTCGAGCCAATGGCCCGGTACGCAGGAGTTGACTGGACCTTGGCGGAACTGGCCAACCGCGTGCCATCACCACTGCCCGAGCTCGACGATTCGACTCGAGCCCTCTTCGCCAAGATCGTCAGCGCAGGTCTCTTCTCCTCAGGAGACATCCGCCCCTACGTTCACCAGGCGCAGATGCTGCAGCGCGGACTCCGTGCCGGTCATCCCGCAGTCGTGACGTCCGGTACAGGGTCGGGCAAGACCGAGTCGTTCCTCCTGCCGGTCGTCGCAGCGCTGCTACAGGAGGGCGCGACCTGGCAACGACCGGATTCGCACTACCTCAAGCGACGTTGGTGGCACCAGCCCAACGGGAAGCCGTACGACAAGTACACCGACATGCCATTGAGCATGCGGCCCCGCACTTCCGCTCCTGACGCAGACCCGTTCATCGTTCATCGGGCCGGCGAGAACCGACCTGCAGCCGTTCGCTGCCTGATTCTGTACCCGATGAATGCACTCGTCGAGGACCAGTTGGCACGCCTCCGCGCCGCGTTGGACAGCGATGTTGTCCGTTCAACACTGGACGACGAGCTACACGGCAACCGGCTGTTCTTCGGTCGTTACACGAGTCAAACTCCGGTTACCGGGTTCAACGTGCATCCGCGACTCGATCCTTCCCTTGATCTCGAGCGGCGTCAGCGCAAACTCCATGAGCTGTTCGACGAATCGCTCGATCTCGAGCGAGCGCAGCTACATGTCCGTGACCTGATCGCGTCTGGACAGCTCGCCCCGGAAGACAGGTACCTCTTTCCCTCTGTCGACGGCGCCGAGCTGACCAGTCGTTGGGACATGCAACAGTCTCCGCCAGACATCTTGATCTCCAACATCAGCATGCTTGGCGCGATGTTGACGAGAGAGGTCGACGAACCGATCTTCCAGACGACCCGTAGGTGGCTCCTCGAACATGAAGACGCGTACTTCTATCTGGTTCTGGACGAGCTACACCTCCACCGAGGCACGTCGGGAACCGAGATTGCGTACCTGATCCGTCTGTTGGTCGACCGTCTCGGTCTCAACGAGCCTGAGCACAGGCACAAGCTGCGAATCCTTGCGTCCAGCGCGTCTCTCCCGACGGATGGCCCAGAGGGAGAACGAAGCCACACCTACCTGTGGGACATGTTTGGAGATCACGGCACCTTCACAGCGGAGGGCGAACACGCAAGCGCACCAGCTGACTGGGCGGACTCGATCATCGCTGGTACCAACGTGCCGGAAGCGCCTGTCTCCGGCACGGTGCTCGAGGTCGACCGATTTGTCGACCTGCCGGGCCTCTTCGGCGCATCCGAGAACGAGCCGGTTCCAACGGAGGTTCCGCATCCTCGTGATCAGAGCGAGGCCTGGACCGAGATCGCTGAAGCGCTGGGAGTCGGCCTCACGACAGGCCTGCCCGATCTCGTGCGGTCGACAATCGAGGAAGCAGGTCGACGCATCGCTGTTGCCTGTTGGTCCGAGGCGGACAACCGACCGAGAGCCACTGAACAAAGCCGACTCGCTCAGCGATTGTTTCGATCATCCGCACCGAGAGCCATCGAGGCCGTAAGGGGTCTCCTCGTGGTCCGAGGACTCGGTGATTGCTACCGGCACTGGTTCCCGAATGACAATCCACCCGCCAGCCCATCATTTCGCGTGCACACCTTCTTTCGAGCTATTGAGGGTATGTACGCACCGATTGATGGTGGTCGATCTTGTGACCCCGAGTTCCAGCGCGACGATCGCGCATTCGGGCAATTGTCGATCGAGCGGCCGTTCGGAGCATCCGGGGGATCGATCGAGCGGTCGTTGGATCTCATCTACTGCGAGTCGTGCGGGGAGCTCTTTGTAGGTGGGATACGCCGTCGGCAATCACAGCGAATCATTGAACTGCTACCTAGTGAGAACGACCTCGACGGCTTGCCCGAGACATCTGGATCTGGACGTTTTGAGGACCGTTCGTTCGAGGACTACTGCCTCTTCTGGCCGAGGTCGGACAAGACACCGGGGACCACGACGAGCCGACCAGAGACGTGGACGGAAGCCGAACTCGATCCGGTGACGGGCGAAACGCACGCCGGCCGCACGGGCAGCGTCGGGCGCGTTCCCGGCTGGCGGCTCCATCGCCCACCTGCTGCGACCGACCGCCATCAGCGACGGACAAGCGATGCGGGGACCCACATGCCCTATGCATGTCCGTCCTGTGAGAGCGACTACGTGTTCCGACGCAAAGGAATGCGCCTGTCCCCGCTTCGTCACTTCCGGCCGGGCTTTGCGAAGACGACGCAGCTGCTGGCGTCTGAGTTGTTCGATCTCCTCCGGTTGCAGTCCGAGCGGCCAAAGCTCGTGTCGTTCTCGGACAGTCGCCAGGAGGCCGCTCGCGCTGCTCTCGACATCGAGAGCCGTCATCATGAGGATCTTCGGCGGTCCGTCCTCCTCGCCGAGATGAGTCGCGTCGTCGCTCACCGGCCCACGGCGGAAGCTATCGATCGCGAGGATGAGCGACTTCGAGTTGAGATCGCGGACGCTGCGGCAAAGGGCGACTTCGACAGCCTGGATGTACTCGTCGAAAGGCGGCGAGTGCTGCAGGCCGAGCGGGCCACAGTTGGTGATCGATCCGTCCTCGTGACAAGCATTTTGGGCGACGCTGCTAGCCACGACTTTCGTGGGAGCCGGTCAAACCGTCAGCCGTTGAAGCCTCTCCTTCGAACGTACGCTGCTCTCGGCATCCACCCGTTCGACCCTGCCGGCATCAAGCGTGTCCAGGCCAAGTTCGGAACCGACGAGCAGTCCTATCAGTGGACTGAGCTGTTCGAACGACGAGAAGACGGCGTTGACTGGCGAGACCTCCCGTCCGAACAGAGCTTGGTTGACTCAGCGCGTGAGCTTGTCCTCGACGAGGTCGAGGTGCTCCTGACCGAGGTGCTGTTCAGCAAGACGTACTTCGCCCTTGAGGAGACCGGGCTCGGGTACCCATGCGTTACCAGACAGCAGGGTGAATCGGACGAGGACTTCAGCCGCGCGAACGCCCTCCTGCGTGTCTTCGCCGATGCATACCGTCTAGAGAACACCCGCTTCGAGATCGATCGGCGGCCATGGATCGATGGCAACGAGGTCGGGGTGACCAACCGAGTCTTCAGATTCGCCGACCGGTCGTGGCCGTCGAATGCAAGAACTGAGCTGAGGGCATTCCTGGAACGACTCAACTCCTCCGGCCACGCTGATGGCTACATCCGAACTGCAAACGTCGCTGTCATGCTGACTACGCCCGAGGAACCGGTCTGGCGGTGTGGGGCCTGCTCGCGCGTGCACCTACACCGGGGTACTGGCGTCTGTACTCGATGCTTCACAAGTCTGCCCGACTCACCCACCGAGAGCTGCGCAGAGGTAGCCGAGTCCAACTTCGTAGGCCGGAAGATCGCACGGTCAGCGGGTGCTCCGTTCCGGCTCCACTGCGAAGAGCTCACGGGCCAAACCGGAAACGGCGCCGAACGTCAACGTCAGTTTCGAGACGTGTTGTTCCCCGATCGGTACCCGCGTCGTGACGAGAACGGCCAGTTCATTCGCGACGCGAACGGCGATGTCATGTTCCTGGAGTCGGCGCGCTACTGGCCAGCAGCCCTCCAGATCGACCTTCTCGCCGTCACGACCACCATGGAGGTTGGCATCGACATCGGTCCGCTGCAGGCCGTACTCCAGGCGAACATGCCACCCCAGCGGTTCAACTACCAGCAGCGCGTCGGCCGCGCTGGCCGCCGAGGTCAAGCCTTCTCGCTCGCAGTAACCGTCTGTCGGACGAAGAGCCACGATCTGTACTACTTCCGGCAGCCCGCTCGGATGACCGGCGACGTTCCGCCACCACCTTTTCTTGCCAAGTCGCGACCCGAGATCGCGAAGCGATTCCTTCGGAAACGCTGGCTCACCGCTGCTTTCGGCGGTCTCCGCGAGACTCGTCGGCCCTGGCCCGTGGACGCAATGCGACCCCCGGACATTCACGGCGAATTCGTCTCGGTAGCTGACTACGCCGGCGACCCGACATGGCGCACTGATCTGATGGCGAGCCTGGAACGCACGCAAGATGCTGCCAGAGACTTCGCCGCCCAGCTGTGTGAGCACTCCAACGTTGACTTCGATGATGTGTGGATGGAGCCCACGGAGGTCCTTGACGAGATCGATGCAACCTTGGCCCGCTCTGAGGTCCGGCGCGAGTCGGTCGCTCATTCCCTCGCCGAGGCGGGTCTGCTGCCGATGTACGGCATGCCGACGAGAGTTCGGGATCTCTATACGGGCTTGACTTCGAACGGGCAACGTTCCCAATGGGAGAGGATCGATCGCGACCTGGAGGTAGCGATTCACGAGTTCGCCCCCGGCTCACACATTGTCAAAGACAAACGAACCCACATCTGTGTTGGGTTCACCGGCACGCTCATGCCTCCAGCGAACTGGAGCGACGAGATGTCGCCCATCAACGATGCCTTCGCGGACCCGTTCTGGATGGCCGAGTGCCTGGGGTGTGGCTCGTGGATACGGTTCGACAACCCAGTCTCCGACACGGACTTCTGCCCTGAGTGCTCTGCGCCTCTCGAGCCTGCACGGTCAGGACGTTGTCTTGAGCCACTCGGTTTCAGAACGGATTTCCGACCAACCGACGATGCCGATGACGAACTGTCGCTCGGTCGGCACCGCTCGATCGAGGCCGAACACTTCCCGCTCGCGCTTTCTGCGGTCTCAGGGTCGAACGCCAAGATCGAGACCAGAACGGCTCAGCGGACCTACAGGCTGAATCGTGGTGCGCTGGATTCGAGTTCCGGTGCTTGGCTTGGCTTCGACGCGGAGCGGGCGACGAGTCGTCAAGCTCGTCGCCGCCGCGGACAAGCGGGCAGCCTCGAGATCCACGACCAATGGTTGACAAGGTCGGCGATCACGAACGCAAGGTTTCAACAGGGCTTGCAGTACACCGGTGATACTGAACCCAACTTCTGGCTGGCAGCACCCAAGACAACCGACATGCTGGTGGTGGCGCCCGGGACCATCTCCCCTCATCTGTCTGTCGGAGATCTCACACGGCGGACACTTGTCGGGCGCAGCGGGACAGACCTCCTCAATGCCATCCGAGCAACCGCGGTCCGCTCCGCCGCCGTGTCGGCGACCTTTGTTCTCGTCGGCCGCGCGGCATTGCACCTCGACGTCGATCCGGAGGAGTTCGAGATCATCGAGCCGAGGATGGCGCGCCCCGGCGGAGGCGCAGCAATCCCGATCCTCCAGATTGCTGATCGGCTCGTCAATGGAGCGGGGCTCTGCTCCGCTCTTGGAACTCCCGACCTGATAACCGGTGTGCCACCAGTGGGAGAACTTCTTCGAAGCATCGTCCAAGACCGAAGCGAGTACCCCTTGGTTGAGTTTGATGACCTGGCTCATCGTTCTAGCTGCGAGCGGGCGTGCTATCGCTGTCTGTTGCGACATAGCAACCAGGCCTACCACGGACTGTTGGATTGGAGACTGGGCCTTGCATTCATCGACCTTCTGGCGAACAGCGAGTTCGCCTGCGGCCTTGACGGGACGTCTCAATCCTCGGTGCAGGATTGGAAGGCCCTGGTCCAACGGTCTCTCGAGCGGTTGCGGGCGCGTATCCCCAGCGTTCAGTTCGAGGAGTCGGGTCTGACGTGGGCCTTCAAAGTCGCACCTAGCCGGCCTTGGGCTCTAGTGGTCCATCCGCTATGGAACACAGAGACCCCTACAGCGGCGCTAGCCGATGAGATGCAGGCCCGCGGATCTGACTGCGTGCTCGTCGACTCCTTCAACTTGGATCGTCGGCCCTGGACAGTGCGGGACGGGCTTGATGCATGATGCAGCCGATCCCGCGCATACCGCCGACGCTGCAGGTTCCAGTGTTCCTGTCGCCCAGTCTCATCGGATCCTGGCGCGAGTGCCGACTCAAGCTGTTCGCTCTCCACTCACCGGATCGCGCTGCGCTTGAGTTTCTGCCGAAGGGTCCATTCGCTGAGTTCGGAACGCTTGCTCACAAGGCAATCAAGGCAGCCGCAGGCGGCGACCGAGACGCCGTCGCAGCGTTCGAACGAATGATTGACGAACGTCAGATCACCTTGGCAGCCAACGCAGCGAGCGCACGGTATGCGGACCTTCGCGCCGCTGTCGGGCCGGCCCGCATGGCAGCTACCCGTGACCTTGTCGAGAGGCAGCTACGACGCCTCAGCGCACCGACCAGGACGGAGGTCCCACCTCGACGGCGGGGCAGGGAAGTCTTTCTCGAGTCGACCGTTCTCAGGCTTCGGGGATCGGCCGACCTGATTCGGGGCGGACGAGCGTCGGCCGAGATTGTCGACCTCAAGACCGGCAACACCACCGACGACTCCGGCCAAGCACGCCCGGCATATGCGCTCCAGCTACAGGCATACGCCCTGATGCTGCTCGAGCAGGAGCCTGAAGTTCGACTCCAGCTATCGCTCGACAATGGTGAACGAGTTGTTGTTCCATCTGACGAAGAGGCACTGTCTGCTGCGCGCCGCCGCATCGACGCCATCACGGCTCTACTGCCGTTGGGCCCAGAGTTTGTCACGACGGGCCTCGCAACTGCGGGAAGTGACTGTTACCAGTGTCCACTCCGCCCCGGCTGCGCCGCCTACCGAGAGACTGCTCCTACTTGGTGGCATGACGTTCCGGCAGACGTCAAGGCTCCGGCGGACATCTGGGGGCGCATTCAGAGGATCGATTCTCGCCCAGATGGGATCACCGCAACCCTCGTCGATGCATCTGGCCGGGGAGTTCGGATAGTCGGTCTTGACGAGCAGATCGGCATCTCCGCGGAACGCGAGGGGACGGAGTTGGCGTTCTTCAACCTAGAGGTCGACGCCGTGAAGCCCGGGTTTCAAGGGCAACGTCCTCACACCCGGCTGTTTCGCGATGGCCCCGTACGTCCGGGACAGCACCGAGCATGGACGCTCGCTGTCTTCCAATTCGAGGCCAGCTGAGTGCGTCTACTTGCGAGCGTCACCAACCTCTGTGCCTAGACACGGCTATCGAGTTGGCTGCGCTTCGCGCTGCTTAAATCTCGACCGATGAGGAACGACGCGAGAGCCTCTTCGTCCCGATGCCCTGGCTTATCGCCGTGGCCCACCGAGGTTCGTCCATCGTGATGAGTGATCAGACATTGGCGTTGAAAAAGTCGTATTGGTTCGCCACTCGGCGAATCATCGACTCGTACGAGAACAGGTGGTTCGCTTGCAAGGCTGGTGGCTCCTTGACCAGTGCGACTGGCCGACCGTCGTTCGGGCAGTCGACCACGATGATGCCGATGGCGTCGTAGCCCTCCTGGCCCGGACGGGTTCGGGTCGGGAGTTCGCTCACCTTCCCGATGACAAATTCTGTGGCGTCCGGTTGTCGGAGCTTGGTGACGACAGTTGGCGGTGTCGCTGCGTCGAGCGGCTTTCGGTTCGAGTCCGGACTGAGGAACGACGACGCGGCATTCACCATGACGAGGGCGACAGCGATCGCCTGGTCGGCCGCACCGTGAACGGTGAGATGCGAGCTGTTGAGCTCGTCGTACAGACGTGGGCCGGATCCAACGTGTTTGGTCATACAGGCCTTCGACTCGAGGGCCATGAGCACCGTGCCGACCGGGGCCTCACGGAGTTCGGGCAGTGCCTCCAACGACGAACGGTCCTGGCCGTCGAGCTGCAGGGTGAGTGCCTCGCCGAGCTCTGTGAAAGTGCGGCCCTGAGCGCCCGTGACGGTGCCCGGCCGATGGATCACGAGGTCCAGCTTCTTCTTCCGCCGGGTGCGGAAATCGGAGAACTCATGGTTGACACCGAAGGCGACCTTGCCGTCAGCCACGTGCCGCCGTAGCAGCGCCGACTGTTCGAGCAGGTCGAACATCGTCGCCCAGCACGCGACTTTGGAGTGACGATCGCTCCGCGAGTGGTACTGCCAGTCGTTGCCGTGCTGGTCGCGGATCGACGGCACCGTCATCGTCCTCGCGACGATCTCCGGCCCCTTCATCGGAAGGCCGCCGCCGCCGGAGAGGTCGCGTCGTCGAACGGCACAATTGACACGGCGCCAGACTACGGACCGACGAAGCGAGGGATGGGGACCGGCATGTCCGAGCGAGCGACGAGGCCTCCGGCGTCGAGTGTCGCAGTGGAGCAACGCATGAAGGCGCAACGCCGCCGCGACACGGCGCCGGAGCTGGCCCTCCGTCGCGAACTGTGGAGACGAGGCCTGCGCTACCGGGTCGACCACAAGGTGGTGGGGACTCGGCGACGGGTAGACGTCGTGTTCACCCGAGCTCGCGTCGCCGTGTTCATCGACGGGTGCTTCTGGCACCGCTGCCCGATCCACTCCACTCTTCCCAAGGCGAACGCTGCGTGGTGGTTGGCGAAGCTCGACGCGAACGTCGAGCGCGATCGGCGGACCGACCGAGATCTGGAGATGGCCGGCTGGGTCGTCGTCCGTGTCTGGGAGCACGAGGACCCGGTCGTCGCGGCGGACCGCATCGAAAGCGTCGTCGGGCGTTGACTATGCGGCCGCGAGCCTGTCGACGTGCGAAGCGAGGTCGTCGAGGAAGCTCGGATCCATCCGAAGCGTCCCCCGGTTCGCCCGCTCCAAGAATCCTGCGGCTGCCCTGGTCGACAGCGGTGCGGCATTCGCGAGGTCGACCACGTCGCCAAGGTGGCGGTACGGGCGACGCACTGGCCACATGGACGCATCGACTGCCCATCGCTTCCCGTTGATGCCGTACGCGGCCTTGGGCCAGGGCGCCCCCGTCGGATGGGTTCGGACATCCAGTTCGAACCCGCCCGGCTCGGCGAGCCGCCCAGCGACCCACTCCGACACGCCCACGGTCACGGCGTTGCCGACGAGCTTCCATCTCGTGCCCTTGCGCGACGACACCGACTCAGCGGGCTGCGTCCAGTCGGCAGAGAAGCCCTGGAGCTGTTCGGCCTCCGAGATGGCCGGCGTGACGACGCGTCGTCCCTGCGGCGCGCCTCGATTCCAGATGGCCGGCGGTGAAGGGATACCAATGGTCGAGCCACCCTTCAGCGTCGGTACGGCATCGCGCGCCCAACCGAGTCCACGCAGTCCTTCGGTCCAGTAGAAGCCGAAGACGTCGTCCCGGAAGTAGTCGTTTTCGGGCTCGCCCGCCTCATCTGCGAACAGAACTTCTCGCGGATCGCCATCGAGTGACGCCACGAAGATCACACGCTGGCGGCGCTGTGCCACGCCGGTGAAACGTGAATCGACCAAGCGATACGCCCATCGGTATCCGAGCGACTCGAGCTCCTCGACGAGGAAGTCCATCGCTCGTCCGCCGTCAAGGACAAGCATGTTCCTCACGTTCTCGAGCACCACCCACGGAACGCGTCGATCGCGGAGTAGCCGGAACACCTCTCCGACGAGACCCGAGGCCTCACCTGTGATGCCCTTCATACGCCCGGCCTGCGACAGGTCAGTGCACGGGAACCCCGCCGTGACGAGGTCGACCGGCGGCAGCTTCTCCAGGTCACGCACATCTGGCTCGACCGGTACACCGGGGAACCGGTGCTCGAGCACAGCTCGTGCGGGCTCCCACCATTCGCACAGCAGCTCCGTCTGCATGCCTGCACGCTCGAGCCCGAGTTCGATGCCGCCGATCCCTGCGAACAGGCCAGCGACGGTCCAGTTCGACGGCGTAGGCACGGGTTCCAAACTACACCGACGAAACTCGGCGTCGCTCAACCGCCGATCGACCTCTCCTGGCTCGAACAGTCTGTCCATGAGCGACTTATCGCACGGGGGTGTGGCATGGCGCCCCGGTACGGCTCGTCCGTCAGTACCCGATCAGGACGAGTCCGTGCACGTTCGTGTAGTTGACAGGACGGAAGAAGGACTCCATCCGCCGAGCCACGGTCACGAACTCGCGGCGTGGACTCATCGTCACGTTCTGTCTCAACTCACGTGGCACGAGTAGGAACAAGAAGGACGCGTGCTCACAGATGTGGCACTTCCAGAAGTCGAGCAGATCCATGTTGTTGATGGTCGTCTTGCCTCGCTCGACCTCCATAAGAATGCCGGAGTCGCCCACCGGCATGTAGTAGTCGGGACGGAGCGCGCTCGACGGATACCCACTGAACAGTCCCTT
>CAUJET010000067.1 GCA_963169665.1 Actinomycetota bacterium | reverse complement strand
GAGCGCGTCGAGGACCTGCGGACACGAACGACAGAGCCGCTCGAGATCGCGGTGGGCCTTCGCGTCGCGGTCGGCCCACCGGAACTCCGCCCGCCCGTAGCCGGCGAGGTCACGGTGGCCGTCCGCGTCGTACAGCTTTCGCACCTCGAGCTCGCGCATCAGTTGGATGTGCTCGGCGAGATCAGCGCGGCGGCGGACCTCGATCTCGCGACAGCGCGACAGGATCTCCTCATCGGATACCTCCGGTGGATCCACGACGGGATCGTCGACGACCGTGGACATACACGCTCCTTCCCCCACGCGCACCACCCAACAAGGCGGCGCGGTTCAACGGTGATACGAGGGAACCCGAAGGGTCCCGATCACGTCCCGGGGGAACACGGAACGACTGCGACGATCCTAGAAAACCGGTGTGACAGAGAAGCCCGGTCACATGCGTTCGAACCGACCCCACGATCATCCCAAGTGGGTGTCACACGGCCGAGAGAGAGAGAGGGTCGACGATGATCCGATCTGCCGCGCCCGAGGCGACGGGGTCGATGTGGCAAGGTGGGACGATGGTCGGTCGCACGAGCCGAGATGCTTCGCCGGTAGGTCGACACCGCATGGCGATGCGAGCGGTCATCGGCGCCTGCCTCGCGCTGAGCCTGTCCGCGGTGGCAGCGTGTGGCGACAGCGGTCAACGGGTCTCTCCGGCACAGCCGACCGACGGTGACACGGATCCGACGGCCACCGTCGTCGCATCCGATCCGTCGATGGTGCCGGAGACGACCGCTCCCTCGGCACCGGCTCCCGACCGGTCGGCGACCGACCTGATCGAACTGTGCCGGGACGTGCCCGTGCTCACGACCGACGTGATCGGCGAGCGCGGCTCGGTCGGCGACCTCGACCCGATCTTCCACGGCGTGCTGCTCTCCTACGCGGCCGAGCACGCCGACACCTTCGCCGGGATGTGGATCGATCGCGAGGCGTTCGGCACCATGGTGCTCGCCTTCACCGACGACCCGGCGCCCCATCGTGCGGCCCTTGCGGCACGGGCACCGTCGCCCGACGACATCGCCACGGTCGAGCCCCGGCCGGCGATCACCGACGACCGACCGATCGGCGAATGGGACATCACCTTCGACGTCGTGCAGACCCGCTACTCCGAGGCCGAACTCGCCAGCTTCCAGACCGACGTGGTGACGGTGCTCTCCGACCTCGGGACCGAACCGTTCGGCGCCGGCGGGCTCGTCATGCAGAACCGAGTCGGGCTGATGGTCCCCAACGGGATCACGCTCGCCGAGGCGGCCGACCTCGCCGAGCGCATCGGTGCCGTCGCCCCACTCGATGCGGTGTGCTTCGACGGCGCCTATCTCGACGAACGACCCGAGCCCGTCGCCCCCGGCACGCCGCTCGACGTGATCGCCCTGCCCGATGCCGACGGCGCGTACCCACCGGACACCGAGGTCGAGTGCGGCGGGGTGCAGTTCACGCTCGGCGAGTTCGCTTCGATGACGCCCGTGGAGGAGGCCGACGACGGGCTCGCAGCGGTCGTCGAGGAGTGGATCGACACGGCCGGGTTCGGTCAGTCGAGCGACGGCTGGCAGGTGCTCGTCCAGACCGACGAGCTCGCCACGATCGTGCGCATCACGGACGGTTCGATGGAGTTCATCGGTGCGAAGCCGGGACGCAACGGCTGGATCTGGGCCGGTGCGTCGGGCGGTGGCGCGCAGTGCGACGTCCGGCGACGCCTCCCGGCCGGCGTGGGTCAGGTCGACTGGGCGCTCGATCCGGCGTTCCCCGTCCCCGACGCAGCCTCGACCGAGCTCCACGTGCTGGTGACGGAGTCCTCGTGCACCGGCGGCTCGGAGCTCGGCGATCGCCTGCTCGGCCCCGACGTCGAGGTCACCGCCGACGCCGTACGCATCGCGTTCGGGGCGATCCCGTTGGTCGGCGACCAGACGTGCCCGAGCAACCCGTCGACCCCGGTCACGATCGGGCTCGACGAGCCCCTCGGCGCTCGATCGATCGTCGACGGCCTTCTCGTCGGTCCCCTCTCCGACCTCGTCCCCGACTGATCAGCCGCGCGCCGACCATCGGCGACTCATCGACGAGCGGTCACGACGGGTGATCGCGAAGATCGCCGCCGCAGCGAGCACGGCGACGATCGCCGTCCATGCCCAGGAGTCGGTGGCGCTGAACGCCCACGGATCGGTTGCTGATCGCACCTCGCCATCCGCGTCGATCCACTCGTATCTCGTCCCGGGTGGGGTCCACGACCAGGAGGACGTCACCGAGTCGCACGCCTCGTGAGATCGAATACAGGGGGGTGGTCGAGTGCGAGCCCCGCCGCGGTGAATCCGAGTCCGCCGAGCCAGACGACGAACGCGACGCCGACGACGCCCACCATCAGCAGGACATCGACCGAACGCCTCCCCACGGAGCGACCCTAGGTCGGCATCTTCGCGTCGGGCGGTCGGCTCGATCGGCGGTGTCGACCACTACGTGGCGAGGTCGGCGTCGCCGATGAACAGGTAGTGCCACGACGCCGGCGGGCCGTCGTCGACGAGGACGTACATGCCGCCGTCGACGGCGATCTCGAACGGCGGCGGGAAGTGCACCGCGCGACCGAGGCTCGGCCCGCCCTCACACCAGATGAGCATCCGATCCCCGGTCTCCACGACCGACAGTCTCGTCGTCTCGGCGGAGCAGATCGGCACCCGCGCCCCGATCCCGCCGCGCGACTCAGTGGTGCGGCGTACCGATGCAGAACTCGTTGCCCTCGGGATCGGCGAGCGTGGTCCACTGCAAGCCGTACTCGTCCTTGTCGTGGATGTGGGTCGCGCCGAGCGCGACCACTCGCGCGACCTCCGCTGCGACGTCGTCGGCGTCGAGGTCGAGGTGCACGCGGTTCTTCACGGTCTTGCCCTCGGGCACCTGGATGAACATGTAGCCGACACCTGACCCGTCGGTCAGACCGATCGAGGCGAAGTACTCCGACGGCGGCATGGGTTGGGTGTCGACCGGCCGGCCGAGCACCGCCGACCAGAACCCGCTGACGACGGTGGCATCGGTGCAGTCGAACGTGACGGCCTTGTGGGTGAGAGTCATGGGAGCTCCTCGATGGTGCGGTGGTGAGTGACGGTGAGGTGGGTGACGCTCATGGCGCCTCGATGGGCCAGGCGATCTCGGTGCGCAGGTCAGCGTCGGGCAACAACGCTCCCGACTCGTCGACGCTCACGACGTACAGCTCGCGCACGGGCTGATCGATCACGGTCGCGTTGGTCGCCACCCAGGCGCCCAGCTGTCGGTACGTGTGACCGATCGATGCGAACGACCCGCGATGCGTGAGCACCGCACAGGTCGTAGCCGGCAGCATCACGTTCACCACGCCGTCGGCGATGGAGCGCTCGTCGAGCAGCACGGGTTCGGCCACCGGGAAGTACGCGGTGACGACCTCGCTGCCTCCATCGACCTTCGGCGGATACAGCGCTCCCGATGCCGCGACCGGAGCGACGTGCAGGCGTTCGCACGCCGCATCGAGCAACCCATAGGCACGCCCGAGGAAGGCCGTGTAGGTCTCGTGCTCGGGGTTCGGCAACTCCTCGGCGATCGCGAGCGCGTGCTGTGCCGGTTCGGTCCGCACGAACACCGGCGTCTGCAGCAACGGTTCGCTGACCGCCTCCTGGAGCTCGGCGACCAGCCGCCCCAGATCGTCGAGGCGCTCTCGCATCACCTGCTGGTGCGCTGCGATCACCCGTCTCGTCACCTCCGGATCGCGGGCCCGCACCACCTCGGCGACGCCGGCCAGCGGCACGTCGAGATCGCGGAGCCGCTTGATCACCTGCGCGTCCGCCAACTGCGACACGCGGTACGAGCGGTAGCCCGTCGCCGGGTCGATCCACGCCGGCACGAGCAGGCCCTGCTCGTGGTACAGCCGGAGTGCCTTGATCGACACGAGCGTGGCGGTGGAGAACACACCGATCGGCATCAGCGGGTCGGGATCGGACATGTCGCCCAGTCTCCAGTCTCCCCTCGGGGGAGAGTCAAGCGGTTCGTGAAATCACCCTTCGTCGGCGGCCTGGCGGAGTGCCATGACGACGCTCGGGGTGCCGAGCACCACGGCCAGCAGCGTCCAGTACACGGCGTTCACGGCGTCGCCGTCGAAGCTGATCGTGGCATCTTCCTCACCGAACTCGACCGCGATGAAGGCGATGTTCATCGCGACCATGACCACCGTCGACACCGTTCGGAACGACACCACGTACACCGAGTCACGCTCGCGACGCATGCGCTCGTCGAGCACGTGATCGGGCAGGTCGGCGATGCTGCGCACGGACACCCGCAACAGCAGGTACATCGCCACGGCGGCGAGCACCGCCAGGATCCCGGCGATCGAGCCGACCAGCAGCCAGCACCACGGGATCGCGATCACCACCGCGACGTATGCAGCGACGAGCAGTCGCTGCGATCGAGGCGTGCGGAACCGGTCGTAGGTGGTGTCGTTCAGGATCCGCTCGGCGTTCCCTGCCAACATCTCTCGATTGCGTTCGGCTGCCGCCGACCAACGTGACATCTCCACTCCTCGTTTCGTGTGCGTAGTCGCTGAGGTTCAGCGCTGACGGGCCGACGCCGGTGCGTCGACCTCGACGGGGGGTTCGAGCGAGAACAGCTCCTCGATCGGGAGGTCGAGCACGTGCGAGATGCGCAGCGCGAGCGCCAGGCTCGGGCTGTACTCCCCACGCTCGAGGTAGCCGACGGTCTGGTAGTGCACCCCGACCATCGCGGCGAACTCCTGGCGGCTCAACCCCCGCTGTTCGCGCACTGCGGTGATGCGGTTGAACACCTGCTCGCCCTCTGCCGTCCTCGGCTTTCGACCCACGTCGACAGTATGAATGCTATGTAGCAATCATGCAACATCGAAGGCGGACATTCCTGACCGTCGGCCCGCCATCGATCCGGTGGGGGCGGCCGAGCGAACCGATCAGGCGGGTTCGATCACCTCGCCACAGACGGCTCGTGCGAACGTCGCGATGACCGACGCGTGGTTGGCATCGAGCACGTCGGTCGGCAGCGGCGGCAGGATCTGCGGCCACAGCACGTTGCCCCAGCCGTACAGCTCGAGTTGGCGTGCCGGCCGCCCCTGGAACCAGACGTGGAAGTGGGCGCTGCCGTCGCCCCACCGATGGATGTGCACCCTGCCGACCGAGTCGAGCGATCTGATCGCCGCCTCGAGGTGGCGGGTGAGCACGCCGTACTCCGCGGCGAGCTCGTCGTCGAAGTGCTCGACGTCGCAGTGCTCGACGGTCTCGAGGAAGACACCGACGGGGTTCGCCGACGGGCTCATCCGCGTCACCTTCCAGCGGTCGTTGCGCCAGAGCACCCGCTCATCACCGCCGCACGAATGGCACGGGCGATCGGGCGACTCGCCATCCCGGACGAGCTCTGCCTCGAGGAGCGGCCCGAGCGATTTCATCGTCAGCTCACCTTCGAACGGGAACAGCGGCATCGCCTGGAGCCGCTGGACCTTCGCGCGCATCGCGTCATCCATGCCGCGACGTTACGTCCCGGCGACCGCACGCCCTGGATGACTTCTCCCGCCGCGGCGACGGTCGTCCACCAGCGCAGCCATCGACACGACACCGATGGGGACGAACACCGAACACGCGAGCACGCGCTGCATCACGCCCTCGTTCCCCGCCGGGTCGAGCCACGTGGCACCGCTGAACATCAGCGCGGCAACGACGAAGAGTGCAGCGTTCGCGACGACGTACACCCGCACCCACCGTGGCGCCGGTCGACGGGCGATGACGACCACGAGCACGAACGGCAGCGCGAAGAGGCCGACGCCGACCGGACCGCCACCATGTCGATCGTCCGGCAGCGGGAACCACCCTGCCGCGATGCTCGCGGCACCGATCGACGTCAGCGCCGCAGACACGAACCCTCGCCCGAGCCGTCCCACGCCCCACATGCGGAGCGCATCCCACCACGCCACCGCGGCCAGCGCAGCTGCGATCCCCGTGGCGATGGCGGCGACGTTGAACCAGATCGCACCGGGCACGCCGGCAGCTCCGAGATCGCTCGCTGCATCGCGGCGGAAGCTGTAGCCCGGCACAGCGGGGGCGCGCCACAGCTGCACCCCGAAGTAGATCACGGGCACGAGCACACCTGCCGGGAGCCCGAGTCGGGTCGATCTGTGAAACGGCACGCCCCACCATGCGCCGTCGTCGTTCGTGCGGTCATCGGGGACCACCCTGATCCGACCCTGGCGACCACCCCGACGGGCTGCGACGTGCACTGGGATCCGATCGGTCCGACGAGCACCGATGGGCGGCGATGTGCTGGACTGCCACCTTGCGACCGCACGGGGGTTGGTCGCACGCGGCCGCGGCCGCGTCTCGAGGGCTAGGAGCCACACATGGACTTCACGGGCAAGACGGTGCTCATCACCGGCGCGTCGTACGGATTGGGCGAGGGGTTCGCCCACGGCTTCGCCAAGGCAGGCGCGTCGCTCGTGCTCACGGCACGTTCCGGCGAGCTGCTCGAGGGCGTCGCCGCGGCCTGCCGCGAGATGGGATCGCCGAAGGTCACGGTGGTCGCCGGTGACGTGTCGAACGAGGCAGACGTCATCCGGGTCGTCGAGACGGCGGTGCGCGAGCACGGCAAGATCGACTCGCTCATCAACAACGCCGGCATCTCCGACCTGCGCGGGATGGCGCCCGAGCGCTTCGACATGCAGACCTGGAACAACATCATGGCGGTCGACCTCAACGGCGTGTTCCTGTACCTGCGCGAAGTCGGTCGGCACATGCTCGAGACCGGCGGCGGCTCGATCGTCAACATCGCCTCGATCATGGGCACCGGCGCCAACGAGCTCAGCGTCATCGCCTACAACGCCGCCAAGGGCGCGGTGCACAGCATCACCCAGCAGCTCGGCTGCGAGTGGGCCGACCGCGGCGTGCGCGTGAACGCGGTGTCGCCCGGGTTCATCATCACCGAGATGGTGCGCCCCGCCCTCGAGGGGATGGGCATGGACAAGTGGATCGCCAGCCGCACGCCGATGCGTCGGGTCGGCGAGCTCGAGGAGATCGTCGGGCCGGTGATGTTCCTGTGCTCCGAGCACGCCGCGTACATCACGGCGCAGGACCTGTTCGTCGACGGCGGCACCAACGCCTCCAACGGCACGTACCAGATCCCCCCGATCCACCATGAGTGGAACGCCACGACCGCCCCCAAGGTCGGCAAGGGCTACCCGGGCGTGGTGCCCCGTCCCGATTGGTACGAGGCCATGGCCGGCGGCATCCCCGGGATCCACTACCCGCTGCCCGAGGCCTGACCCACCCATCTCGAGCGAGGCCGCGATCCGGTCGTCCACAGGACGGCGTCGGGATCGCGGCCTCGTCGCGTTCCGCACAGGGTTGCGCACAGACTTCGGGGGTTCCGCACAGCGACCTCACAGGCAGTCGGCACTGACGTTCCACAACACCCCTCTGTCACAGTGACCACATGTCGACGGTTCTCCCCACCACGCCGCCCACCACCGCCCCGAGCGCCACCCGCGCACTGCGCACGACCGATCCGAGTCGACGCCTCCGCCGGGCCCGTCAGCACGGCGAGGTCGTCGACCAGCACGACCGCCGCGCCCTCGAGCGCGCCGGCTGGCGCACGTTCCTCGCGTACCGCGAGAACCACGTGCGGGCGTGGGACGGCACCCTGCTCGCCGTCACCCCGGTGTGGGTCGCGGAGGCCGAGCGGGCCGACCGCGCCGCCACCGCACGGGCTGCCGCACAGCAGGTGAGCGCCGGCACCATCGACGAGGCGTGGGCCCTGCTGCGCACCCGCTGCGCCGAACTCGACCGGCGTGCCGCCCAGGCCGCTGCCCGTCAGCGAGCGATGCGCCCGCGAGCCGCCTGAACCGCCGACGTTCCCGCTGGATCCGTCGTCCATGACGGATCCTGCACGAAGGTCGGGACCTTGGGGGGTGGCCACCACCCGAACCGCCCGCACACCATGGACGCCATGGCACGGTGGCCGATCTCGGATCAGCAGGCCCGCGACATGTACGCGGGCGGACGCGGCAACGAGACCGCGAGGTGGTACTCCCGGCTGTGGGGCCGCGTGTTCCGCCTCGGGCTCTTCCCGCAGCGATGGGTGCGGCTGGAGGTGCCCGGCCGTGTGTCGGGCCGCACGATGTCGTGTCCGCTCGGCATGGCCGAGTTGGACGGGCGCTGGTACCTCGTGTCGATGCTCGGCGAGTGCAACTGGGTCGCCAACGTTCGCGCCGCGAACGGTCGTGCCGTCCTGCGGCGGCGCACGGCCCGACCCGTGCTCCTGCTCGAGGTGCCGGTCGACAAGCGCGCCCCGATCCTGCGGCGATACGTCGACAAGGTGCCCGGCGGCCGCCCCCACATCCCACTCGCGCCTGGCACGCCCGTCGCCGAATTCGCGGCGATCGCCGACCACTACCCGGTCTTCGAGGTCGTCGACGATCGTCGCCCCTAGCACTGCGCTCAGCAGGAAAACGAACGATGCCGACCGGCGAACCGGTCGGCATCGTCAGACGTGAAGTGATGTGATGCGAATGCTGCCGGATCGTGATCCGGCGGGCGATCAGGCCTCGGGCTCGGCCACGACCTCGGCGACGGGCTCCATGCTCGCCGGCGGCTCGCCCTCGGGGGCCTCGCCACCTTCGGCGTAGTACTCGGCCCAGGCGGCCTCGCGCTCGGCGTCGTCCGGACCGGCGGTCCAGTTGCCCTGCTCGTCGACGGCGAAGTGCTGGCGGTACTCCTCTGCCAGCTCGCCACCCTCGGCGGCCTGCTTGATCGACAGGCTGATGCGGCGACGGGCCAGGTCGAGATCGATGATCTTGACCCACAGCTCCTCACCCGGCGTGACGACCTGCTCGGGCGAGTCGACGTGGTGCGCCGACATCTCCGAGATGTGCACGAGACCTTCGATGCCGTCGCCCACCTGCACGAAGCCACCGAACTGCACGAGCTTGGTGACACGGCCGTAGACGAGCTGGCCGACCTCGTGGGTCCCGGCGAACTCCTGCCACGGATCCTGCTGGGTGGCCTTCAGCGACAGGCTGATGCGCTCCCGGTCGAAGTCGACGTCGAGCACCTGGACGGTGACCGGATCGCCGACGGCGACGACGGCACCCGGGTGATCGACGTGCTTCCACGACAGCTCGCTGACGTGGATGAGACCGTCCATGCCGCCGAGGTCGACGAACGCACCGAACGACACGACGCTCGACACCACACCCTGGCGGATCTCGCCGGGCTTGAGGTTGGTGAGGAAGCTGTCGCGGCTCTCCTTCTGGGTCTCCTCGAGGAAGGCCCGACGGCTGAGCACCACGTTGTTGCGGTTCTTGTCGAGCTCGATGATCTTGGCCTGCACCGTCTTGCCGACGTACGGGGCGAGATCGCGCACACGGCGCAGCTCGACGAGCGAAGCGGGGAGGAAGCCACGCAGGCCGATGTCGACGATGAGACCGCCCTTGACGACCTCGATCACCGGACCCTCGACCATGCCGTCGGCTTCCTTGATCTTCTCGATGGTGCCCCATGCACGCTCGTACTGCGCCCGCTTCTTCGACAGCAGCAGACGACCTTCCTTGTCCTCCTTGGTGAGGACCAGGGCTTCGATCTGCTCGCCGAGCGAGACGATCTCGTGCGGGTTGACGTCGTTGCGGATGCTGAGCTCGCGGGCGAGGATCACGCCTTCGCTCTTGTAACCGATGTCGAGGAGGACCTCGTCGCGGTCGATCTTCACCACCGTGCCGTTGACGAGCTGACCGTCTTCGACCTCGACCATCGTGCCGTCGATCGCCTCGGCGAAGGACATACCGAGGTCGTCGGCGATGATCTGGCGGGGGGTGTAGTTGCCCTCGTCGTCGAAGGAGCCCATCGGAGAAGGGGCGCCGGACGAGGTGGTGGTGATGTCGGACAAGAGAGTGGTGCTTTCGAGACGGTGTACATGAGCGCCCGTTGGAGCTGGACGTGTCCAGGGGATCTGGACTCGTCGAGGATACCAGCTCAGATGTGGGGTGTATACGCCATCGGGCACCACATCTGACCCGATCAGGGCCGGATTCGGTGGGCGGCGGACCGGCTCACGGACGGGTGGCCAGCACCAGGTACTCGGCCGACTCGACCGTGGGCGGCCCGTCGCCGTACGCGCCGGGCTCGACGCTGCTGATCCGGTCGCACCGCAGACCTGCCCCGTTGACCAACAACCGCAGCTCACGAGGGGTGTAGCAGCCCGTCCACAGGTCGACCGTGGCCGGCCTGCCCTGCTCGTCGCGCACCTCGGTGTGCTCGTGGTTCACCCCGGAATCGGCGTCGAACACGGCGTCCTCGAAGTACTTCACGGCGAAGTAGGCGTTGAACGCCGACAGCGCCAGCCGCCCACCCGGCCGCAGGGCCCGGGCCATCCCGGCCATGACGACCTCGTCGTCGCCGTTCGCGGTCATCAGACCGAACGCCCCCTGGCACAGGCACACCACGGCGTCGAAGGCGCCCGCATGACGGTCGTCGGCCGCCAACGACCGGGCGTCGAGGCGTTCGAACGTGGCCAACTCGGGCGCCCGCTCGACCGCCAGATCGACGAAGCGCTGGGAGATGTCGATGCCGTGCACCGCGATCCCCCTGCTCGCCAGCTCGTACGCGTGTCGTCCCGGACCACAGCCGACGTCGAGCACCCGCATGCCCGGCATCAACCCGAGCGCACCGATCAGGTGGTCGATCTCCTGCCGGGTGCCCTTCGTGAACGAGTACCGCAGATACGCCGACCCGAGGTGCTCGGCGATGGGTTCGAACCAGTGGTCGTTCCCGGCCTCAGCGATCGGATCGGTCACCGTTCAGCCCTTGGCGGCGGCCCAGGTGCTGCCCCATGCCACGTTCACCTCGAGCGGCACGTCGAGCTCGGCGGCACCGCGCATGATGTCGATGACCAGAGGTCCGACGCGGTCCTGCTCGCCGTCGGGCACCTCGACGAGCACCTCGTCGTGCACCTGCAGCACGAGGCGGGACGCGACGTGGGCGTCCTCGAGCGCCGCGTCGATGCGCACCAGCGCGACCTTGAAGATGTCGGCCGCCAGGCCCTGGATGCCGGCGTTCATCGCCTGACGCTCGCCCGCCTGACGGATGCGGAAGTTCGAGTTCGACAGCTCGGGGATCGGGCGACGACGACCGAACAGGGTCTCGGTGTAGCCCCTCATGCGGGCCTCGTTGACGGTGCCCTCCATGTACGCCTTCACGTTCGGGAAGGCCACGAAGTAGGCGTCGAGGATCTTGGCGGCCTCGTCGGTGGGGATGCCGAGACGCTGGCCGAGCCCGTAGGCCTCCATGCCGTAGGCCAGGCCGTAGCTCACCATCTTCGCCTTCGAGCGCATGTCGACCGTGACGTCGCCGGGCTCGACGCCGAACACCCGCGCCGCAGTGGCGTTGTGGATGTCGGTGCCGCTGCGGAACGCCTCGAGCAGCCCCGGGTCGCCGGCCAGGTGGGCGATGCAGCGCAGCTCGATCTGGTTGTAGTCGGCCACGAGCAGCTGGTGGCCGGGTGCCGGCACGAACGCCTTGCGGAACAGACGACCCTCGTCGCTGCGCACCGGGAGGTTGTGCAGGTTGGGCTGGTCGCTGCTGAGCCGACCGGTGCGGGCGACGGTCTGGTTGAACGTCGCGTGGATGCGGCCGTCGGCGGCCACCTCCTGCAGCAGGCCGGTGCCGTAGGTGCCGCGCAGCTTCTCGACCTCGCG
>CAUJET010000066.1 GCA_963169665.1 Actinomycetota bacterium | reverse complement strand
GGCGGTTCACCCGTTCGTCGAGTTCGCCCCACGAGGTGATCCCATGCCGGTCGATCAAGGCCGGCTCATCGGCCCGTCCGCCGTCGCCGGACACCATCTTCTGCAGCAGTCGAGCCATCGGCGGATGGTAGCGAGAACGGCCGGAGCAGGTCGTGGCGGAGAGCCCGGGGGCGCACCGCAGCGACCACCTTCACGTGCGCGACGGACGGCATCGCACTCGTGTCGTTCGCCGGTCCCGATGGCGTGCGGGCGGGGGTGTTCCCGTCGTTCGGTCGGGTGATCCGCAGCATGCTGACGATGATGGCCGCCGGGCTCGTCGCGACCGCGTTCGTGTTCGTCTGCATCGTGTTCGCCGTCCGTCGCCGTCGTTCGCTCGAACGGCGGGGCGACGCGTTCGGTCGGTCGCGACGCCCGACGCCCGGATGAGGCGGGTCGGCAGCGCCGGGTCGACGACCCCAGGACGGGTCAGGGGCGGGCGGGCAGGAGGGCGGTCAGCTCGTCGACCGTGATACCGAGGATCTCGGCGGCCGCCTCGAGGTCCGGCGGAGGACCGCCGAGTGCAGCGAGAAGTTCGTCCTCGGTGATCCCGAGTGCACTCGCGGCCTCGCTGAGATCGGGCGCCCCGCCACCGGCCGGCGCAGCGCCACCCGTGCCTGCCGCCTCGCCACCCCCGGAGGCCGACGTGTCGCCGTTCAGGCAGCGTGACACGAACGGGTACGTGTCGGTGACGATGTAGGCGTACTCGCCGTCGATGGTCGTGCCGTTGCAGCTGTCGAGGTCGCCCTCACCGTCGCTGAAGACCCAGTCGGAGGCGTAAGTGCCGTCGGGCATCGTGCCGTCGATCTCCACGTCGGCGCTGCCGATCGCGCTCGAACCCACGCACTCCGTGCCGGTGCGGGGCATCGTCGAGAGTTCGTAGCCGGGTTCGTAGGCGCCCGCCTTCGAGTAGTACATCAGGTATCCGTCAGCGGCGAATCCGACCAGGACGAGGTCGTCGTCGGACTCGTATGCCGCGGCCATGAGCTGGGAGATGCCGTGGTAGTGGTACTCGCCGGTCGGCTGCACGTGAGCGTTGTTGAAGTCGAGGCCGAGGTCGTAGGTGTCCTGCAGTGCTTCCACCGCATACCCCTCCCCGCTGGCGCAGGTGACCGACTCGGCGGTCGCGGGCTCGAACTTCACGCCGTTGACCGCGACGCCCGGCGTCCTCGCAAAGGTCGCCGACCCCGTGAAGACCGGCTCGGTGGGGAACGTCCAGGTGAGATCCTGCGCCGAGATGGTGTTGGGGTTCCCTGCATTGGGGAACTCGCCGGTCACGTGGTCCGGCAGTGCGTTGGTGACGATCGTGCGGGTGCCGTCCCCGACGGTGACGGTCACCATCGTGCCGAACTCGTCGTCTTCCAGCGTGTACGAGTTCAGCAGATCGACATCTGTGGTGACGGTCGTGTCGGTCGTGTCGGTCGTGTCGGTGACCTCGGTCGTGTCGGTCGTGTCGGTCGTGTCGGTCGTGTCGGTGACCTCGGAGGCGGTCGTCTCAGCCGTCGGGGCGGCAGCAGTGGCGGTCGGTTGGACGGATGCGGCGGTCTCGTCGGAGGAACTGCAGGCGGGCAGGATCACGCAGCTCGCCGCGGCGAGCCCGGCGACGAATCGGAGGTGGAGGGGAGTCATCATGCGCCGCATCGTGAACGCCCGAGCTGAGGCGACCCTGTGAGATCGTGCACAGGAAGCTCACAGGTTCGGAGATCGGCGCGCACCGAGACGGATCGTGAACGTCGCGCCACCGCCGGGTGTCGGCGAGCAGACGATCGACCCGCCATGGTGCCCGACGATCCGATCGGCGATCGCGAGGCCGAGACCGGCACCGTCGTGGCTCGACCTGCTACGGGATGTCTCGCCACGCGTGAACGGTTGGAAGATCGTCGTCGCGACGCCCGAATCGATGCCGGGCCCGTCGTCGATGACCGCCACCAGGGTCTCTCCGTCGCGCTGGGCCACGGTGATCACGATCTCGGTGCCTGCCGGTGTGTGCTGGCAGGCGTTCGCACCGAGGTTCAGGACGGCCTGGTGGAGTCGCTCGGCATCGCCGTCCACGATGCAGGCCGCGTGCGCGTCGAGGTCGTGCCGGATCTCGTGCGACGGGTGCGCCGCACGCAGATCGTGCACGACGGCCGACACGATCGCGGCGACGTCGACCGGCTCGGCGGCGCGACGATGTGTCGGCTGGACCAGCTGCAACAGATCGCGAACGAGGCTCGACAGCCGGTCGCTCTCCGCGCCGATCCGGACCATCGCCCGATCGATCCCGTCCTCGTCGAGCATGCCCGCCTGATGCAGCTCGCTGTAGCCGCGCAGCGCCGTGAGAGGCGTGCGCAGCTCGTGTGACGCGTCGGCCATGAAGCGCTCCATGTCGGCTCGTGCCCGTTCGGCGCCGGCCGCAGCGCGCTGTCGTTCGTCGAGCGCAGCGAGCAGCCTTGCCAGCATCGCCGCCAGGTCGTCGGTCAGCGCTGCCGTCTCGCGGGGCCCCTCGGATCGGCCCACGTCGGTGTCGAAATCGCCAGCGGCGATGCGGTGGGCCACGCCGCTGAGCCGCACGACCGGTCGGGCCACGCGTCGGGCCACGGCCAACACGATCAACGCCTGCACGGCGACGAGCACACCACCGCCGAGCAGGAGGTTCCGTCGGAGGCTGTCGAGCGAAGCGTCCACCGATCGGAGCGACAGCGCCATCACCAGAGTCGTCCCGTCGGCCCTGGTGCGCGACCCGGCTCGGTATCGAGGATCGGCACCGACCGTCGTGATCCCGCCCTCGGCGACCAGCTGCGCCAACTGTGCGTCGTCGATCGTTTCCGACGAGGCCGGCCGTTGGATCACGGTGCCGTCGGGCCCGACGACGAACTGCAACGGCGGCTCGATCGAACCCGTATCGACAGCGGTGTCGCGGGCAGGCCGGTCGCGAGCCGAACTGCCGACCGAGGCCGCGAGCGCTCGGGTCACCTCGCCGTCGACGATGGCGAACTGGTCGCGTTCCACGGCTCGGTACACGAACAGTCCGAGCGCTGCCGATCCCAGCGTGAGCGCCCCCAACAGCGGCACGAGCATCGTGGACCGGACACCGAAGGACTTCACCGCTCCGCCGTTCTGAGCACGTATCCGACGCCACGCTTCGTGTGGATGAGCGGCGGACGACCGTCGTCGATCTTGCGCCGGAGGTAGCCGATGTAGAGCTCGACGATGTTCTCACTGCCGTCGTAGTCGTCCGCCCACACGTCGACCAGGATCTGGGCCTTCGACACCACGTGGTTCGCGTTGACCAACAGGAAGTGGAGCAGTGAGAACTCCGTCGGGGACAGTTCGACGAGGCGCCCGCTGCGACGGACCTCACGCGTGGCCGGGTCGAGGGTGAGATCGTCGAACACCAACAGGTTCGAAGGCGCCGCCGTACCGGCCCGGCGCAGGATGGCGCCGACCCGAAGCACCAACTCGTTCACGCTGAACGGCTTCGTCAGGTAGTCGTCGCCGCCGGTGACGAACCCCCTGATGCGATCCTCGGTGTCGCTGCGCGCGGTCAGGAACAATACGGGCGTCAGGGTGCCGGCTTCCCTCATTCGTCGGCAGATCTCGAACCCGTCGAGCCCGGGCAGCATGACGTCGAGCACGACCAGGTCGAAGTGCGCCCGGGCGGTCTCCGCGAGTCCGTCGCGGCCGTCGGCCAGCTGGACCACCGAATGGCCCTGGTAGCGCAATGCGGTCGCGATCACGTCGTTGATCGACGACTCGTCCTCGACGACCAGGATGCGCGAGAGGGCAGGGTCGCTCGAGGGTGACGGCACGACACCAGTGTCGACCATCTTCCTGTGAGTTGGCTGTGAATCCCGACGAGCACCCTCGGCTCGCTACGGTCCCGGTCATGACCCGTGCTCAGGAAGTGGTGGCGGCGTTCATCGCCGCGGTGGAACGCAAGGACATCGATGCAGCGGTGGCGATGCTCGCCGCCGACGTCTCCTACGAGAACATGCCGATGCAGCCGATCGTCGGCGCCGACCAGGTGCGTGCCACCTTGGCGGCGTTCCTCGGTGCGGCGAGCGAGGTCGACTGGCCGGTGCGTCGCGAGATGGCGACCGACGACGTCGTGATGAACGAACGGCTCGACCGGTTCAAGATCGGCGACGGCTGGCTCGAGCTGCCCGTCGCCGGTGTGTTCGAGGTGAACGGCGACGGCCTGATCACCCTGTGGCGCGACTACTTCGACATGAACGCCTACACGAGCCAGTTGACCGCGCTCACCGGCGGGGGCTGATCGGTCGCCGGTCGAACCGGGTCACGCGGTCGGGTCGAGCACCGTCGCCAGCGCAGCGGCGAGTTCGGCGGCGGGGGAGTGCGGCAGGGTGTCGCGACGCCAGGCGATGTGCTGGTCAGGCCGAACCAGCAGCGCGCCGTCGTCGCCGAGCCGACACCGCAGGCGCCAGGCCGAGATCGCGGCATCTTCGCCGAGGCGAACGTGGTGCAGCGCGACCTGTGCCGACGCCGTCGCTGCGGCCCACGCGTCATGGGCGCCCACGCTGATCAACGTCATCGCGTCGGTCGCGACGAGGTCGAGCGTGGATCGTCCGTCGACGAGCCACCCGTGAGGCAGGCGGGCGCCCACCTCGCCGGTGGGGTCGAAGATGCTGGGATCGGTGATCGGCGCCGGTGGTGCCCCGTCGCGTGACAACGCTCCCTCGGCGTACACATACCCGAGCTGCAGCCCGAGCATGTCGAAGTGCGTCGCCTGTTCCTGCACGGCCGCGTCGATCGCGTCGCGCCGCGACGGGTCGGCGAGCACGGCGGCGAGGTCGTCGCTCGTGGCGCCGGGGTGCAGGTCGAGCGCGCCGGCGAGGAGCACCATCTTGAACGCGTTCGTCGCGCTCTGGTGGCAGTTGACCTCGGCGATGGGGTGGCGCTCGACCTCGTAGGTGTCGAGCAACGTCGGCGCTGCCCATCCGTCCGCGACGGCACACAGCTTCCACACCAGGTTGTGGGCATCGGCCACACCCGTGTTCAGCCCCATGCCGCCGGTGGGCGGGAATCGGTGCGCAGCGTCGCCGATCAGGAACACCCGGCCGCTCCGCATCCGCTCGGCCACCTGTGCCGTCATGTGCCAGGTGCCGGCGCGGACCACCTCGATCGGGACCTCGCTCGCCGCATCGGCCGACTCGTCACCGATCGCTCGTCGCAGCAGCTGCAGGCAGTGCGGGACGTCGAAGTCGTCGATGGTCTGCGTCGCCGGGTGGAACGGGACCATGAACACCCACTCGCGGTCGAGGTCGTGGGCGATGAACGTGCCGCTCGCCGTCGGGTCCATCACGAAGTGGAGCACACCGAGGCGCTCGGCGATGTAGGGCCGCAGATTCGCGAGGAAGTGGATCGCGACGAAGTCCTGCAGGCTCGCCGGGCCGATCATCTCGATGCCGAGCGACTTGCGCACGCCGCTGCCCGCGCCGTCGGCGGCCAGCACGTACGCGCTGCGCACGACGGTCTCTTCACCGCTCGCCACGTCGCGCACGACCGACGTGACGCCGTCGGCGTCATCGGTGGTCGACACCCATTCGGTGCCGTAGCGCACCTCGACCCCGGGTGTGTCGGCGAGCTGCGCCGCCATCACCGGCTCGAGCAGGTGCTGGGAGATGTTGCGCAGCGGTGTGGGCGTGTGCGCCAGGCACTCGTCGCCCTGGCGTTCGAACGGCAGGCGGCCGATCAGTTCACCGCCGAGCCGGGTGACGAAGTTGACGTGGCCCGCGTCGTCCGGATCCTTGGCGATGCGCTCGATCGAGGCCATGTCGAACCCGGCCTGGCGGAAGATCTCGAGCGTCCGAGCGTTCACGACGTGCGCGGACGGGTTGGGTTGGGTGCCGCCGCGGCGCTCGACCACCAGACATCTGCGACCCGCCGCTGCGAGCAGCCGGGCAGCGGTCATGCCGCTCGGACCGGCACCGACCACGAGGAAGGGCGCGTCCGATCCCTCCGGGGACGCGCTCATCAGAACACGCCGCCGAAGCTGCCACCGTCGAGCTGCAGGTTCTGGCCGCTGATGAACCCTGCCTGCGCGCTGCACAGGTAGGCGCACGCGTCGCCGAGTTCCTCGGGGCGACCGAGGCGGCCCGCTGCGATCGTCGACGCCATCCGTGCGTACGCCTCCTCGACGGTGATGCCCGCCATCGATGCGTGCAGCTCGGCCATCTGCCGCTGGCGACCGGTGTCGATGCGCTCGGGCAGCAGGTTGTTGATCGTGACGTTGGCCTTGGCCACGTCCTTCGACAGCGCCTTCGCGACCGACGTGAGGCCGGTGCGGGCACCGGTGGACAGGCCCATCGGTGACAACGGCGTCTTCACCATCGCCGAGGTGATGTTGACGATGCGTCCGAAGCGCCGCTCGACCATGCCGTCGAGCACCGCCCGGATCATCGCGAGCGGGGCGAGCATGTTCGCGTCGAGCGCAGCGATCCACGCGTCGCGGTCCCAGTCGGCGAAGCGGCCAGGCGCGGGGCCACCGTTGTTGGTGACCCGGATGTCGGGCTCGGGACAGGCGACGAGCAAGGCATCCCGGGTGGACTCGTCGGCGATGTCACCGACGACTGCGTGCACCGCGACCTCGTGGCGTTCCGCGAGCAGGCGCGCGGCCTCGTCGAGCGAGGCGGCGTCGCGACCGTTGATGGTGACACCGACGCCTTCGCGAGCGAGCGCATCGGCGCACGCGAAACCCAGTCCCCGGCTCGACGCGCACACGATGGCACTCCGACCCGCGATGCCGAGATCCACGGGGTCAGCCCTCGGCCGATGCGGCGAGACGGGCGGCCATCGCCCGCCGCCAGTCGTCGAACGGCTGGAACTCGGGGAGTCCTTCGAGCTTGCCGCGAGTGGTCGCCTCGATCTCGTCGTCGGACGCACTCAGGTCGAGCCCATCGCCATAGGGCTGGGCGACGTGGAACGGCGTGTCGACGAAACACTCGAGACCGTTGCCCTCCGGGTCGGTGAAGTACAGCGACCACGCGTTGCCGTGCGAGACCGGGACCACCGAGGTGATCTCTGCGGCGGCCAACTTCTGTCCGATCACCCGCAGCTCGTCGAGTGTCCCGGTGCGGAAGGCCAGGTGATCGGCGAACATGAACGCTCGCGGTGCCGGTTCCGCCGTCTGCACGAGCACGATCTGGTGGTGCGCCGTCGGATCCTGGGTGAGGAAGACCATCTCGCCCATTCCCGGCGCCGGTTCGCCGCGGTTGGTGACGTGGAAGCCGAGCACGTCGGTGTAGAAGGCGACCATGCGGTCGAGGTCGCGCACGGCCAGTGTGGCGTGGCCGAGGGTGAGGCGGGGCGCGAAGTCCGTCATGGCTGACACAGTGTCCAATATTGAATGAACTGTCAATCTTGAGTTACGATGCCGTCCGTGCCCACGGCCACGGACGCCTCGACG
>CAUJET010000065.1 GCA_963169665.1 Actinomycetota bacterium | reverse complement strand
ATGTCGTCGGTGTTGTGTTGCTGCAGCCACTGGGGCTGCTGGGGCAGGTGGTGAAGCGCAAGTGTTGCATCCATCACCACGACACACGTCCGACCGTGCCGTCGCGCTGCAACGAATCGGGAATTCTTCGGCGACCCGTGTCATCGGATCACAGGGGTGTGACATTCGGGGTCGGTTTTTGGCCGTTCCCGACCAGTTCAGGGCATCTTTTCTTCCGATCACCGTGCCGTCGGTGATCAGGATCAACCATGAGTCGAATCGAACGTACGTTCGATCACCGGGATAGTGTCCTCGGTGCCGGGAGGGCTCCGACCGGCTCCCGAATCGTTCCCATCCACCCGCTGGCGACCCGCTCCGCACACCTCAGGAGGTGATCCATGGATCTCGTGTCCACCGCATCGGCGCTCGCCGCCCTCGACCTCGAGACGGCCGACCGCCACGTGGTCACCGATGCCCTGCGGCTCACCACCCGACTCATCCGCATGGCGCACGCGGTCGAGCTCGAGGCAGATCTGCGGTTGGTCGCTCTCGCCGAGGCCGATCCCACCATCAACCCTGAGCACCTCGACGCCGAAGCGACGGGGCGTTCGCCGTCGAGGGCCACCGCGGCCATCAGGCGGGCGACGGCAGCTCAGACGCTCCCCCATCTCCGTGCCCTGCTCGCCGCCGGCACCGTCGGTGTCGAACACCTCGACGCGTTCGCGACGGCGATGCGGTCGCTGCGCACCGCACTGCGGCCCCGTCTGCTCGAGCAGGAGGAGCAGCTCGCCCGACTCGCTCCGCACCTCACGGCCGAGGAGTTCCGCACCCGGCTCGACGCTGCGGTCCGCGACATCGAGGGTGACGACGGCGCCGATCGGCTGCAACGCCAGCGGCGGCGCATCGGTGCACGCACGTGGACCGGACGCGACGGCATGTGGAACATCCACGGCCGCTACGACGCCGAGCGGGCGATCTCGCTCATCGAAGCGCTCCGTCGGGCCACCGAGGCGCGGTTCCACGGCGAGCACCCCGCCGAGACGCCCGACGATCCGCTGCTCCGCCACGAGTTCTTCCAGGCGCTCGGCCTCGCCGATCTCATGCTCGGCGTCGGCGGCAGCAGCGGCCGACCCGAGTTCGTCGTCACGATCGACGAGGAGACGCTGCGCCACGGTCGACACGCCGGCAGCCGCGTCGACTGCGGCCGCGGCATCCATGTGCCCATCGAGGCGCTGCAGGCGATGGCCGGTCGGGCCAGGTTCGTGCCGGTCGTGATCGACCGCCATGGCGTGGTCGTCCGTCAGGGACGTCCGGTCCCCACGCTCGACCAGCTCCGCGACTCGCTGCTCCGGCCGGTCCCGCTCGATCACGGCCGCAGCCGACGCCATGCCTCCCGCGACCAACGGCGAGCGCTGCGCGCCATGTACCGGTCGTGCGGCGTGCCGGGTTGCGATCGCCACATCGCCGACTGTCAGCCGCACCACATCGACTACTGGGAGCACGGCGGAGCCACCGACCTCGCGCTGCTCCTCCCCCTCTGCAAGCACCACCACGACCGGCTGCACGCGGAACGGTGGGAGGTGGAGCTGCGGCCCGACCGATCGCTCGTCGTCCGTCGCCACGGGGAGTTGATCATGACCACCGGTCCACCGATCGAGCAGTGGGCCTGAACGGCCCGGCTCCGGACGAGCAGTCCCCGACCACGATGACGGGACCGACAGCCGCGACCTCGGGCAGGAGATCGCCCGCGGGCTCGTCCGCTCCTTGACAACCGAACCGCCGGGCGGGCCGTCGTCAGCTGCGGACGGCCGCATGCGCTGACCGCTGCGCCTCAGTCGTCGAGCTTGAGGGCGGAGATGAAGACGTCGCCGGGCACTTCCACGCGCCCGATCGACTTCATCTTCTTCTTGCCTTCCTTCTGCTTCTCGAGCAGCTTGCGCTTGCGGGTGATGTCGCCGCCGTAGCACTTGGCGAGCACGTCCTTGCGCTTGGCCTTCACCGTCTCGCGGGCGATCACCTTGCCGCCGATCGCGGCCTGGATCGGCACGTCGAACATCTGCCGCGGGATGAGCTCCTTGAGCTTCTCGCACATGCGGCTGCCGTAGGCGAAGGCCTTGTCGCGGTGCACGATCGTGCTGAACGCATCGGCCGGGATCGCGTTGAGCAGCAGATCGACCTTCACCAGGTTGCTGCGCTCGTAGCCGTGCAGCTCGTAGTCGAGCGAGGCGTACCCCTGGGTGCGGCTCTTCATCTGGTCGAAGAAGTCGACGACCACCTCGGCGAGGGGGATCTTGTAGTGCAGTTCCACCCGCTCGGGCGACAGGTACTCGAGCTTCACCATGTCGCCACGGCGGCTCTGGCACAGCTCCATCAACGTGCCGGTGTAGTCCTTCGGCGTGATGATGCTCACGCGGAAGTACGGCTCCTCGATGTAGTCGATGCTCTGCGGCTGGGGCAGGTCGGCCGGGTTGTCGACCAACTCCATCTCACCGTTGGTCTTGTACACCCGGTACTCGACGCTCGGCGCCGTGGCGATGAGGGCGAGGTTGAACTCGCGCTCGAGGCGCTCCTTCACGATCTCCATGTGGAGCAGACCGAGGAAGCCGCAGCGGAACCCGAAACCGAGCGCACCGGACGACTCGGGCTCGTAGGTGACGGAGGCGTCGTTGAGCTTCAGCTTCTGCAGGCTCTCGCGCAGGTTCTCGAAGTCGTCGCCGTCGATCGGGTACAGACCGCAGAACACCATCGGCTTCGGGTCGCGATAGCCGGGCAGCGGCTCGGTGGCACCGTGGCTCGCCGTGGTGACGGTCTCTCCCGAACGGGCCTCGGCCACGTCCTTGATGCCTGCGATGAGGTAGCCCACCTCGCCCGGACCGAGCTCGTCGAGCGGCGTGGGCACCGGGCGGCGGGCACCGATCTCGATGATCTCGTGCAACGCCCCGGTCTGCATGAACTTCAACCGGCTGCCGTTGTTCATCCGACCGTTCATCACGCGCACCGAGCTCACCACGCCGCGGTACTGGTCGAACTGGCTGTCGAAGATGAGGGCCTGCAGCGGGGCGTCGGGGTCGCCCTTGGGGGCAGGGATGCGCTCGCACACCGCGTCGAGCAGCTCGTCGACGCCCACGCCGGTCTTGGCCGAGATGCGCAGGATCTCGTCGGCCGGGATGCCGAGCACCTGCTCGATCTCACCGGCGTACCGGTCGGGATCGGCGGCGGGCAGGTCGATCTTGTTCAGCACCGCCACGATCTCGAGGTCGTTCTCGAGCGCCAGATAGCAGTTGGCCAACGTCTGGGCCTCGATGCCCTGGGCGGCGTCGACCACCAGCACCACGCCCTCACACGCAGCGAGGGAGCGGCTCACCTCGTAGCCGAAGTCGACGTGACCAGGGGTGTCGATCAGATGGAGAGTGTGGCCCTTCCAGCTCACGCGCACGTTCTGAGCCTTGATGGTGATGCCGCGCTCGCGCTCGAGGTCCATCGAGTCGAGGTACTGGCTGCGCATCTCACGGGCATCGACGGCGCCGGTGACCTCGAGGATGCGATCCGACAAGGTGGACTTGCCGTGATCGATGTGCGCGATGATCGAGAAGTTGCGGATCTTGGCGATGTCCATGGGGTGTGCTGACTCTACCGGCCGCTGATATCATCCAGGGCTGCTTTGCGCACGCGACGCCTGTCACCAGGGGTCCGGTGAGCGCCGAGCGATCGATCGAGGAGACACGAACCCACCATGGCAAACATCAAGAGCCAGAAGAAGCGCATTCTCACCAACGCCAAGGCCGCCGAGCGCAACAAGGCGATCAAGAGCGAGCTCAAGACCCGCAGCAAGAACGCGGTCAAGAGCGCCGGTGGCGAGGACAGCGACGAGGCCCTGCGTCTCGCCGTGAAGCGTCTCGACATGGCCGCTGCCAAGGGCGTCATCCACAAGAACCAGGCAGCGCGTCGCAAGAGCCGCCTGATGAAGAAGATCAACGCCGCCGGCTGAACCCGCTGACGAGCGAAGCGTCGAGCTTCGATCAACCGCACGAGCCCGGGTCGACCCCGGGCTCGTGGCGTTTTCAGCGTCGGGACGTTCCTGCCAGCTTGGAGAGACGGGCCACCAGGACTTCCATCACCAGCGACTCGGGCCAGTCCTTGGCGCCGCGCAGGTCGAGATCGGCCTGGGCGAGCAGCCCGACCGCCCTCGTCACGCCCGTGCCGTTGAGCTTGCGGTACTGGTCGAGCGCCTTCTTCGCAGGGAAGCCGGGCTTGATGCCGAGCACCGCTGCCGCTGCCCCCTCGTCGCGGGCGTTGGCCCCGTCGAGCTTGAGCAGCTTGGTGTAGTGCCCGTGCAGGATCGCCATCACCTGGAGCGGGTGGCGGCCGCCGGCGCTGGTCATCCGGTGCAACAGTTCGAGCGAGCGGGTGGTGTCGCCACGGTCGATCGCGTCGGTGAGATCCCACGGCGGCACCCCGCCGGCCTCACCGAGGAAGGGGCGGACATCGTCGACCCGGAGCTTGGTGGCCGTGCCGTACGTGCTGACGAGGGTCTCGATCACCCCCTGGAGGCGACCCGCCTCCTCCCCCATCCACGCGGCCACCGATTGCATCGCCGGACCGTCGAGCTTCAATCCCGACGCGGCGAACTGCTGCTCGATCCAGGCACCGCGGTCCTTGGCCCGGGTGGGCGCTGCCGTCTCGCTCACCTGCGCACCCGCGGCCTTCATCGCATCGCTCAACGACTTGACGATCCGGCCACCGCCGGCCACCAGCACCAGGTGGGTGGTCGGCAGCGGGTCGGCCAGGTAGGCGACGAGCGGGGCGACGTCCTCGGCGTTGAACCGCCCGATCTCGCGACCGATCACCACCCGGAACTCGGTGAGGAACGGCGGGGTCTGGGCCGAGTCGACCAAGGAGCGCATCTCGTAGTCGGGCGCGTCGAACTCGTCGACCATCAGCGACCGGTCGCCGTCGCCCACGAGCCGGTGGACCAGCTCGGTGAGCCCGGACAGCACGAGCGACTCGTCGTCGCCGGAGATGAGATGGACCGTCATGGGCCACCCATCATGCCCGACTCGCACCGCCGGGACGCCACCACCACGCGGCCACCACCACCTGCACCGCCCAGGCCACCACGGCCCAGCCACCCAGCGGGTACCGAGGGCCGCCGGTGCCATCACCGCGCCCACCAGCCAGCTGGGCAGCAGCGACGCGACCAGGGCCGTCGGGATGCCCGCCAACATCACGAACCCGGCGACCGGTACGGCGAGCAGGTTGGTGATGATGCCGAGCGCCGGCAGACGGCCGAAGACCAACAGGCTGGGCAGCACCACGCCCACCTGCGCGCCGACGGTCGCCGACACCGGCACGGCCAGCCAGTCCGGACCACGCCAACGCCGTTCGAGCCACGGCCCCACGACCGACACGCCGGCGGTCGCCCCGCACGACAACCAGAACCCCACCGACCACACCAGCATCGGGTCGACGAGCACCAACGCTGCCACGGTGATCGCGAGCACCCGCGGAACCGACCGATCGCGACCGAGGGCGAACGCGAGCGCGCCGATGCCCGCCATGGTGCCGGCCCGCACCACCGACGGCTCCACGCGGGTGAGCACCACGAACCAGGCGATCAGTGCCCACGTGGCCCCGAGGCGCCACCAGCGCGACAGCCGTTTCAGCAGCACGCCCGCCACCGCCAACACGTACGAGACGTTCTGGCCGGAGACGGCTGTCAAGTGGGACAACCCGACCGCACGGAACCGATCGACGACGTCCTGCGACTGGCGGACGTCGTCACCCACCACGAGCCCGGTGAACAAGGCCGCATCGTCGGCCGGCATCGCTGCCTCGGCCGACCACCGGAGCCGGCTGCGCAGCCGGTTGCTCGCCCGGGCCACGCCGGTCCCCGACGCCGACGCCGCGATCCGTTCGATCTCGAAACGACCCACCACGTGACGGACCCGCGAGCGGCGATCGTCGGGGGGCACGGGCGTTCGCCGCCCCACGACGGCCACCCGCTCCCCCGCCTGGCGCCGCTCGAGACGGCGTCGGGCCGACCCGTAGGCGTAGGTCTGGAACCGCTCGCCCTCGATCTCGACCACCACGCCGACGCCGCGGCCCACCGGCGCGGGGTCGGTCACCAGCGTCGCCCAGCCGGCGAACGGGCCGACGGCTCGCGGTTCGGCACGTTCCCACGCCCGCTCCCCGAGCCAGGCGCCGGCCAACAACATCACCGCAGCTCCGAGCGCGACCCATCGGTGTCGGCCCAGGACGACGACGATCGCGCCGACCAGGCCGGACACGATCACGGGGCCGGCCCACCACCCCGTCCACACCCCGGCGACCGCTGCGGCAGCCAGCACGGCGACCGCCCGGTCGGAATATCCCTGCCACGTCTCGGATGGCTCGCTCTCGTACGCTGCGTTCATGGATCCGCAACGCGTCGACCGTGGTGGTGCATCGAGTGCGCTCGCCGGGCTCGAAGCGCTCGAACAGCACCTCGCACCGACGCCCGCGTCGTACGCGCCGTCGACCCCGCCGGTCGTCGTGGCCGTGCCACGGGCATCGCGCGCCCGGATCGGCAGGATCCGTCGCATCGGCCCGTTCGTCGCACTGCTCCTCCCGGCCGTCCTGGGCCTGATCTCGTTCGTGGTCCTGAGTGGCAGCACCTCCACCACCCGCGGGGTGGGTGGGTTCGCCTTGGCATTGCTGGGGGCGCCGCTGCTCCCCGCGTTCGGGGTGCCGATGCGCACCGGCTCGGGGGCGGTGCTGGCGGCCGCAGCGGCGAGCGCGGTGCTGTGGTTCCTGCTCGGTGCGCTGGCCGCCGGGCGCGCCACCCGCATCCCGACCGCCGGCTGGGGCCGGTTCTGGGCCGAGTACCTCTGGCTGTGCCTCTGCGTGTGGATCGGGGCGCTGCTCGCCGTCGTCGCCGCCAACCTGGTGCTCGGCCGCGTGCTGGTCTGATCGTCGAGCAGGGGGTCACAGGCTCACCAACGGTCTGATCGCCTCGAGCTTGGCCGGGCCGATGCCGCGGACGTCGGCCAACGCATCGATCGAGGCGAACGGGCCGTTCGTCTCGCGATGAGCGACGATCGCTGCCGCGGTGGACGGCCCCACCCCCGGCAGCGCGTCGAGCTCGTCGATGCTCGCCTCGTTGATCGACACCGGCCCCGGCGCCGCCCCACCGGGATCGGCGTCGGCTGCGGTGCCCGTCACCCCCGCCGGTACCACCACCCCGTCGCTCAGGCGCGGGACGTAGACCCGGTCGCCGTCGTGCACCGGCGCGGCCAGGTTGATCGCGTCGGCGTGGGCGTCGGGCGCGAGTCCGCCCGCCGCGAGCACCGCATCGGCCACGCGCGCATCGGCCGCCAACCGGTGCACGCCCGGCACGAGCACGGCCCCCGCCACGTGCACCACGATGTCGACCGGCGGCGCCACGGTGGCCCCGACCGTCGAGCTCGTGGCCGCGGCCGGGGCCCCGCTCGCGACGGTGCTCCCGGTGGCCGTCGCCATCGGCAGCGACGCCTCGACCGGGTCGGGCGGCGGTGCGACGAGCCAGTACCCACCGGCGCCCACGAGCGCCACCGACACGGCGATCGCGACGATGCGACCGGGCCCGAACCACACCACCCACGCACGCAGCCGCTCCGACGCGCTGCGGGGTGGGGTCGGCCGGCTGAGCAACTCCTCCACGGGCACACCTCCCCTCCGGACTGCAGGACACCGGGGGAGGCGGGCGGGAAGCTATCGGGCGGACACCGTGCCGCCACCACTGCCGCCGTCGCTGCCGTCGAGCGCCGTCAGCTCGTCGGTGACGGCCGTGGCGAGCGAGCGGCGCGAGACCCAGGCGGCCTCGATCTCGAGGGGGATGCGGAGGTAGGCGCCATGATGGTCCCGGCCACGGAGCCGCCACCACAGGTACGACCCGAGGTAGCGCGCCGAGAACCCGACGAGGCCGTACCGACGCCACTGCCGCACGTGCACCTGTTCGTGGCGCAGCAGCAGCGGTGACTGGGCGTGGCCCTCGCGCACGATCACCAGCGACCCGAGCGTGATGCCGTCGGCACCGGGCGGCACGGGGCCACCCTCCCACAGGCGGTAGCCGTCGCGTCGTTCGATGCGCAGCGGGCGGAACATGGCGTGACCGGTCAGTACAACCGGCTCGTGAGCAGCTTGCGGTACTGGGCGGTGCGCGGGTCGTCGGGGCCCATCAGCTCGAGGATGTCGACGTACTGCTGGCGGGCCTCGTCGTCGCCCTTCACCTGGTCGAGCAGCACGGTGAGCTGGTGGTCGTAGTCGTCGGCCGGCTTCTGGCTCAGACGTGCCGCAGCGGCGACCTTGCGGGTGCGCTCGCTCTCGGGGATGCGGGCCAGCAACTGCAGCGCCTCCTCGGCCCGACCGTCCTCGACGAGCAGCTCTGACAGGGCCACGATCACGTCCTCGTTCGCCGGCTCGAGCTCGAGTGCAGCGCGCAGGCTCGCCTCGTCGCCGGCGGCGAGCAGTTGCGACACCTGGAGATCCTCCTCGGTGGGCAGCAGCGACTGCACGAACTGCTCGATCACGTGCTCGGGATAGGCACCGACGAAACCGTCGACCACCTGACCGTCCTTCAGCGCGTACACGGCAGGGATGGACTGCACCTGGAACGCCTGGCTGACCCCCGGGTTCTCGTCGACGTTCACCTTGGCGAGCACGACCTTGCCGCCTGCGGCGTCGGTGACTCGTTCGAGGATCGGACCGATGGTGCGGCACGGACCGCACCACTCGGCCCACAGGTCGACGATGACCGGGGTCTGCATCGAACGGTCGATGACCTCGGACTGAAAGGTGACGTCGGTGACATCGATGGCGGGCATGAGGCCAGGCTACCGGTACCGTTCCCCACGATGTCCGAGTCACACGCCGCCCCGTCCGACTTCCCCTCCGTCGTCGCAGAGGTCCCCGGGATCGCCGTCCCCACCGTCGCCTCCTGGCTCGAGACCAACATCGACGGCGCGACCGGGCCGTTCCGGTTCGACGCCATCGCCGGCGGGCACTCCAACCTCACCTATCGCGTCACCGGGGCCGACGGTTCGCGCTACGTCCTGCGTCGGCCGCCGCTCGGCCATCGCCTCGCCAGTGCCCACGACATGGGTCGCGAGCACAAGATCATCCACGGCCTGCAGCGCTCGAACGTGCCGGTCGCGCCAGCGCTCGGCTACTGCGCCGACGAGTCGGTCAACGACGCCCCGTTCTACGTGATGGGCTTCGTCGACGGCCACGTGCTCCGGGATCGGGTCAGCTCCGAAGCGGTCCTCTCCCCAGCGGCCCGGCGCCACGCGAGCGAGTCGCTGGTCGACACGATGGCGGCCATCCACGGAGTCGACCTGCAGGCCGTCGGCCTCGACGATCTCGGCAAGCACGAGGGCTACATCGCCCGCCAGCTGAAGCGTTGGTACGGCCAGTGGAACGCCCAGAAGACCCGCGAACTCGCCGCCGTCGACCAGGTACACGACGAACTCCTGCGCCGCATCCCCGAACAGGGCCCGGCCACCATCGTCCACGGCGACTACCGCCTCGACAACTGCATGGTCGGCGACGACGGCAGCGTGGTGGCGGTGCTCGACTGGGAGATCTGCACACTCGGCGATCCGCTCGCCGATCTCGGGCTGCTCCAGGTGTACTGGACCGGACCCAACGACCCGGTGAGCGCCTGGAACGGGTCGGCCTGCAGTGCCGAGGGATTCATGAACCGTGCCGACCTCGCCGAGCGTTACGGCGAGGTGAGCGGCCGTGATCTCTCGCAGCTCTCGTTCTACGTGGCGTTCGCCTACTGGAAGCTCGCCTGCATCCTCGAGGGTGTGTACGCCCGCTACCTCGGCGGTGCGCTCGGCCAGCGCGATCCGGCCGAACTCGAGCCGTTCAAACTGCAGGTCGAGGGAGCTGCGGCGATGGCGCTGACCACGTTGGAGTCGATCTGATGCCGGCCGACCCTTCGGGATATCGACTCCACGAGCCGCTCCCCACGCTCGACGGACCGGTGCTGGTCGCGATGCTCACGGGCTGGATCGATGCGAGCGGCGCGGCCGCCGCCGCGGTCAGCACGCTCGAACAGGCCATCGCCGCCCGCCCGCTCGCGACCTTCGACGGCGACCTGTTCATCGACTACCGCGCCCGACGGCCCACCATGGAACTGCGCGAGGGCGTCAACGAACGCCTCGTGTGGCCCGAGATCGAGCTGAAGGTCGGCCGCACACCCACCGGAGACGACGTGCTGGTGCTCACCGGGCCCGAACCGGATGCCGCGTGGCGCGGCTTCGCCACGACGGTCACCGATCTCGCGGTCGAACTCGGTGTCCGGATGGTGGTGGTACTCGGCGCGTATCCGTTCGCCACGCCGCACACCCGCCCGTCGCGACTGTCGAGCAGCTCGCCGTCGGCCGACCTGATCGCCTCGGTGCCGTTCCTGAAGAACAGCGTCGACGTCCCGGCCGGCATGGGGGCCGTGCTCGAGCACGCGTTCGTCGCCAAGGGCGTCCCGGCGCTCGGCATCTGGGCCCAAGTCCCCCACTACCTCGGCACGATGAGTCACCCGGCAGCCAGCGTCGCGCTGCTCGACGGTGTCGAGCGGGTGACCGGTGCGGCGATCGACCGGAGTGCGCTCGCGAGCGAGGCGGAGATCCAGCGACTCCGCGTCGACCAGCTCATCGACGCCAACGCGGAGCACCGTGCGATGGTCGAACAGTTGGAGCAGGTGTTCGATGCGAGCGAACCGACAGGCATCGCCACCGCGCTCGACGGCGGGTTCCAGATGCCGTCGGCCGCCGACCTGCCGAGCGGCGACGACATCGCGGCCGAGGTCGAGCGCTACCTGCGCGATCAGGGCGACTGAGCGACCGCCCACCATCCGGCGAGGGTGGCGGCAGCGGCAAGATGGAGCCGACGGGCCGACGGGTCGGCCTCCGCAGCATCGAGACACGCGAGGGTGTACTTCACCAGGTGGGCGTCGTGGTGGGTGGCGGCCACGGTGGCGAGGATCGTCGCCGCGTCGCCGAATCCTGACTCGGGCAGGTGCCACATCGCCGCCCGGGCGGTCTCGGGGCCGGCGACGATCGCCTCCTCGAGCGGCAGGTCGACCGGCGCCCACGACTCGGCGATCGACCGGTCGAGTGCACCGTGGGCGAGCGACGCCCGGAACCCGAGCACGTGCGTGGCGGCCACGGCGAGCGCCCGCGCCGGCGACGTACACGCGCCTGCCACGCCGAGCACCGCCTGGGGCATGGTGAGGCAGTGGCTCCACCCGTACGGCGCATCGTCGGTGGGTTCGGCGAGCATCGACCAGGCGGCAAGTCGCGTGAGCGCCACGCCGTGTACGGCGACCTCGTCGGGCGTCGCCTGCAACAGCGGGGCCAGCAGCCGTGGGGCGAGGTCGGGCACATCCACGCGCGCCATCAGCGGGTGGATGAAGGTGCTCGCCGGACGCCCGAGGCGCGGTGCGTCGGCCAGGCTCGCGAACAGGTCGTCCGGCGTGAGCGTCGACTCATCCACCACCGTGTCGATCCAGCCGAGACGCCAGTCGGGGCGGCGGGCGAGCTCACGGCACAACTGGCGCAACAGACGCCCCGTGAGTTCCCGGTTCGGGGCGACGCGTGGGTACAACCACAGGAAGATCGGCGCGTGGCCCGCCGCCGACAGCCGGGCGACGACGTCATCGGCGAGCAGCGCCGGCAGCTCGGCCGCGGCGACGTGATCGCCGATCCACGTCGCGTACGCATCGACCGCATCGAGGTCGCCCTCGTCGATCGCGGCGACGAGCGCTGACGCGGCAGCGACGGCCGACCCGGGCGAGACCGACACCGGCGGCGCGACCGGTTCGCCGAAGCCCTCGAACTCGTCGATCATGTCGGTCATCCTGCGGATCGCGGCCTGCCGCCGATCGGCTCGCACCGACGCCAGCAACGCCGTGCGCGCCAGCAGCTCCAGCGGTGCGTGCAGCACGAACGAGTCGGCCGGCTCCTGTCGCGGCACGGCGATCACGTCGGCCGCGTCGGCCACTGCACTCGTCACGTTCACATCGGTCATCAGGTCCATGGGTGATCACCGTAGAACTTCAAGTTGACGTGAAGTCAAGGGTTGATCGAGCACCGCGGTATGGTCCGTGCGATGGACGAGCTGCTCACCATCGGCGAGGTCGCCGAACGCACCGGCGTGAGCACGGCGACGCTCCGCTTCTACGAGGCCGAGTCACTCCTCCGATCGGTGCGCACCGCCGGCAACCAGCGCCGCTACGACCGCGAGGTGTTGCGACGTGTCAGCTTCGTCCGGATCGCCCAACAGGTGGGCCTCACCCTCGACGAGATCCGGGCACACCTCGCCTCGCTCCCCCAGGAACGCACCCCCACCAAGGCCGACTGGGCCCGCCTCTCGCGCAGCTGGCGGCCACGGCTCGACGAACAGATCGCAGTCATGCAGCGCCTGCGCGACCAGCTCGACGACTGCATCGGGTGCGGCTGCCTGTCGTTGAGGGCGTGCGCGCTCTACAACCCCGGCGACACCGCCGCCCGCTTCGGGGCCGGCGCCCGCTACCTGCTCGGCGATCCACCGACCCGGCCGGACAGGTGAATCAACCCACGCTCACCGGAGACACGGGCTCGAATGTGGGCAAGGCAGCGCACACCGCGCGGGCCAGCTCGATGAACCGTTCTGCGGCAGGGATCAGGCTGCGGCCCTTGCGGCGGGCGATGGTGACCACTCGCGGCGGTACGTCGGGCTCGAGTCGCGAGACGTGCACGCCGGCATCGTTGGTGTCGACGGCGAGGAACGGCAGGATCGCCCGTCCCATACCCGCCCGCACCATCGCCTGCACCGCCGCGTTGTCGTTCGTGCGAAACACGTAGTCGGGCTCCACACCGTGACTGCGCAGGCAGTCGTCGATCATGAGCTGGCAGAAGCACGGCGACTGGCCGATGAGCGGCGCGCCGCTCAGCGACTCGAGCGTGACACGCGGCTGGAAGGCCTGTTCGCCGGCCGACGACACGAGGACGAACGGATCGCGCATCAGCTCGATCGACTCGATGCCGTCGTGCTCGGGAGCGCCCACCACGAACGAGAGATCGAGCTCGTCGGCCAACAGCTTGGCGACGAGCTCGTCGTTCTCGTCGCTCTCGATGCAACGAACCGACAGGCCGGGCCGCTCGCTGCGCAGCCGGCCGATCACTTCGGGCAGCACGTTCACCGACACGCTCTGGAACGATCCGATCACGAGGCGACCGACCTCGCCGGCGCGCAGCGAGCGCAGCTCGTCCTCGGCTGCTCGCATGCGGTCGGTCATCGACTCGGCGTACGCCAACAGGATCGCACCGGTCGGCGTGAGCTCGACCCGCCGGGGACCACCCGGGCGATCGAACACCCGCTCGCCGATGGCTCGTTCGAGCCCGGCGATCTGCTGGCTGATGGCGGACTGGGTGAACCCCAGCCGTTCGGCCGCACGACCGAACGAGCCTTCGGCGGCCACGGCCTGCAGCGCACGGAGCTGGCGGATCTCGACGTCCTGGAGCATGCGACGATCATAAGCCGGCCTGATCGGCATGACAAGGGATCATCGCTGTACAGAATGTACTGGCCGGCGCACACTGGCTGCATGAGCCCCTCGCACGACCCCTACCTCGACCAACTCGCCCACCTGATCGCCGAGCACGGCGTGCACGCGTTCGAAGGCGACGTCGCTCGCCTCGTCGTGCGGCTGCGAGCCGCCGGCCACCACTCGCCCGCCATCGGCCTGCTCGCCGACCATCGCGCCGCACCCGTCGCCCGACAGCGCGCCTTCGGCCACGTGGTCGGCCTGCTGCTCGACGACCACGCTCGCACTGCGGCGACGACCTGCTCCCTGCACCGCGCGGCCTGAGCGCTCGAATCCCGATCGAGCCCCGCCGACGGAGTACGTTGCGTCACGACACTGAATCCAGGGCCACGGGAACCAGGGATCGAGCACACGGGGGTATCACATGAAGGTCGACGGAGGCATCGGCACCGATCTGCACAAGGCGGGCGCCGCAGCGAAGGAAGCGGAGGCCGCCGGCTACAGCGGCGTGTGGACCGCCGAGACGAGCCACGACCCGTTCTTCCCACTGCTGCTCGCCGCCGAGCACACCGAGACACTCGAGCTCGGCACGTCGATCGCCGTGGCGTTCGCCCGCAACCCGATGACGCTCGCCAACATCGGGTGGGACCTGCAAGCGTTCTCGAAGGGCCGGTTCAACCTCGGCCTCGGCAGCCAGATCAAGCCGCACATCACCAAGCGGTTCAGCATGGAGTGGAGCCATCCGGCACCGCGCATGCGCGAGATGATCCTCGCGATCCGAGCCATCTGGGACACCTGGGAGAACGGCACGCCGCTCAACTTCCGCGGCGACTACTACACGCACACGCTGATGACGCCGTTCTTCACGCCCGACCGCGCCGATCTGGCCGGCTTCGGCGTGCCGAAGATCTTCCTCGCCGGCGTGGGTGAACTGATGACCGAGGTCGCGGGCGAGGTGTGCGACGGCTTCCTGTGCCACGGCTTCACCACCGAGAAGTACCTCCGCGAGGTCACCATCCCCGCCCTCGCCCGTGGCCGTGCCAAGGCCGGCAAGACGATGGAGGGCTTCGAGATCGTCGGCCCGAGCTTCGTCGTCACCGGCAACACCGAGGAGGAGATGGCGGCGGCCGCCGCCGGCACGCGCCAGCAGATCGCGTTCTACGGCTCGACGCCCGCCTACCGCGGCGTACTCGACATCCACGGATGGGGCGGCCTGCAGGACGAGCTCAACACGCTGTCGAAGGCCGGCAAGTGGGTGGAGATGGGCAACCTCATCGACGACGAGATCCTCAACACCTTCGCCGTCGTCGGCGAGCCCGAGACCGTCGCCCCCGAACTCCACCGCCGCTACGGCGACGTCATCGAGCGGATCAGCTTCTACGCCCCGTACAAGAGCGATCCGGAGCGCTGGAGCAAGGTGTTGGCCGACCTCAAGTCGGCCTGACCGATCCGGCCCGTCCCGTGGTGATCGGTCACCGACCGATCGCGACCAGCACCAGGGCCACACCGGCCAGGACGAGCCCGAAGACCTGCACCCTGGTGAGGCGCTCGCGGAGCACGATGCCCGCGAGCGCCACCGTGGTGGCCGGATAGAGCGACGCGATCGCTGCGACCCACGTGAGCTGGCCGCGGTCGACCGCAGTCAGATAGGTCACGTTCGCGGCACAGTCGAGCACACCGGCGACCACGATGTGTGCGAGTGACGAGCGGTGCGGCCGGCTCCAGCCGGCACCAGCCGTGAGCACGAGCGACAGGATGCCGATCGATGCCGCTCGTGCCCCCAGCAAGGGCGACAGGCCGGCCTCGGTCGACGTGCGCGAGAGCAGGACGAAGAACAGACCGAACCCGACCCCGGCCACGAACGCCAATCGCGTCGTCACCGCACCGGACTCTCGAGCGACCCACCGCTCCCGGGGTGGGAGCCGCAGCGACGCCCGACCGTGGGCGCCACCCGCCGCAACGAGCACGCCCGCAGGGATCGACATCCCGATTCCCACCAACGTGAGCACCGCCGGTCGCTCACCGAAGGCCAGGCCGGCGACCAATGGGACGAGGGCCCCGACGAGCGCCGTGGTGGCCGCCGCCGCCGACATCGGACCGATCGCCAGCGCACGGTAGAAGCAGACGAGCGCGACGGCGACGCAGGCGCCACCGGCGGCACCCCATGCCAGATCACGCACGATCCATTCGTCGGGAGGCAGCACGACCAGCACCGCAGCGAGCGCAATCAGGCTGACGAACTGGGCGACCACGGTGACGATCGCCGAATCGGTGCGCTTGCTGGCCATCGCTCCGGAGAAGTCGGACGCACCGTAGGAGACACTCGACACGGCGGCGAGCAGGACCGCGAACATGGAGGGGTGCCCTACCTTGCGGACCCGTCACCCGCAGCGGTTGCCGTCACACCCGCCGACGCTACCTCGGTCGCAGACCCGTCGGAGGCTCCGCGACCTGCCCATCCGGGGGATTTCGCTCAATCGCGGTCGGCGGACGGCCGATGCTTGATCCGATGGAGCCGCGCCCGGACGACCTCGACGCGCCTCGGCCGTCCACCTCGGCACCGGGGCTCGCGTTCGCCCAGGCAGCGAACGAGGCCGCCGCAACCGTCGCTCGGGCGACGAACGTCGAACACCCGATGGACGCCGTCGAGCGCCCCGCTGCAGACCGACCGGCGCTCACACGGGTGCCCGTCGCTGCCGAGGAGCGCCCCCGCGAACCGACGATCGATTGGTGTCGACACGAAGTGCGCCGCATCGTGGCCTGGCATCTGGTGGGCACCTCGCTCGCCGTGCTCGGGGTCGTCGTGCCGTGGTGCTGGTGGCGCTACGACTCCGCCGCAATGGCGGTCGGCATCGGCGTCGCCGCTGCGGCCGTGGTCGTCGCGATCCGGATCGGCGTCGTCCTCGTCGCCGGACCGCTCGGCTTCAGGTTCGTCAAGACCTTCACCGCGTCGCCGCCGGAGTACCTGCTCGCCCACCGCCCGGTCGTCGCCTCGCTCCCTGCCCCCGAGTCCGACGGCCCGCGGACACCGATCGATCTCTGGGATCTCGACCCGAACCAGGAGATCCCGTCGGCATCGGACGCACCTGCCACCGAGCCGGTCGACGACGGGACGGAGGTGCTCTCGGCCGATCCCCATCCCGAACGACGCCTCGCGATCGCCGACGTGCTCCGTGAGATGGGGTTCAGCCACGCCGCCACCGTCCACGCCGACGGCCGCGCCAGGGCGGTGGTCGACCTGTTCACCGACGGCGATCTGATCGTCGTCGCGGCGGAGCGTTCGAGCGGCACCGTGACGGTGCTCACCGAGTTGGCCGGGTTCCGGGTGCTCGTCTCGAGCACGCTCCTCGTGCCGCCCACCGACGAGCTGGTGGTGAACGTCGTCGATCACGCCGACCCGGCAGGCCTGGTCCTGTCCCATCAACGGCTCGTCCAGCAGGCGTTCCGCTCCCGCACGCTCGCCAGCGATCCGGTCGGGCTGTTCAAACTCGCGCAACAGCGTGAGCTGGAGGCGTACCGCGAGCTGGGTCCGTTCTGGGGCGCCATGCTCGATCTTCGGTGCCGCCACCGCATCGCACGGCTCGCTGCGTCGCCGACCGCCGGCGACGTGCTGTTGTTCACCGGGAATCGGCTCTTCCAGCACACCTCCTGACGATCCGGCCGCGCTCGACGAGCACATCGCCCCGGTTGTCACACCCATCGACTACAACCGGGGGGTGCCCATCTCCTGCGTCTACTGCGGCGGCAGCCACGCCGATGCCCGAGGTGTACGCGCCTGCTGGGAGCGCAGCGAGGCGAACGCCGGTGCCCCCGATGCCCCCAAGCTGCCCGTCGAGCAGGTCGAGGTGCCGGCGGCTCCGGCCGGCGCGAGCGGGACGGGCGCCACCGCCCACCGGGGCCACCCCTCGCTGGGACGCCACGCGGTCGTCCGGCCCGGAGCGCCGACCCCGCCGGCCTGGCACGACGCGACCCGCATCACCGTCACCGACGACGACCTCCGTCACCCCGACACGGTGATCGCCCTGCTGCGCCGCGCCGCGATCGATCGCACCGGCCTGGTGATCGAACTCGACCGGGAGACCGCGGCCACGCTCGCCGCACCGCAGCGCACCGACCTCGCCCCGCACGAGGCCGGCGCCCGCTTCGAACTGCACCTCGTCACCCTCCAGCACCTGCTCACCAGCAACGCTGTCGACGCGACGGTCGATGCCGGGCCACGGTGGTGGGTGCTCGACCGGGCGATCGCCGCCGGCGCACGCACCGTCGACGACGGCACCGCCGATGTCGTGCTGCCCGACGGCAGACCCGCCTGGCTCGACGGCGGTCCGCCCGCCTGGCGCGCCCCGATCGACGGTGTCGCCGTGCTGCACCGAGTGGCGGTCGAACACGGGTCGCTGGTGCCCTTCGGCCCCAACGACACCACCGCGGATCTCGCGCCCGACCAGCTCGCCGCGGTCGTCCACGACGGCGGCGCGGCACGCATCATCGCGCCAGCCGGGTCGGGCAAGACCCGCGTGCTCACCGAACGGGCCCGTCACCTCATCCGCCAGTGGCGGCTGCCCGCATCGGCCGTCGGCCTCGTGGCGTTCAACAAGCGGGCGCAGGAGGAGATGCGCGAGCGCACCCCCGACCTGCGCGGCCTGCAGGTGCGCACGCTCAACGCGATCGCGCTCGCGATCGTGAACGGCACGCCACCGTTCGCGCCGCGGCCCAAGCGGTTCGAGACGATCGACGAGGGCGAGGTGCGCCGCATCATCGGCCGCCTCGTGAAGTTCCCGCGCAAGCGCAATGCCGATCCGGTCGCCACCTGGATCGAGGCGCTGTCGCTCGCCCGGCTCGGCCTGAAGTCGCCCGAGCGCGTCGAGCAGCTGTACGACGGCGATGTCGACGGGTTCGCCGACGTCTTCCCCCGCTACCGCCGCGAGCTCGAACGGGCCGGTCGACTCGACTTCGACGAACAGGTGCAGCGTGCGCTCGAGATCCTGCTCGACGACCCCGTCGCCCGCGCCACCGCCCAGCGGGCGTGCCGGCTGATGCTCGTCGACGAGTTCCAAGATCTCACGCCCGCCCACCTGCTGCTCGTCCGCCTGCTCGCCGGGCCCGACGGTGCGGTGTTCGGGGTCGGCGACGACGACCAGACGATCTACGGCTACAACGGCGCCGACCCGGCCTGGCTCATCGACTTCGCCGAGCTGTTCCCCGGCGCCGGCGAGCACCCACTCGAGGTCAACTACCGCTGCCCCGCCGACGTCGTCGCCGCCGCCGACATGCTCCTGCGCCACAACGCGGTCCGTGTCTCGAAGTCGATCCGTGCCGCTGCCACGGCCGTCGAGCGCGGCCTGCACGTCGAGTCCGGCGACGCCCCGGTCGACACCACCGTCGACATCGTCAGCCGCGCCGTCGCCGAGGGCATGCCACCGTCGGACATCGCGATCCTCACGCGGGTCAACTCGCTGCTCGCACCGGTGCAGGTGGCGCTCGGCGTGGCCGGCGTGCCCGTGATGGGCGGCGTCGGGCGCGAGTTCCTCGACCGCACGGCCGTGCGCGCCGCGCTGGCCTGGCTGCGTCTCGCCACGGCCGCCGATTCGTTCGAGTCGGACGACATGGCCGAGGCGTTGCGTCGACCGTCCCGGTCGTTGCACCCCAACGTGGCCACGTGGGTCGGCGAGCAGACCTCGCTCGACGGGTTGCGCCGCCTCGCCGGACGGGTGAACGGCGAGCGCGACGCGATGCGCATCGAGGAGTTCGCCGCCGACATCGAACGACTGCGACGCCTGGCTGCCAACCGCGGCACCACCGGTGCGATCCTGGGGGCCCTGCGCGACTCGATGGGTCTCGCATCGAGCATCGCCACGCTCGACACCCATCGGCGCGGCATGAACCGTGCCGCGCAGAACGACGACCTCACTGCGATCGCCCAGCTCGCCGAGCTGCAGCCCGACCCGCGGGCGTTCGAACGGTGGCTGCGCGACGGGGTCAGCCGCCCGTGGGCGTCCGGCGGCGTCACGCTCGCGACGGTGCACCGGGTGAAGGGCCAGGAGTGGCCGCTGGTGGTGGTGCACCAAGCCGACGCCGACCAGTTCCCGCACCGGCTGTCCGACGACACCGCCGAGGAACGACGTGTGTTCCACGTGGCCATCACCCGCGCCTCGGGACGCCTGCACGTGGTGCCCGACGAGACCCCCTCGCCGTTCATCGCCAACCTGTTCGATCCCCCGGCCCCCAAGCGGACGGGCCCCGCCACGCCCCCGTCACCCGCACCGGCCAGGCGCGACGCCCGCCCCGGCCATGCGCTCGGTGGCGACGACGCCGTGCTCTTCGCGGCGCTCAAGGAGCTGCGTCTCCACCTCGCCGCGGGCAAGCCCGCCTACACCGTGTTCGCCGATGCGACGCTCGAGCAGATCGTGCTGGCCCGGCCCACGTCGCGAGCCCAGTTGGGCCTGGTGAAGGGCGTCGGCCCCGCCAAGCTCGCCGCCTACGGCGACGCGTTCCTGCAAGCGATCGCCCGGGTCACCGACCTCGACTCGTCCGACGACTGACCCGGGCGACGGACGACCGATTCAGTTCCCGCGCAGGCCGACGAGCCAGCGGCGGACGTTCTCGCCGAGCGCGCTCACGTCGTAGCCGCCTTCCTGCAGCACCACGGTGGGCAGGCCCAGCTCGGCCACCAGCGCCCCGCATCGTTCGAAGCCGTCGGTGGTGACGGCGAGGTCGCTGATCGGATCCGTGAGGAACGTGTCGAGACCGAGCGACACGATCAGCGTCGACGGGCCGAACGTCGAGATCGCGTCACATGCCGTCGCGAGTCCTGCGAGGTACGTGTCGTCGTCGGCGCGCAGCGGCATCGGCAGATTGAGGTTCAGACCCAGGCCCTGGCCGGTGCCGGTCTCGTCGGCATACCCGATCGAGTACGGGTACGCCCGTGCCGGATCACCGTGCAACGACACGTACTGCACGTCGTCGCGGTCGTAGAAGATCTCCTGCGTGCCGTTGCCGTGGTGGTAGTCGACGTCGAGGATCGTCACCTTGGTGCCGGTGGTGGCAGCCACGTGGTGGGCGGCGATCGCCGCGTTGTTGAAGAAGCAGTAGCCGCCGTAGCGGCGTGACGTGGCGTGGTGACCGGGCGGTCGGCACAGGCCGTAGGCGTACCGCTCACCGTCGAGCACCAGCTTCGTCGTGGTGAGCGCCGTGTCGACCGCGCCCCGGGCCGCCTCGTAGGTGCCCTCGGTGAGCGGTGTGGTGGTCTCGAAGCACCAGTAGCCCATCCGCCCGTTGATCGACGGCGGCTCGATCGGCGCGCTCATCTTGTTGCGCAGGTCGGAGCTGTAGAAGACGTCGGGCGTCACCTCGCGGTGGTCGCCGTTGGCTGCTTGGTACTCGGCCCACGCCGTGGTGAGGAAGCGCAGCAGGCCCGGATCGTGGATCGCCTCGATCGGTGCGGTCCCCCACTCGTCGGGTGTCCGGAACGGGAACGACCCGTCGGCTTGCAACGTCTCACGGATCGTCTCCGCCCGGCCGATGTGTTCGAACGGGCTGTGGGCCGTGGACGTCTCGAACTCGACGTGGGGATCGTGGCGCAGGTGGGCGGGGGTGTAGACGACGTGCACGTCTGCATCGTGGCAGATCCGGACGGGCCCCGGGCCGCTCGCCATTGCTACGGTCGGCGCCGTGCCCGACCAGCAGCCCGACCAGCAGCAACTCCCCCAGGCCCGTCCCGCCGTCGATCGCCTCCCCGCCTACCGTCCCGGCAAGGGCGCGGCCCAGGCCGAGGCCGAACACGGCATCACCAACGCGATCAAGCTCGCCTCGAACGAGAACCCCGATCCGCCGCTCGACGAGATCCTCGCCGCGGTGAACGCCGCAGCTGCGGGCGCCAATCGCTACGCGGATCACCGGGCCACGGCCCTGCGTGAGCGCATCGGCACCTGGCTCGGCGTCGACCCTGCGGGCGTCACGATCGGTGCCGGCTCGGTGGGTCTGCTGCAGCAGCTGTTCCTCACCTTCGTCGACGCCGGCGACGAGGTCGTGTACCCGTGGCGGTCGTTCGAGGTGTACCCCGTGTACACGAAGCTGATGGGCGGCGTGGAGGTCACGACACCGCTCACCGCCCACCACGCCTTCGACCTCGAGGCGCTCGCCGCCGCGATCACGCCGAACACGCGCATGGTGCTGCTCGCCACACCCAACAACCCCACCGGCACCGCACTGCGCACCAGCGAACTGCGCACCCTGCTCGGCCGCATCTCCCCCACCACCGTGGTCGTGATCGACGAGGCGTACCGCGAGTTCCTCGACCCCGCCTTCGGCGACCCGGTGCACGAGCTCGTCCCCGAGTTCCCCAACGTCGTCGTCACCCGCACGTTCTCGAAGGCGCACGGGTTGGCCGGCATCCGGGTCGGCTACGCGGTCGGCCATCCCGACGTCATCGCCTCGATCGACAAGACGCTGTTCCCCTTCGCCGTCAACGGCCTCGCCCAGGCCGCCGCCATCGCGGCGATCGACGCCATCGACCTGATCCAGGAGCGCGTCGACCGCATCCTCGCCGAGCGCGCCCGGGTGATCGCCGCCCTCGTCGACGCCGGATGGTCGATGCCCGACGCGCAGGCGAACTTCGTCTACCTGCCCCTCGGCGACCGCACCGACGCCGTTTACCTCGAGCTGGAGAAGCGCGGCGTGGTCACCCGCCCGTTCAGCAACGAGGGCATCCGCGTGACGATCGGCAGCGAGGAGCAGAACACCCGCTTCCTCGCCACGTTGGCCGAGGTCGCGTCACCCGCCTGACCGGGCGTTGGCGACCACCGCTCAGATCAGCTCGAGTGTCTCCTCGAGATAGAGCTCGCGGCACTTGGCGCGCTGGAGCTTGCCGCTGCTGGTCTTGGGCAGGGTGCCCGGCTTCACCAGCATCACGTCGCGCGGCGGCAGGCCGCACACCTCGAGCGTGCGGTGGTGGATCGCGTGGCGCACGTCGTCGATGCGACCCTCCTCGTCGGACGGGCGCACCTCGGCCACGACGACGACGGTCTCCTTGCCCTTGTAGCCGTCGACGCCGAACGCGATGACGTTGCCGGCGCGGACCCCCTCGAGGGTGCCACAGGCGCGCTCGATGTCCTCGGGGAACACGTTGCGGCCGCCGACGATGATCACGTCCTTGATGCGGCCGCACAGCACGAGCTGGCCGTCGATCACGTACGCCAGGTCGCCGGTGCACAGCCAGCCGTCGCGGAACAGCGCAGCGGTGGCATCGGGGCGCTTGTAGTACCCGGGGGTCACCGAGGTGCCTCGCAACAGCAGCTCGCCCACGTGGCGCTCGGGCAGCTCGGCATAGGTCTCGGGATCGACGACCTTCATCTCGAGCCCCGGCACCGCCGTGCCGAGCAGGGGCAGGCGGCGCACGTCGAGCTCCTCGTCGGCGTCGGCGACCAGCAGTTGCTTGGCGATGCGATCGCGCTCGAGCACCACTCGGTCGACCGAGTCGGTCTGCAGTCCGGCGTGGCGCTTCGGGAACGACCCGCCGATCGCGACCTCGGCCATGCCGAACGCTGGGAACACGCTGCCGGAGCGGAAGCCGAACGGTTCCGCGGCCGCGACGAACGCCTCGACGGCCGCCGGGTCGACGGGTTCGGCCCCGCTGAGCGCGAGGGTGAGCGTCGACAGGTCGAGGTCCTTGGCCCGCTTGAGCGCTCGGGTGGCGAGCACCCAGCTGAAGTTCGGGCCGGCGGTCGCGGTGCCACCCCAGTCGCTGATCCACTGCATCCAGTTGCCCGGGTGTGCGAGGAAGTCCTGCGGCGCGGCCTGCACGAGCTGCACGCCCCGGGTCATCGGGATCGACAGGAAGCCGACGAGGCCCATGTCGTGGTAGAGCGGCAGCCAGCTCACCATCACCTCGGCGAGGCTCAGCTCGGCTGCCGCGCAGCACGCGTCGATGTTGGCGGTGAGCACCCGGTCGGGGATCATCACGCCCTTGGGCTCGCTGGTGGAGCCGCTCGTGTACTGCAGGATGATCAGGCGCTCGGGGTCGTACGACGGGATCTCCAACCGCTCGCCGCTCACCTGGCCGGCCACGCCGGGCAGCACGTTCTTCATCGGCTCGATCGGCGGGTCGCCGGGCCCCGCGGCGTAGAAGTCGGCGAGCAGGTCGTCGATCAGCACGAGCTTGGCGTCGCCGTGGCGGATGCGCGAGCGGGTGCTCTCGATGAACGCGTCGAGGGAGCCCATGCGCATCGGCAGCGGCAGCACCATCGACGCGCACCCGGCCAGCCAGCAGCCCTGGATGATGGTGATGAGCGACCGGCTGGTGGGGCCGAGGATGGCGACGTGATCGCCCGGCACCAGGCCACGGGCCTGCAGCGCGGCACCGACGACGCGGGCGTCGTCGTGGATCTGTGCCCACGGCACGAACCCGTCGCCCTCGGCGGGCGCCACCGAGTGACCGACGAAGCGGACCCCCGTGGGACGGTCGGCCGCCATGACGAGGCGTTCGACGATCGAGCCCGGCTGCGGGGTCGTCGAGGAGAGGTCAGAGGGGGCTGCAGGTGCAGTCATGAAACGAAACCGTAGTGCTGCTCAGGTGGTCCGTAGAATCCTTGCCTCTATGAGTACTGCCAGCGACACCCCCTCCAGCGAGCCGCAACACGCCTTCCGGTACACCGGCGCGCTCGCCCAGGAGATCGAGCCCCGCTGGCAGGACTGGTGGGACGAGCACAACACCTTCCACACCGCCAACCCGGCCGGCCCGCTGGGCGACCCGGCGGTGAAGGACCAGCCGAAGCTGTTCGTGCTCGACATGTTCCCGTACCCGAGCGGCACGGGCCTGCACGTCGGCCACCCGCTGGGGTTCATCGGCACCGACGTCTACAGCCGCTACCAGCGCATGACGGGCCACAACGTCCTGTACACGATGGGCTTCGACGCGTTCGGCCTGCCCGCCGAGCAGTTCGCGGTCCAGACCGGTCAGCACCCGGCCGTCACGACTGCCCAGAACGTCGCCAACATGCGCCGCCAACTGCGCCGCATCGGCCTCAGCCACGACCCCCGCCGCAGCATCGACACCACCGACCCGGCCTACTACCGCTGGACCCAGTGGATCTTCAGCCAGATCTTCAACGCCTGGTACGACACCGACCAGCAGAAGGCCCGTCCGATCAGCGAGCTGGTCGACGAGTTCGCCGCCGGAACCCGACCCACGCCCGACGGCCGCGCCTGGGCGTCGCTGAGCGCTGCCGAGCAGGCCGACGTGCTCGACGACCACCGCCTGGCCTACATCAGCGAGGCACCCGTGAACTGGTGCCCGGGCCTCGGCACGGTGGTCGCGAACGAAGAGGTCACCGCCGACGGTCGAAGCGATCGCGGCAACTTCCCGGTGTTCAAGCGCAGCATGCGCCAGTGGATGATGCGGATCACCGCCTATGCCGACCGCCTGGTCGACGACCTCGAGCTGCTCGACTGGAGCGACTCGATCAAGGCGATGCAGCGCAACTGGATCGGCCGCAGCGAGGGCGCCCAGGTCGACTTCGAATCCGGTGCGGGACCGATCCGCGTCTTCACCACCCGCCCCGACACCCTGTTCGGCGCGTCGTTCATGGTGCTGGCCCCCGAACACCCGCTGGTCGACGCGCTCACCACGCCCGACCAGGCCGCGGCGATCGCCGAGTATCGCCGAGTGGCCGGCACCAAGAGCGACGTCGCCCGCCAGGTGGAGGACAAGACCAAGACCGGTGTGTTCACCGGGTCGTACGCGACCAACCCGATCAACGGCGCCCAGGTGCCGGTGTGGATCGCCGACTACGTCCTGATGGGCTACGGCACCGGGGCGATCATGGCCGTGCCGTGCGGCGACGAGCGCGACTTCGAGTTCGCCCGCCAGTTCGGCCTGCCGATCCCGGCCATCCAGCAGCCGCCCGCCGCCTGGTTCGAGCAGCACGGCATCGAGCCCCAGACGGGCGAGGCGCTCGACACGGCCACGTGGCCGGAGGCGTTCGTCGGCGACGCGCCGTACGTCAACAGCGCCAACGACACGCTCGACCTGAACGGCCTGAGCAACATCGCCGAGGCGAAGCGACGCACCAACGAGTGGCTCAGCGCGCGCGGTTGCGGCGAGGCCACCATCAGCTACAAGCTGCGCGACTGGTTGTTCAGCCGCCAGCGCTACTGGGGCGAGCCGTTCCCGATCGTCTACGACGAGTCGGGCCACGCCCACACCCTGCCCGACGAGCTGCTGCCGCTCGAGCTGCCGCCCACCGACAGCTTCAGCCCGCGCACCTTCGACGCCGACGACGCGATGAGCAACCCGGAGAGCCCGCTCGACCGGCTCGACTGGTGGACCACGGTCGAGCTCGATCTGGGCGACGGGCCCAAGCGCTACCGCCGCGACACCAACGTCATGCCCCAGTGGGCCGGCAGCTGCTGGTACGAGCTGCGCTACTGCGACCCGACCAACGAGAACGCCTTCATCGACCGCGAGGTCGAGCAGTACTGGATGGGCCCGCAGGGCGAGGGCCACCCGGGCGGCGTCGACCTGTACGTCGGTGGTGTCGAGCACGCCGTGCTGCACCTGCTGTACGCCCGGTTCTGGCACAAGGTGCTGTTCGACCTGGGCCACCTGAGCTCGAAGGAGCCGTACCACCGCCTGTTCAACCAGGGCTACATCCTGGCCGCTGCGTTCAAGGACGAACGCGAGATCTACGTCGACGCGTTCAGCGTGGAAGAGCACGACGGGCAGTTCACCTACGAGGGCAAGCCGGTCACGCGCGAGTGGGGCAAGATGGGCAAGAGCCTGAAGAACGCCGTCGCCCCCGACGACATCTACGAGGCCTACGGCGCCGACACCCTGCGCCTGTACGAGATGGCGATGGGTCCGCTCGACGCCTCACGGCCGTGGGAGACCCGCGACGTCGTCGGCATGTACCGGTTCCTGCAGCGCGTGTGGCGCAACCTGGTCGACGAGGACACCGGGCAGCTGCGCGCCGACCTGCCCGCGTTCGACGAGGTCACCGACCGGCTCCTGCACCGCACGATCGACGGTGTGCGCGCCGACATGGACGCCATGCGGTTCAACACCGCGATCGCGAAGCTGATCGAGCTGAACAACCACCTCACCAAGCTGGGCGGTTGCCCGCGTGACGCGGCCGAGCGCCTGGTGCTGATGCTGGCGCCGCTGGCACCGCACATGGCCGAGGAACTGTGGCGCATGCTGGGCCACACCGACACCGTCACCTACGAGCCCTTCCCGACGGCGGATCCGGCCAAGCTGGTGGAGGATTCGATCGAGCTGCCCGTGCAGGTGAACGGCAAGGTGCGTTCGCGCATCACCGTCGCGGCCGATGCCGACCCGGCGTCGATCGAGGCGATCGCCCTGGCCGACGACAAGGTGATCACGAGCCTGGCGGGCGCGACGCCGAAGAAGGTCGTGGTCGTGCCGGGCCGCACCGTCAACATCGTCGTGTGACGCGAAGCGGCACAC